>NZ_JBKFEE010000030.1:0-11303 GCF_046503825.1 Asticcacaulis sp. W401b
CGAAGCGTTCGACTGACAAAATGCGCGCTGAGGCAGGCCTCCATGCCGACGATACACGGGGGTAGATTTTTAAATGTCTCAGTCAGTGCCAGCCGCTTGATCTTACGGCGAAAAGCGATCTGACCATCAGTACCAAATCCGACAAGGTGAAACACGTCCTTGCCGATATCGATGCCTATCGACGCTAACTCAGGAATGTTCGTATCCATGGGATGCTTCTCCGGTTGGAGCCAGGCAGTCTACGCCGACTGCTTCGCAAGGGAAGCAGCCGGTCCATTCCATTAGCGGACATCGCGCTCTCCCGTACTTTTCTTGCTCTAAAGCGGACATTTAACGTGGTCCGTCCCTGCCTTAGTTGCTGATTTCATCCGGCTGGGGACGTGATATACTGCTGGTATGCAGAAGCGAGTTGCGGTGGGAGGGCCGGCGGAGAAACCGTCATGTCTGAAGATCCATCATCTACTCATAGCCAACCTTGGAATAAAGGCCTGTTGGTTGGCCAGAAAAAGCCGCTCCAGCCCAAACACGTCTGGTCTATCCGCGTGAGGCTCGAATTAGGTCAATCACCGAGAGACCTCGCACTCTTCAATCTCGCCATCGACAGTAAATTAAGGGCCTGTGATCTGGTGCGCCTTCGCGTAAATGATCTCTGCCATGCCGGGAAAGTCCGCGACCGCGCGACCGTCATCCAGCAAAAGACTGGCAAGGCTGTAAAGTTCGAGATCACCGAACACACTCGACTATCAATCGAGCGGTTACTCACGCAATTACCCGCGGGCGGCCCCGGATACCTGTTCCCTGGTCGATCAAAGCAGCGGCCTCATATTTCAACGAGGCAATACTCTCGGATCGTCCACACTTGGGTCGAAAGCATCGGACTTGAGACGACCATGTACGGCACCCACACCATGCGCCGAACCAAAGCTTCCCAACTATATCGAAAGACGGGTAACCTACGTGCAGTACAACTCCTTCTCGGGCATACAAAGTTAGAGAGCACAGTGAGATATCTCGGAATCGAGGTTGATGATGCTCTGGAAATGGCTGAGCAGATTGACCTATGAACCGATTAAGGCGCTCGGCGGACAATCACTTCCGGGCGCCCATTCTGGACATTACATCGATGCGACAACCTCTCCTAAGCGGAGGTAACATCGAGCAGTTGATTCTGGACTTCTTAAAGGTGCCATCTGAGTCCGCGTTTGTAACTCTGACCGCATCGGAATTAATTGTGACTCATACCCCCGCAAACAAAAGGATGGCAGATCCGCGTGTTAACCGAACGTGCCACTCACCGTGTCCGCCCCTCCTAACCACAGTTCGCGCGTAGAATCTTGCGTGTCAGTGGATCTACGATGATGGTTACGCGCTCGACGCGGAAATCCTGAGTGACCATATCGTTCGGGCCGACAACGCGGACGGTGGATGCCCCCGTAAGCGCTTTGATTTTGACCTCAGTGGGTAGGGTCTGTCCTTCAAGAGCTTTCGCGTCATCCACTCGACACTCACCATTCGCCGGCGGCGGTGAGATAGAGCCCGCCCCATCGGAGGCCGGTAGAGACGCGCAGGCCGCAAGTCCTGCCATTGCGGAAACCGATATCAAAGGGAAGATGACGCGCATTGGGTTTCTCCGTGTGTTTCGCATTAGCGTGTGCTGAAATCGCGTCGGTATTGCGGCGCCGAAACACATAAATCTCACATCACATAGACCTCAGCAAACCCGTGCGCTTTGCACGGCGTCAAAAAGAAATCATTCCTTCAAATCAATTTCCGGCGTTTGGCCGTAGTGGAAGTGTGTCTTCAGGAATGGATGTGGTCTTTGGACGAGCGGCCTTCATATCGCAGCGATAGGGCGACCAAGTCCTTGGCGGCATTTGCCGTCATAGCGACGCATGCGGTTGTCGGTCTGGTGTTCGCCTGGCAAGCAAACCCGTCCATTCCACCCTTTGAGGCCGAAGGGCCGGTTTTCGAGGTCTCGCTCGCGCCTTTCGTGGCCCCCTCGAAAACCACGCCTCGTTCTGTAGAGCCTACACCCGCCCCCCAGCCGGTCCCAAAAGCGAGCGGTGATCCAGCGCCATCTCCTCCATTGCCGGCTATCATACCGACGTCAGAACCGGTGCTGTCTGAAACCGAGAGCACGATGCTACAGGCATTTCAGCCCCCCGCCTTCGATGGCGATGCGGGCGGATGCGACCTGCGCGGGACGTTCAGTGCGTTAATGGCGAACAGCCCCGAGATTCAGCATAGCCTGTCCTCTCTACCTGTATCGGATCGCTCTGTGGCCAATGCGGTGATGCTGTGGGATGGCAAGTGGTCTGATGACACGCTGGTTGGCGGGCGGGCCTTGCTCAGGGGACTGCTGATCAAGACGCTGGCCGCCGCGCCAAAGGCCTGCCTGAATGGCATCAATTATGGCCCCGTCCTGTTTCTGGTTCCGGATCGTGATCGTACGGCTGTACTGGCGATCGGTTCGGGCGAATGGCATTGGGCCGATCTTTTGGCCGAAGATCCGGCCTTTGACGAAATTCTCCTTCTGGCGGCATCGAAAACACCGGATGCCCCGTAAAGCCTACCGAGGGCCGCCGATATCGATTGCGGTCGATCATCGTCAGGAGGGTTTTGTGACCAATAGTTCCAAGCGCCGCGCCGCGGCTCGGTTTGCCAGTGTCAGTCTTCTATGCCTTTCCATTTTTGCGCAGCCCGTTCTGGCCTCCAGCCACCGCGAAGCGCCCGGCATCACCAAGTCCCCGAAGGTCGACTCGACGGACTTCTACATGTTCCGCAGCTACGAGCCGGGCCGGGCCGCCTACGTGACCTTCATCGCCAACTATATCCCGCTGCAAGATCCCGGCGGCGGGCCGAACTACTTCACCATGGACCCCGATGCGGTTTATGAAATCCACGTCGACAATACCGGCGACGCCAAGGAAGACATCACCTACCAGTTTAAATTCTCGAATACTCTGGCAGGCGATAAGGGCGTCACGCTGAACATTGCCGGCACGACCAATGCCATTCCCTTGCGACATGCCGGTCCGCTGGCCGCCGGCAGCACCGCCGCACTGGGGGAAAGCGAATCCTATACCCTGACCGTCATCACAGGCGATCGCCGCAAAGGCACCAAGGCAATGGCGACCGGTACCGGCGGCGCAACCAGCTTCACCAAGCCGTTCGACTACGCTGGCACCAAGACCTTCAGCGACTATGCCGCCTATGCCAACCAGTACATCTATACGGTCACCCTCCCGGGATGCTCGACACCGGCAAAGGTTTTCGTGGGTCAACGCGCCGAGGCGTTCGCCGTTAATATCGGCCCCGTCTTCGATCTGGTGAATTTCGTGCCCATCGAGGGCGATAGCGCGCCGGGCGCTGGCGACGGCGGCGGATTCCCCGGCGGGATCAAGCAAAATCGCGCCGCCAATGATACGCTCTACGGCAAGAAGAACGTCACCTCGATCGCGCTCGAAGTGGCGATTACCTGCCTGACCGGTTCGGGCAACGGGGTCATCGGTGCCTGGCAGACGGCGAGCCTGCCGCAGGCCCGCCTGCTGGCCCCCAACGCGACCTATAAGCAGCCTTCGCAATCAGGCGGCGCCTACACTCAGGTGTCGCGTCTGGGCATGCCGCTGGTCAACGAACTGGTTATCGGCGTCCCCGACAAGGACAAGTTCAACGCATCCAAGCCTTCGGACGATGCGCAGTTCGCCGCCTACGTGACCAATCCGACCCTGCCGGCCATTCTCGACAGCCTGTTCCGCGCGCCCGTCAATGCAACGCTGGGCACCAATATTGCCAATCTGGCGCCCAGCAACTTCCCGCGTAACGATCTGGTTGCGGCCTTCCTGACCGGCGTGCCGACGCTGAACCAGCTTAAGACCGTCACACCGTCGGAGATGCTCCGCCTGAACACGGCAATCACGCCGACACCTCGGGCTTCACAGAAAAACCTCGGTGTGGCCGGGGACGATCTGGCCGGTTTCCCGAATGGTCGCCGTCCCGGTGACGATACGGTCGATATTGCGTTGCGCGTCGTCATGGGAGCTCTGTGTCACCCTATCCCGATCAATGGCACCCCGACCAATCTCGGTGTCTGCACACCCGCGCAAGCCCCGGTCGGCAACGTGCCCTTTACCGATGGTGCACCTTTGTCGGCGAACGACCTTCAAAACGCCTTCCCTTATCTCAATACGCCCTTACCCGGCGCTCAGTAAGAAAGACCGAAGATGAAGAAGCTGATATCCTACGCCGGTATCGCCAGTCTTGCCGCAGGCCTGACCGCCTGCGGCGGGGGTGGCGCAGGCGGTGGCGGTTCGACGACCATCGTCACGCCCCCGCCCCCCAGCGCAACCGCCAAATATGGTGCAAAGTTCGACGCTGCTTTTAAAGCCGATGCCAATAGCGATCCGGCCGAAGTCGTGGCTGGCGACGTCGTCGCCGTGGATGCTACCGCTGAGCCGACGCCGCTTTAGGCTTGGCGGACGAACGGAAAAGGCCTGCGCGGATGCGCAGGCCTTTCTTTTTATTGATAGCCGAATGTCAGGCTGGAAAACACGGTCTCGAAATCGTGCTTCGGATCGGCCTCCAACGGTTTCGTCCAGACCACGTTGATCTGCCAGGTTCCGGTTTTCGGGACTTCGAACACAACGCGACCGTCCTGGTCGCTGACGATCCGGGCCAACGGCTTGCCGTCGAAAGCGAGATTATTTAGCATGACGGTCGCGCCCGGCAAGGGTTGGCCTTCGTAATAAACGCGCAAAGGCAACTTGCCGGCATAGTCCGGTGCGTACGGATTCACCTCCGGAACGATTTCGAGCGTCAGACCCAGAGGCTGGACGACGACGGCATCATCGGCGGGGCTGTAGGCACCAGCCTGCACCAGTGCCTTGGCGCGGCGGCTATAGGTTTCGCGACCGGGCCGATCCGTCCTTTGAGTCTGGACCCGTTGCACGAGCGCCGGAGTCAGCCCCTCTTCCTTCAGATAGGCTTCGAAACGCTCAGCGGGTAACTCGCTGTAGGCACCCGTCGTTTCGAGTGCCAGAATCTGAAGGCCCGGGTTTCGAAATGCCAGCCGCGTGTCCATGTCCGGATCGCCTAACCGCAATTCACTTCGACGGTCGAGACGCCCTTTTGCCGTCACGTCGTAAAAGCTAACCACACGATCAACGGGGATCAAGGACTTCTGGCGGTCGCCGCCGTGGCCTACCTGTAAGGTCACGGGCGTCGATTGACCTGCCGCAACCTTGAAGCGCTCAGGCTGAAGCCAGAAATCGTGCGCCAGTGTCGGGGTGGCGCTAAAGGCAAGTCCGCTCGACAAAATGAGCGCCGTCAGGCGTGAGAATATAGGTCTTTTCTGTGCCATTACCCGTCTTTCAAATGAAACCGTCCCTACCTATACGAACGATCCCGGCAAACGGGTGTAGCGGTCAGCACATTAAGGATGGAAGGTCATGTCACCGCGAATATAGAGCAAGGCGCCCGTCTGGCTGGTCAGCGGACCATGGCGAATACCGGGAAAACCGAGATGCAGTTCGCCTGCGCGCACGACAACGCCATTCACCTCGATCTGTCCCTCCAGGACGAGGCACTCTTCGGTAATCAGGTGCGTGTGTTCCATAACGCTCGTGCCCGGCGCGACCTTATAAAGCACGATATGCATGCCGGCGGCCTTGTCGAGATGAAGCAGCTTGCGGTCAATGCCCGGAATGTAAGGCTGCCATCCCAGTTCGCCTGGCCGTACGGTTTGCGTGTCGGGCGACCGCTCAACATCATCGATGGCGCGATCGATGCGATCCCACAGGGCATCTGATGCCCGCACCGGCTCAGGCCGCTCGCTCAATGTGGAAAATAGGCTGTCATAACGCGCAATCTGGGCGGCAAACGCCGGATCACTGTCCCTCAGCGCTTCCGCGGCGACGATCTCCGAAAGGTCGGCCACACCGAGGGCGTAACGCGCCGCCAGCCAGTCGTCAGTTTCGGCCATATCCCTTCAAACACTCCTTGAGGTGCAGCAACCCCTTGCGCACCCATGTTTTCGCCGTCCCCACTGGCACCCGCATCTCTGCGGCAAGCTCTTCATGGGTGAGACCATACGTATAGCACAACTGCATGGCCTTTTTTATGTCCGGTGTCAAAGTCGCCAGACACCGCTGAACAGTCAGTGCGGTCTCTATATCAACCGTCTCAGACAGCCAAACATAGGTGGGCTCCAACGTGGCAATATCCTCCTCAAGTCCCAACGCTTCGCGGTGACTGATACGTAAGCGATCGATCGCCCGGCGCCGAGCAATTGAGAATAGCCACACCTCGGCACTCCCGCGCGCGGCGTCGAACTGGTGCGCCTTGGTCCACACGGTAACAAACACATCCTGCATGAGATCGTCTGCGGTCTCGCGGCGCTTTACCATACGCAACAAAAGCGCATAGAGGCGGGGCATGGTCTGGTCGTAGATGAGTTTGAGTGCGGCCCTGTCCCGCAGCGCTACCCGTTTAAGAAGCTGATTCAGGCTTCGCGCATCACTCACGGGCGGCCTTGCCGCCATTGCCGCCATTGGGGCGACCTCCAAGACGTCGGCCATACGTTCGCTCCCTGATACCCGCGTTATTAACGGGCGCAAGGCGATAAGGATTCAATGCGTTGCGTTTAAATACTCGCCACATAGCCATCTCGATCTCCGAACCCCGTCGTCCGTTTGCACGCACGCCTTGATTGGCCTTGCCGTAACGGCAGGCTTATCTTCTACGTCGTTGGGGCAACAGGAGATCAATGGCCGGAGAAATTATCCGTGATTGAGCGGTATGCGAAGCGTCAGGCGCACCGTCCTTGGTTCGAAGCTATGAAAATGCACATCGGCGACGCCCTCATCGGCTTCGCCTGGCAAGCGGGATTCGTAATAGTAGCGGATATCGTCATCATGACTGTCGAGAAGGTTCAGGACTTCGAGCCTGAGCTTGAACCGACCAAAATCCTGGGTCAGCAGCCCGTTCACAAGCGTCGTCGCTTTACTGCGAACACTATTGTCTTCAACCAATGACGACGGACTGAGCACACGCGCGGTCAAGGTGCCGGTCAACTGCGGCATCAGACGCGCTGTTACACCGGCCGTCACCACGTAATCGAGGGCGTTGGGAATACGGCTCCCCCCTTCGGGATTACCGGCAAACCTCGCCCTAGACGCGGCGGCGGTCAGGTTGAGGTTGAGGCCCGACCGAGGCGTATAATCGAGCAGTACCTCGACACCCTGCCGTTTTGTGGCACCCGACGCTTCAGTGTGTCCTTCGTCCCCTATGTAGACAAGTTCCGAATCGAGATGCAGTTGCCAGAGCGCGGCGGTGGCGCTGAACCGGCCAAGGCTATAGCGCAGACCGACTTCCGCCCCCTCCGAAGGCGCCAGAAGCTCAACGGCCTCGGTCGGATCGTCCGTGCCGGGCGTGACGGATACGGTTGCGCCCCTCAGATCGTTGGAATGGAAGCCGCGCCCGGCATCTGCGTAGAGTTCCAGCCTGTCCGATACACGCCAGGCAGCGGTCAGTTTTGGACTCCACAGGCTATCGCTGGCGTCGCCGCTGTTTCGGGGATCATCGGAGCGGACCATGCCGCCTATGGTATCAAACCTCAGTCCGGCGGTTATCCGCACCGGGCCGAACGTTCTTGAGGCCTCGGAGAAAACGGCGGCGGAATATTCGCGCAACCGATCTTCGCGCACCGTCGACAAGCGTTGGCGTTCGCGTGTGTAGTAAAGCCCGAGACGGCCGATATCGTCATATCGCGCCTCGGCACCGGTGCGGATCGTGAAACCTGCAACCAGCGTCGGCCAAGTTTGAACGATCGACCCGCCATAGATCCACCGCTCGTCGACCTGCTGGAACTGATCACCGTTTTCGGGATCGCGCAGGGCATAGGTAAAGTTGGAATAGAGGTCGAGCCTGTAGGATTGCAGGTAAGCGGTCGCCTCCAGGCCGTCAGCGCCTCTGCGCTGTAGGGACAGGATAAAGCGCGACGTATCGCCGTAATCGCTTGTGTCGATGGCCCCGAGGCGGGTGATCTGACGACCTTCGACCGCCCGCAGCGGGATCTGGTTGCTTGCCCGGCTGGAGGCGTCATGCGCCAATCCCGTCAACGACCATCCTGAAAGACCGATGCCATCCAGATCGACGCGTGCGATAAAAGCGGCTTTTTTCAGATGGTCCGGATTGTCGTAACCCCCGCGGTAGCCGGTCAGATCTATGGCTGCAAATCCGCCGTGGCCCAGATTGGTGACACCCAGAAAACGACCGTAACCGTTCTCGCCCACAGTCGCTTGCAGGTAGGACGACGCATGACCACCAAGCGTGCGAAACGCCGCTGTGCCCGCGCTCGAAAAATCGCCGACATCGGCGTAATAGGGCCCTTTGCGATAGCGAATGGTCTCTACGACTTCCGGAATCAGGCTGTTGAGGTCGAGATACCCCTGCCCATGGCCGTGGCTGCGCAGGTTCAATGGGGCACCATCCAGTGAAACCGAGAAGTCCGTCCCGTGGTCGAGATTGAAACCCCGCAGAAAGAACTGATTGGCCTTGGTATTACCCGAGTGCTGGGTGGCCGCCATGCCCGGCACCGCCTCGACCAGTTCGCCCGGACGCAGCAAAGGCCGGTCGGCAAAACGTGCGAAGGAAATGACCCCTTCGCTGGCCGAAGCCGCCTGACCGATCAGATTGCGCCGTTTGCCGAAGACATAGACTTCCGTCGCGTCGAGTGATCCGTCTTCAATATGGGCGGTACCATCATGTCCGAAGGCCGGCGCACAGCCAAATGCAAGGCCCGCCGCAAGCGGGCCCGCCCAAAAGCATTTCATCCTCCCCTCCCTCAGCCGCCGAAGCGATAGCGGACGATGACCGAGACCTGATCGATTTCTATCTTGTCTTCGCTACGCCGCATATCGGTGCCCGCGCTGTTCACGATGAGAAAGGGATTGGATGCAAAAGTGTTAGAGCTTGGCCCTGCGCGTACGATCGGTGCTTCGTCGTCAAAGGATGTGCGCAGATATTCCAGACCGATCGTCCAGCCACTATCAATCCGGTGTTCGAACCCCAGGCCGATTTGATAACCGGCCTCATCCTCCCCATCCGTGGCGGTAAAGCTGTTGAGCGCGTTGGTCGTGGCGAACTGCCGCTCTATCTCCGTCCAGGCGGCTCCGCCGGTGGCGTAGACGAGCCAGTTTTCCGAGGCATAACCCACCTTGCCCCGTAGGCCGGCGATATAATCCAGCTTCCGGGTAAAGGTATAGGCGGCCGGTGTGGTTGAATAGGCGGACACACTGTCAATAATATCGACGCTCGTCGCATCGCCGACGATGCCGAATACCCAGTTTCCCATCTGCCAATCGTAACCGGCACTAACGGACGGTCCACCGCGGGTCCGGTCGTCTATGCAGCCCTCAGCCGGGGTCCGGCCTGCGGCCATGCCACCGCAGAAACCGGGTGAGAAGGCATTGGCGCCCGCCGCCGTATTGACCGTATCGCCAAACTGGCCGTCGAGATTGGTATCGAAGCGGACGGTTTCATCGCTCTTGCCAACGCTTACGTCGCCCAGGCCTACCCCTACATATGGGCCCGACCATTCCTGTGCCCATGTTGGCGCGGCAAGTGTCAGCGACCCGACTGTGGCGAGCATCGAAAGTGCAAAGCGTGTCATGAACGACCCCGAAGTTTGATGTGTCAAACCTAGTACGGAGCAAAGCGGAATTTTGATGTTCAGAATTTCAGATGCGAAGCCAGAACACCGTCTCACACAATTTATAGTGCGGGTCGAATTGCAGCCACAGGTCCGCTTTTGCAGATAGCACTAACGTTTGGAAAGCCCGCCTTGGCCAAGTGGCACCTGAGCGCCCCGAGCGGTCATTCTGGCTGCAGGCAAGACGGACTACTCCAAAGCGGCCTACAATTATGCAGGCGAACCCGTCGCCTTAAGTCGAACTAGTCCTTAACAATCCGTCGAAAATAGGGGAGCAACTCAAGGTACGTCGACGTCAGCCCATCGTCTCCCCTATGGTTGGCAGCTCGGAAGCTAAAGAAAAGCTCGTTCCTCAAATCGATAAGTGTTTCTCTTCGTCGAAGTTTCGCATTATCTGCACATGCTTCGAACGATCCGAAATAGTCATAGCCGTTGAACGAGGCTGCAAAGCGTACGACCGATTGTCGGTCGGTTGGATCTGGCAAGTCGGCAGACCGCAAAATCATAGGCTTCCAATCAATAGAATTTATGCTGCTATGTTACTGCAAGCGGCCCCGCACCGCCAGCCAGACTCCATGCAAACCGCTGAATGCGGCTGGTTTCGGCGATATCAGTCTAGTCAGAGCGGCCAATTCGCGCCCAATTGTATGGACCGGCTGCCGATCGCAAGTAAGATTTCGCATGAATAGCAGAAGTCGCTAATATGTATCCGGCCTGTTGATCGGCGTGCGAGCCGTGGCCTTGATGGGAATACGCACGCGCTTTTGGCCTCATTAGCGGATCGGCCGGCAATCGGCCAATTGGGCGCTCAGGCTCAGGGCGCGTTTATCGTTCCGTTCCATGCCGTCGTCTTAGTCGCGAACTGGGTGAAGATCGGTGCCTATATGGCCTCGATCTCGGTTCTGTGGGTGTCGAAAGCCTTTCCTGAGCTCAGCACGCTCCAGGTGATCCGCGCGAGCTTGTTGGCTAGGGCAGCGGCGAGCTTGTTTCGATGCATCCGTGTGGCGGCGTTGGTGAGCCAGTCTCCGAAGCTGTACTTTGACCAATTTTGCGGCCTCATCAGGAGGACATTGGCGGCCTGTACGAACAGCGTTCGAAGATATCGGCTTCCGCGCTTTGAGATGCGCCCGAGAATTGAGGGGACCGCCCGTGCTGAATTGCTTTGGTACCAGGCCCAGCCAGGCCCCGAAGTCGCGACCACGTTCAAAGGCCTCGCCCGTGCCGATGGCCGCGACAACCGCCGTGGAGATCAAGGGGCCGACGCCCGGAACGCTCATTAAACGACGGCAGTTCGCCTCATTCCGGCTGATCTCTTCGATCTCGCCGCTGATGGTCTCGATGCGTTCATCGAGCCACAGCCAGTCTTCATAGAGGCCGACGATCAGTTGGCTCATCCGCGGCGAAATCTCATCCGCGCGGTTGTCGAGGATCTCAAACAGCGAGTTGCGTAACGCCCGCACGCCGACCCTGACCGTGATGCCCTGCTCAATAAGAAAGGCGCGTATCTGATTGATTGTCGCCGTACGCCTTGACACCAACCGCGAGCGAACACGGTGGCAGGCTTGAAGATCCAGTTGATCCTGGGTCTTCTCAG
>NZ_JBKFEE010000031.1:0-9686 GCF_046503825.1 Asticcacaulis sp. W401b
TGGCCTTCGGCCGCGACGACAATGCGTTCGGGATACACTCTGACGCTGACCGGCCGGTTGGCGAAGGATGCCGGCACGCTGTAGCGATTTCGCTCAAGGTGGATCAGACAGGTCGGCGTCACCCGTTTGGTATGCTCGACGAAGCCGTCGAACGGACGCGCCGGTGTCATCAGGTAAGCCTGCTCCTCCGCCCAGACATCGTAGATCGTGCCAGGCAGTTCTCCATGCGGGATCTCACGCCACAAAGCGATGCATTGCGCCTCGAGCCAGAGGTTCAGCGCCGCCAGATCCGAGAACGCCGGCGTCGGCACCCACAGGCGATGACGGGCATCCTGGACGTTCTTCTCGACCTGACCCTTTTCCCAACCAGATGCCGGATTGCAGAACTCGGCATCGAAGAGATAGTGGCTGGCCATCGCCTGGAAGCGCAGATTGACCTGGCGCGCCTTGCCGACGCCGACCTTGTCGACGGCCGTCTTCATGTTGTCGTAGATGCCCCGCCGTGGCACGCCGCCCAAGACGCGGAAAGCTTCGACGTGCGCGTCGAACAGCATCTCGTGCGTCTGGAGCAGGTAGGCGCGCACGATAAACGCGCGGCTGTGCGACAGCTTGAAGTGCGCGACCTGAAGCTTGGTCCGTTCACCGCCAAGAACCGCCCAGTCTTCACTCCAGTCGAACTGGAAGGCCTCGCCGGCCTCAAACGCCAGGGGCACGAACGTACCGCGGCCTGTTGTCTGTTCTTCCCGTTGCCTGCTCGCTTTCCAGTCGCGGGCAAAGGCAGCCACCCGAGCATAGGAGCCGCCATAGCCAAGTGCGACCAGATCCGCATGTAACTGTTTGATCGTCCGTTTTTGTTTGCGGGACTTCCCCGCCTCGATCCGAAGCCAGTGCGCTAGCTTCTCGGCAAACGGATCAAGTTGGCTCGGCCTATCCAGACATCGAAACCTGGGCTCGACCTCCTCCGATCGAAGGTATTTGCGGATTGTGTTTCGCGACAAGCCAGTTCGACGGCTAATCTCACGGATCGGCATCTGATCTCGAATAGCCCAGCGTCGAATGACGCTCAATAACGCCATGTCTATCACTCCTTGAGCCCTCGCTGTTCAAAAACGAGGGGAAGTTCAACATGGGTCAATTCTCGGTGAAACTTTTCCGCCTTAAAGGGTCAATTCTCGGCGAAAATTAACACCTAACGCCGCAAAAATTCATACAGATGCGCCCCAGCTGCGCCAAAGAGGGTTATTGCTCTCCAGGTCAAATTTTTTCTCTAATCTTCAAGAATAAATCGCGTAAAAGCTTTTGGGGTTTGCGCTTTGGCCAGCCCATAAAATTAGAGTAAGTCTCGTAGTTTAGGAACTCCATTTTTCTTGGGTCCGCTCTTGTTTCCTGCGATACAGAGGCAATTTTAGCGAAGAGGTCAGCAAACCCAGTTTTCTTTTCGGATGGCAAGTGCCAAAGCGTTAGTGAAGAGTCATTGAGTGATAAATTGTTGTGCTTGAAAGTAGTCCACATCCGTCGAATGTACGGATTGGCTGTACCTTGTTCAATGCCTTCCAATGCGTAAAGAATCGAAAGAAGGTGCGCTTCCTCAAGTGGCGCATTGGGTTCACCAGCTATCACTTTAGGCCAAATTGACCGGACGCGCGAAACAAGCCGTTCTGTTACATCTTGGCGTGCAGCGTAAATTTCACCCCCATCGTAATCTACGGACCTGCCCACGACTCCTCCTTGCGCTGTGCAAAATGCCGCCATTTGTTGTCGAGTGCGGCCATTTATTGGTTCAGCCTCTTTATACTCCGATTCACTGAAGCAATATGTTAAAGCACCGTTTTTCTGAATTGCATCAACAATAGATTCAGCTGACTTAATCCAAATTACATCGCTATCTAGTACAATATTAACTTCTGCGATGGGGGTTTCAGTTAAGTAGTTAAGAATATCAAATATATAAAACTGATTTCCCCATGATCCGACTGAGTTTTGGGGAAGCCTGTACGTCACCGGTAGCCTAACAATTTTCACTCCCCAATGTTGGAAAAGCTCGGAAAGTTCTACACCGTCAACTCTAGGAAGATCCGTGTTTGTAAAAAATACGTGCATCTCTTCTGAGTTTAAATGGATGCTGCTTGCATAAAATGCGGCGACACATCTCCAATAAATTAACTTTGCTTCAGATGTATTCGATAGACTCCCTATCTGAGGGAAATATGTTGCCTCTGCGGCTGAGTCTTCTACGAACCATGTCGATATCATAACGCGATTTTGCATATAAAGCCCTCAAACAATTTGGATCGAAATGAGAAAGGTTCCGGGTTTCCAATTTGAAACATGGGGTTAGCTTAGATAAGCATAGACTGGTTCTCTCACAATTTCACGGAATTTATTTCCGATTTAGATCTGCAGAAAAATATTGCATATTTTTTTAATAACAAAAAAATTATGCTTTATTTATTAGAAAATTAAGAAAATCAATAATATCGATATTAGCTCTCTCTGAAATGTAGAGCATTTCAATTAAATATTTTTCTCCATTCGGTTTGATCAAATATATAAATTTATTCTGAAATCATAAAGAGCCTTTTTCAATTTTACTTCACGAAATGCAGGTTAAGCCCTGTAAGTTATCGGATCTCAACTACCTGTCGGATACAAAGGACTAACTTTGCTTAGTCGAAGGCGCGTTTGACCCCGGCTGCTAGCGACCCGTGTTTGCTGAACGCGCTCATAAGCCGCGCGACCGCGCTCGACCACCACAGCTTCACTGGATTTCATAGCATCCCCCAGTCCAACAACCCGCCAAGCGTCACCCATACGCCTAGATAACACCGTACCGCACTGCAAAAATTGTGCAACGCATAATAAACCCCCCGGTGTGTTTTTTAGATAACTGTGGCCCTTGGGATAATTTCGGCGCGCTCCTAAGGTAGAGCGAGGCGCTGCGGGGATGGCAGAGGCTCTAACCCGAAGCGACTGATTAGCGCAAAAAGGACAAGTAAAGGCAATATGGCCGCGACGATGCAATACCCGCCGCCAGATAAATGCAGTCTGGGAAGCTGTAGACACGACCTGACATCCGTTGCACCTTCCACACACATAAACGCTGTTTTATAATGGCACATAAAAAAGCCGCGTCAACCATAGGCTGACGCGGTTTCTTCTTTTAGGGTTGAATAAACCTTTGCGCCTACTGGTCTGTATGATAGCGCTTGTAGGCTTTGTAGTAATAACCCGCATCGCCATAGCCGTATCGGTAATTGCTCACGTGGTTGGCGTGCGAGGCTACGCGACGGCGAAGTTTCCGTCGACGAGGACGCGGATCGCGGCGTAAGGCATCAGGCCGCGTAGGCGTGCAGTGCCTGTGATTGAGCGATATCCTGCGTGTATGTCGGCGCCCCATTGTGAGCGGAAGCCGTTTGTCACTTTTCGGAAGACGACCGACGGTCTGATCTCTCGCTCGGAGACATTGTTGGTGGGTGGCACCCTGGGATCGGTCATGAAGACGAAGAACTTGGTCCGCCACGCCTTAATTTGCTTTTTCAGATAGGCCCCGGCCGGATGGGCCGTTGGAATGGCAAGGATTTTATCGAGTTTGTCGTCTGCCTTGGCTGCATAGGCGCGAAGGGTTCCATCTTTCAGGTCCCCGCTTCGATGTCCAACGCGGATACACCATCGCAGATGGTCGCGTATTTTCGGGGCAAAGACCGTGTCGCCGCAGTCGATGGCATATTGTACGTCGCGAAGAACGTGGGCCAGACAGACCTGGTGATTTTTGGCTAGTTCCTGCTGACCGGCATAGCGGTCGCTGATCCAAACGTCCGGATAATGGCCCGCCATCACTTCTTGCGGAACGGACTTGGCTCGGCTCGGCGCGATCTTATGAAGGACCGCCTTGTCCGAGGTGAAGCTCCATTGCCATTGGGTGATACCGCTGACGCGCGTCGTGGTTTCGTCGGACGCGACGACGCGGGCGGTTCGCAGTTGAGCGGCAATGGCCTCGCAAGCCGTTGCCATCTTGCCTTCAAGGCCCTTGAAGATATTGGTCAAACCGCCTTCGGATATCTTCAGGCCGAACAGTTCTCCCATGACGCGCGACAGCCGCTCAAAACTGACATGGTGAGAATGGTGCAAATAGGTGACCAGTGAACGGATTCCAGGACCAAACGGTGAGCCGGTGGGCATCGAGGCGGGCGCGGCAGCGCGGAAACGCCGACCGCATCCGCAACGCCCGCCCATGAGTTCGACCCGCGTAACTACGGGGCGTATCGGCGGCAGGTCGATATGGTCGTAGCGACACCGAATGTGCTGGGAAAGCCGTGACACATCGGCATGGCAGTGGCGACACTCAGAAGCATACACGCGCTCTGTCCGATCAGGATTGTCGGCCAGCCGGCGCGAAACGCCCGGACGCGACGGGCGAGGCTTCTTAGCCCCGCCACCCGGCCGGTTCGGCTTACCAGGGCCGTCGCTCGATGGCGGCTGATGCGAGTTCTTCGAAGTCTTCCGCGCCTTGCCGCCGCGCCGCTCAAGGTCATTCAGCCGCCGGACCAATTCCTCGATCATAGCCCCTTGCTGGCGCAGCAGATCAGCTTGCTCTGCAATCAGCGCGTCTTTTTCTTTATCCGAAAGAGGACGAAGCGGAGGACGAATCATGACCCCATGGATTCAGAACCCGATTCATCGCGCAACCCCAAATCTGCCAACCACGTGAGCAATTACGGCTTACGTCTCAAGCGCGTGGACATTCTGCGGTACACGCCGTATGCTTACTCCACAGCGTAGGCTTACCGTCCACCATACATAGGCTGGTCTCTTTCAGAGAGACATCAATTCCGGCATAATAGTCCATGGCTGTTCCTCTCGTGATGCTTGGGGGCGATCGCTCGCACCCCGGTGCAACATCTTCATTCTGGGGGACAGCCACCAATTTGGCTATTCTCGACAAGCCGGCCCATCACGGCATCTAGTTCTTTGCGCAATCTATGCCAAACTAACAGTGCCAAGATAAAATCAGCAAATGCAAGAGCAACACTGACAATTTTAAGGCCGGAAAAATCGTTAGTCCAAATGAAAAAGGGCACCAATGCTAGCAAACAGTAGATAAAAATGGTTGCATTTGCGTAACTCGCGTGTCTATTCATAGCCTGTAGAGCCATTCCTGCCGACGAAGTTAGTGCCGAAAAAACAGACGCAACTGATACAAAGAAAAATATAGAGTTGTCATGTACGTGAATTTTATTGCTAGTCATAAAATTTATTATAGAGTTACCAAATAATGTAAGAATTATGCAAAATGGCACTGTGCATATTAATGAAAATAAAGCCGATAGATTCACAATCTTCCTAATCTGATATATATTTTTATCCGCATAAGATCTTGCGACTTCTGGAACAATGGATCTTCCAAGAAGATCAGATATTTGAAGGGGTAATCGGCAAATTGTTCTGACGGGAGAGAACACTGAAACAGCAAATGGTGCAAAAGAGTGACCGATGCTTACGACCAAACCTTGCAAATAAATAGCACTTGAAGCCGATATCTTTAGTGAGGCTAGCGCTGGGCTCCTCAGACGCATTATAGTCTCCCAGCTGGCCTGAGATACACCTACCGCCGCCCAAGATTCAATTCTTACTATATTCGCATAAAGTATAAATGTGCCGATTATTCTTATAATCAACATTATCAAGCTAACTGTAAAAAACCCATATCCATTTAATGCAAGCAATAAAATAGATGCTCGCTCAACGGATGCGATAGAGTCGGTAAAAAATACACCTTGAGCATATCGTCCAGACACTCGATAAATGCCATTAGTGATTATTGATTGAACGCCAACTATTGCATAAATAGCCAATATTATTGATGTGATGTTTCCGTCAAACTCAATATATTCTTTACCAAAATTTTTTATTTCTAACAATTTGCAGGAAATAAATATGATGGAAATGAAAAGAGTAATCAGGCTAACAAGAAGCCAACTGCTCTGTAGTGTTTTTTTAGTTTCATTAATTTGTCCTCTTTCGTATGTCTGAGTCATATCGTTTGAAGCAACATTACCAAATCCTAGATCGCCCAATATAATTGCCGTCGGAATCGTCGTAAGCAAAATCCATTGCCCGTAATTTTCCGCTCCCCAAGCGCTAGGAAGAATAGACAATGAAAAGATATTGTATATAGTTACCGAAATCTTATCGAATGATCCCGCAAAGAAACCTCTAATTATCCGCAACAGCTGTTGCTTGTTTCCCATTAAACTTTCAAACATTTCTCTTCCAATCGGAATAAAATTTATTAATATGATATTTATGTGTTGATGATACCAATGGCATTGCAATTAAATTATTGAATGTATGAAATATTCATTATTACAAATAATGTTTATATAATGTTCTGTTAAAATTAGTAAATCAAGAATTCAAGGCTGTTTGACGTTAAGAAGATAGAGGGCAGGGTCGTACGTTTAGATAGGCAACGCAACCCCACACTTAACCGATATCGATCAGAACGAGCCCTTAACTCTGGTTAAGAATTGACAACTAGAGGTTCACCCTTAAAGGGAACACCAGCCAATATCACTTTGCTTGACCCAATCCCTCGCCATCCAATTCGCATGCCCCCTTATCCAGGTGGTTGTAAAGCGGCGCAACGTAAAGTTCACTCCAACACGTCGCAGCACACCGGCGTCCACCTCTAGAGAGTAAAACTTAGCACACGCGATTGGTAAAGCCCGGCACAACAATGGTCTAAAACGCGGTTCTTTTCCGAACAACAAACTACGCGATCCCTTTCTAGAGGGTTGATATCTATGAATGACCAATTTTCGCAAGTGGCTCTGAATACCTCAATCTATCGAACCCAAACATTAGCTGAAAGGTCTATACCTGGACACATCGCACTGGTATCAAAAATGCCCAACGGAACTTAGTCGTCCACATCGAATCTTTTGCCCAATTTCAACCTTTCGTAAAGTCTGCATGTCTAATACAGCCACTTGAGCTCACTTAATTCCCACCGCTTTGATCCGCCGCTCAACAAACTGCAGCATTTTGTCCGTGTAAAGCAATTTGAAAAAATTTTTCTTTCCGAAAACCGCCAGAGAGTAATAACACCTCCCAATCAAACAGCTTTAAACTAGCAAATTCGAACATGTATTTCGGTTGAGAATAAACAACCCAAAAACCATACCGCTCATTTCAGACATAAATGCCGCGATTATTGACCTTTACTATTCGCGAAATTGGAAGGCGTTAGCTAAAAAAGCTCCAAGGGTTAGCTTAAGCATTATGATCGCATCAAGTGCAAATGTCTCAAAATTAGAACATTGGTCAACAACTAAAGATACGCGCTCGTGAACGAGCAAAGAAGCAACTACTCAAATTGAAGCCCGGTTGCATTTTTCCGCCAGCTTTTACAGAAACTTAATAACCTAACTCGTGAGTTGAGGCAATCGAATTGTGGGCTGAACCACCTCGGGCTTGCCGTAGGCTCCAAAACCTGAAAGGATGGAGCCAAAACAATCAATCCCAAAGCAATAAGGGCAGAGATCGAGGGGTTCGGATGGCGCAAAAGCACAGGGGCGACTACGCAGATGAACATGCCGCAACGCGTTCGATCGCTACCAAAATTGGTTGTGACGTCCAGACATCACGCAAACGGACTCACGGCGCATCTGACCTGATGGGGTTGTCTTATCGCGAGGATGAGATTAGGGGTAAGAGTAAACACGCCCCCATGTTGCGGATCTGACGATTTCGTGGTTCAGGCACCGGCTTGATTCGGCTTAAAATTCCAAGGGATGAGTTCATCGAGACGAGTGACGGTCCAACCGTCTGTGATGCGCTGAAGGGTCTGTGTCAGCCAGGCCAGCGGATTTACCCCGTTCATCTTGGTTGGCTGGATAAGCGACGCGATGATAGTCCACGTCCGGCCACCGCCGTCTGAGCCCGCGAACAGGCTGTTCTTCCGCGTTATGGTCTGAGGCCTGATGGCGCGTTCGACGATATTGGAGTCCAGCCCCGGTCACTCGACTCCTACGCTGCCGTGGGTCAGAAGTTGGCGGCATCGGGAACAACAGCATGAACTCGTTTCTTCCCGATCCGACAACGTCGCTGCTTGATCGCATTAAGGTCAGTATGGTGGGCCTGAAAATGCCGCGTGCCATTGAGGTCGTCGACACCTGCGTCTCCCGCCTCGATCGCGGCGAGATCACCGCGCTTGAATTGGTCGAACAGCTACTACTCGAGGAACTGACGTTCCGCGAGGATCGGCGGATCCGGACCGCTCTGCGGATGGGCCGGCTCAACACCGTCAAAACCCTCGCAGGATATGACTTCTCGTTCCGGCCCTCGCTCGACAAAGCCCGCATCCTGGCGCTTGCCGAACTGAACTTTGTCGAGCGTTGCGAGGTCGGTCAAATCTGTTGGCAAGACAAGGCTAACGCGGGCATAATGCACGCGAGTGGTGTCGGTCCACATGATCGAACTCCGGAAGTTTGTTGCAAAGCCCCTGAATTCAGCCGCCGGAAACGGCATTAATCTAACCTACTGATGTCAATCACTTTAATTTCGGATCAGACTTTTTAATATCAGACTTTTAAGCCAGTTTTGATCGGTTTTCACTTGAATTAATATATCACGCACTCAAGAGGCAAATATGAGTTCTAAGAGACTTGGCATAATAAGTTTAATTGGCCTGCTATCCGTGTTTGCAGGATGCGAAATAGTCCTTCGTATTGCGGGTTTTGGAAACCCACTAATCTACCAAGCATCCGCGTCTGGCTATGAAATCGCACCAAACCAAAAGGTTAACCGCCTCGGCAAAAAGCTGACTTACAACGCGGACGGTGTCCGCGTTGCAGATGCGAAGATGCCGTATGCCGCGGATCGGATTCTTACTTTAGGAGACTCTATAACCTACGGCGGTTCGCAGATTTCAGACACCGACTCCTACCCACTCAAACTGGAAGCAAAGATGCAGGCCGCAGGCTTTGAGATCTCAGTTCTCAACCCGTCGGCAGGCGGATGGAGCCTGCTCAATGAGGCGGCATGGCTTAAGTCGCACGGCACGATGGAAGCAAAGCTGATTTATCTCCAGATAGGTGAGAACGACCTATTCCAACCTTTTTCTGGATCTGAGATCTTGGATAACCACCCAAGCTTTCCAACAAAAAAACCAATAAGCGCTGTAGTAGAAGTGCTGACGCGTTATATTGCTCCCCGGCTGGGTCTAGGTAAGACAGCAGTCGATCCCGGTGCATCAGCCTTCAAGTCGGACGCCATTGCCCTGAAGGCATCTATTGGTGCGATCAAAGACATAGCTAAACGAGCCCATGATAACGATGCTGGCTTAGTAATTGTCTACATTCAACCCCGTACTCCGTCTTCTGCCGTCGAAACGATTGAAGCTAAAGATGCGCTCTTGGCTACATGTAAGGACTTAAATGTGCCCGTTATAGATGTATCTCCCGCCATGGTGAGGGCAGGGATTGACTCGGTCTTCCGTGATAACGTGCACCCTAACGCAATCGGCAACGAGGTCTTGGCCGGTTTAGTGGCATCAGACGCAGTACAACGGATCGTGAAGGATTAATGCTGCATAGAGCCGGTTCTGCGCGAACCCGAAAAAAATCTCGAAAAAATCTTCAGGCCGTACGGTGGAGCCCGATTAGGGATGAGGACACATCCAACGC
>NZ_JBKFEE010000032.1:0-7818 GCF_046503825.1 Asticcacaulis sp. W401b
GCGGGCGAAACTGCAAACCCAGTTCTTTTTCGCTCTTGGAAGGATCATAGCGCGACCGGCCACTCTCCCTAGCCACGGCACGCGCCATTGCCCAGCTGAGAAGGACCGGTCGGCCAGTGAAACGCGCGTAGAGTTCGTAACCGGCCGCAAGCAGATGCAACACCCCCGATGGGATGCGACGGGTTGGCGCCGATACGCCGGTTTCTCGCGCGATAAGGGGCAAAAGATCCGCCATCGTCATATGACGGCCTGCCGCAAGATAGCGTTCGCCGCGCCGCCCCCTGGCTTCGGTCAGAATCATGGCCTGAGCGACATCGCGTGCATCCACCACCGAAAAAGAGCCCGGCGGTACGCCCGGAAGCTGACGATACGCCACATCTATGACGGTTTGTCCCGCCGAGGTCTGTCCAATATCCCCCGGTCCATGCATCCAACCTGGCAACACCATGGCGGCCCAGGCATCCGGATGCGTGTCAAGAAACGCCATAACCATACGGTCCGAAAGGATCTTGCTTCGATAATAGTCATCCGCGTCGCGCTCGTCGCGAAGCATGGTCTCGTTGATTAGCGCGCCTCTGTCGCCATGCAGAACAGCGATCGAACTCGCGTGGACAAATCGTCTGACACCCGCCTCGTATGCGATGTCAAGAAGCTAGCGCGTGCCTTCAACGTTTGCAGCGTAAAGCGCCGGCCAATGCTGTCCCCCTTTATAGGAGTCACGAAAATAGGCGGCGGTATGAAAGACAGTATCAACGTCCTCGAACGCATAGGCAATTCCAGGGACGTCCAGCATGTCGCCGACAACAATATCGAGATCAATCCCCGTAAATTGCTGACGCGCTTTATCAACAGATCGCACCAACGCCCGCGCACGCCAACCGGCCGATAAAAGTCGGCAACCCCTCATCTCAGCGATATCTGACTGCTAAATCATCAAGCGGGTTGACGGCGAAGACAATTGCGAATAATTCGCAACTTATGCACGCAGATATGGCCTTGCAACCTTGGTGTCCTTTTGAGTCCTGATCATAGCCTTGATCTGTTTCTTCGCCATCGCAAGGCGCTGATCGACTATGCGCGCCCTATCGTCGGCGACGAGGCGCGGGCTGAGGATGTGGTGCAGGACGCGTGGCTGCGTTATGCGCGTTTCGCCGAAAAGCAGGCCTTTATCCTCAATCCGTCGAGTCTGCTGTATCGCATCGTGCGTAATCTCGCCATCGACGCCCATCGGCGTCAGTCGCGCGAAATAAATGGTGCCGGAGCGGAGAGGGCGCTGGAAACCACAGCCGAAATCAGCGCCGGGCCGGAAACAGCTACGGTCCACAAGCACGAGTTACGACAGGTGATGGCGGCGCTGAAAGAACTGCCCGAACGCACGCAGCGCGCCTTTCATCTGCATCGTTTCGACAATCTGACCTACAGCCAGATCGCCGCCGAACTGGGCATATCGCAGGGGCTGGCGCACAGTCTGGTTGCCTCGGCGCTGGTTCATTGCATGAAGCGCCTGAATCAAAAATAAGATCTGGAAAAATAATTCTGAAGATAGGCGCGGCTGGTTCGTCTTAGCCACTGACCCCAATCCGCCGATCCGCGCAACGCAGGGATTTTGACCTTTGATTTCACAAGACGTGACGGCCACGCCCGATACCGACGACCTGTTCGAGCAGGCCGCGCACCTGTGGCTGGCCTGTCATAATGCGCCGGAAGATGCCGCACTGCGCGAGACGGCGCGGACGTGGGCGGCGCAGAGTCACGACCATGCAAGGGCGTGGCAGACGGCAGAAAAGGTATGGGGCCTGACCGGCCAGATGGCTCCCGCTCCGGCCTATGTCCCGGCGTCTGCGAACATCATTCCTTTCCGCCCGACCCGTCGTCAGATCGGAGCGGTGACGCTCACCGCCCTCGCCGCCTGTCTGGCGCTGGCCATAGCCCCGACGGCCAGCCTGTGGCTGAAAGCCGACTACCGCACCGGCGTCGGCGAGACGCGTACTCTGACGCTGGCCGACGGATCGCAGGTGCAACTCGACACCAACAGCGCCATCGCCGTCGATGCTTTTGGCGAGACGCGCCGCGTCCACCTGCTCAAAGGACGCGCCTTTTTCGCCGTGTCCAAGGACAAGGCGCATCCGTTCACCGTCGAAGCCGCCGACACGACGGTAACCGTCACCGGAACTCAGTTCTACGTGGCGCTGGCCCCCACGGCCGTCGATGTCGCCCTGTCCGAAGGCAGCGTCAATTTCGACCATAAGGGCGGCCAAAACCGCCTGACGCCTGGCGACCGGGTACATTATGGCCGCGACACCCGGACGGCAAAGGTCACGCGCATGGCCGTCGCCGACATGTCGGCGTGGCGTCGGGGGCGGCTGCTGATCGAAGGCGACCGTCTGTCGGCCATTGTCGATCAGATCCGCCCCTATCATCGCGGCGTCATCTGGGTCACTGACGCCCGCCTTGCCCGACAACCGGTGACCGGCGTGTTCGACCTGAACGATCCGGTCGAGGCCCTGCGTCTGGCGGTCGCGCCGCACGGGGGCCGCGTCACGCAGATTTCGCCGTGGGTGATCGTGGTGTCGGGCGCCTAAGCGCACGCAAAAAAGTGTGCAGCGGTTTTCGGATCAAATGCGCGGCAAGCGAAAGCCAAAATAGGCGAAAAAAGTTCTGAAGATTTCAGACGCCCATCCGTCTTTCCCGCAAAACCGACGCCAATGCGACTTAATCGCACCCAACCCGGAAAGATACGAGATGCCTCTCCCGATCCGCTCTACAGCGCTGGCCCTGCTGCTGGCCACCGCCTCGCCGCTGGGCTTTGCCGCCGCTGCCCAAGCCCAAACCCAGCAAGAGACGACCCGCCGTTTCGACATTCCGGCTCAGCCGCTGGCCTCGGCCCTGACGCGCTTCGGCGATCAGGCCGACATTCAGGTGACGGTCGACACCGCCCTTGTCGCCAAACTGAAGTCGCGCGGGGTATCGGGACAACTGTCCCCCGAAGCCGCCCTGACCCGCCTGCTGGCCGGAACGGGTCTCGTCTGGCGTCATGCCGGGCCGCGCGCCGTCGTGCTGGAAAAAGCCCCGTCTTCGGCGGGCGCCCTGTCGCTGGGGACTATCCGCGTCGAAGGCGCGAACGGCGGCGGCGCAACCGGCGTCTCTGGCACCTATGCCGAAGATGAAGGCCCCGAAGGCCGCGCCGATCGCGTCTATTCGCGCCCCAGCTCGACCGCCGAAATCCAGCGCGAGACGCTGGAGCGATTTCGCGGCACCTCGGTCGGCGACATCATCAAGGGCGTCGCCGGGGTAACGGCGGGCGATCCGCGCTCGGCCAATGCGCTGGACGTCAATATCCGTGGCATTCAGGGCCAGAGCCGCATCCCCGTGATCATTGACGGCACGCAATCGGGCGTCGACACCTATCGCGGCTATGCCGGTCAGTCGCAGCGCAGCTATCTCGATCCCGACCTGATCAGCAGCGTCACCATCACCAAGGGGCCGAGCCTCGAAGCCAATGCCTCCGGCGCTATCGGCGGCACGGTGAGCATGGACACGCTGAAGCCCGCCGACATCCTGCGCGAAGGCAAGACGCAGGGCCTGCGCATCCGCACGGGCGTTTCCGACGCCTCGACCAAGGACCTGCCGCCCTATGACGGCTTCCAGAGCGAAGACCGCAACGACATGACCGATCCGGGTAGCGGGTTCTTCAATATCGCCGCCGCCCGCACGGGTGAGCGCTTCGACGTGGTGGCCGCCTATGCCCGCCGCAAGAACGGCAACTATTTCGCAGGCAAGGATGGTTACGACCGCTTCCCGCAGACCGCCCGCACTGTCGCCCCGCTGAACCCGGCCAATGCCGAGGTGTTCAACACCTCCAGCGACTCCGAGTCGATCCTGCTCAAAGGCACCTGGCGCATCGACGATTTTCAGACGCTCGAAGCCGGTTATCGCCGCTATGACGGCGAACAGGGCGAGATCATGGCCTCGCAAATCCTGCGCGTGAACCGTCAGCGCGTGCCGCAGTGGGAGCCGGGCTCGATCAAGCTCGACAGCTATAATCTGCGCTATCGCTACCGCCCGGAAAACGACCTGATCGACCTGAAAGCCAATCTATGGCTGACCAAGGCCGACAGCCTGATGTATAACGGCCTGACCGGGGTGACGCCGTGGTTCCTCGACCGTCACACCGAATGGTTCGACGGCCCGACCTTCAATACCGAGGAAGGCTATCGCGCCTCCTACTGGAACGAACTTACCATCGAAAAGACCGGCGGCGACGTCACCAACACCTCGCGCCTCTATACCGATGCGGGTCAGTTCGACGTCACCTACGGCGCGTCGTTCAGCAACGAAGACATCCGCCCGGGACCGAACTCGCCCATCCTGTTCGAAGACCTGATCAATAACCGCTATCTGAAGAACGCTCGCCGCCACGAATACAGCCTGATCGGTGCGGCAAAGTGGCTGCCGGCCGACAAGATCGAGCTGGAACTGGGCGTGCGCTATAACCGCGTCAAGATCGTCGATCGCAACCGCGATGCCGACGTCCTGACCGAAGGCGTCATCGGCCGCTACCGCGATACGCAGCTACGCGGACCGAACCCGGCGAACCCGAACGCCCTGATGAATATTCAGCGCGTCTACTGGTATCCGGACGCACAGGGCAATTTCACCGAAGCCTCGCTGCGCGCCTCGGCCTATGAAAAGGGCGTGGTCGGCGACATCACCGGCTGGACCACCTATACGGCGGGCGCGGCACAAAATCTGGTCGCGGCGACAAGTTGGACCTGGACGACGCCGATCCGGCGCACCCACGACGCCTTCGTGCCGTCGTTCAGCGCCAGCTATCGCTTCGACAATGGCGTGCGGGTCTATGCCAAATACGCCGAGGGCGTGAAGCTGCCCAGCCTGTTCGAATCGACACTGGGCCTGTTTACCGCCGCCAAGCCGACCGACGATCTGCGGCCTGAGCGTAACAAGAGCTGGGAAGTCGGCGTCAGCGGCCTGCGCCGCGACCTGTTCCGCACTGGCGACCGCGCCGCGCTGAAAATCGCCTATTTCGATACGCAGATCAAAGATCTGATCACCCGCGATTACCGCTCGATCTCGGCGGGCCTGATCCGCAATGTCGATAGCTTCAACGTCACGGGCATCGAGCTTCAGGGCGGCTACGATACGGGCAAGCTGTTTGCCGAACTGTCGGCGCACCATTACTTCAAGGCCGAAACCTGCGCCCCGGATATCGCGGCAGAGCGCCGTCAGTATGGTAAGGATCGCAAGATCGCAGACCTGCTGAACACGCCGGACTGCGCCGAAGGCGGCTTCGAAGGCTCCTACACCAACACGCAGAACCCGCCGAAGTACAATGTCAACCTGACGCTGGGCGCGCGCCTGTTCGACAAGCGCCTGACGATCGGTACGCGCGCCGTCTATAATTCTGGCCCGATCAGCAAGCTTGATCAGGAATGGAATGTCGGCCTGTCCGCCATCCAGCAACTGTATCATCAGGCGACCATCGTCGATGCCTTCGCCAGCTATAAGGTCAATGATCAGGTCGCGGTCGATCTCAATGTCGATAATCTGACCGACGAATATTACCTCGATCCGCTGTCGCTGGCCGTTGTGCCCGCGCCGGGACGGACGGTGCGGTTGGCCCTCACCTACCGCTACTAAGACAAAGGCCCGCAGGCACCTGCGGGCCTTTTCATTATCATACCTCCCCAGTTTACTGGGGTATAGCGTAGCGAAAGTATAGGTTTCGCAAGCGATGGGACCGGACGAGCGAACATAGTGAGTGAGATGTGGTGGTGGGGGTTCTTTCCCGGATCACGCTACGGCCACGGCCTCGGGCTCGCTCTGCACTTCGTGATTCAAATCTATTGCGTGCTCGGCGCGGGCCGCGTCACAACGAACAGCGCGCATGCGCCCATAATCCCCCCGACCAGCAGCATCAGCCACAGGGCCGGATGCGCGGCGAACAGGAAGATACCAAAGCCCGTCGCCATGCCGATGCAGGCCATAATCTTGCCCTTGCGCGGAATTGCCCCCTCCTTGCGCCACGCTCGCAGCACCGGGCCGAATTTCGGATGATTGAGCAGCCACGCCTCAAGCTTCGGCGACGACCGGGCGAAACACCATGCGGCCAGAATCAGGAAAATCGTTGTCGGCATCAGCGGCACGACCACGCCGATCAGGCCCAGCGCTACAAAGAACAGCCCAAGCACTACGTAAAATATCCGGCCCAGACGGCCAGCACGGAGGGAGGTATGCGGTACGGTCATCGTGTAAAGAACTCTATATCGAAGGCCAGTTCGATGGGGTTGCCGGGGATGTCGGCGGGCGGTTTCGGCAAGGGGCTGGCGCGTTTCAGCGTATCGAGCGCCGCGCGGTCCAGCGCACCCGAACCTGATGAGCGAGACACCGAACTGCTCAACACCCGGCCCTCACGGTCCATTTTAAAGCGCACCTGCACCACGCCCTGACGGCCGCGCGCCGCAGCCGGATAACGCTTGTGCTTTTCGATATGGCTGAGCAACTGCGTCTGCCAGGTCTGGGGCGTGGTCGCGGCGGACGGCGCGGGCGGCACCGGCTTGGCGGCAGGCGCCGTGGTTTCCGGCGCGGGCGTGGCCGCAACAGTCGGTGCCGGACGCGGCGTGGGCGGCGGCACCGGCAGGGGTTCGACATCGCTGGGCAGAACTTCGGGCAGAACGCGCTCAATGGGGCGCGGTTCGGCGCGCGAAGCCGTCGATTCCACCTGACGCTTGCCTTCGGGGCGCTCGGACGGCGGTTCCGGCGGGGCTTGAAGCGTCACCATCTCCACCGCGATCACCGGTTCTTCGACCGGCAGAGGGATCGGTGAGGTCAGCCCCCACCACAGGGCCACGGCCACAGGAACAGCGTGCAACATCACCGCCACGCACACCCCGAAGGCCAGACGTCCCGGCTGCGCCATGGCGCGCGCCTCCATCTGCCGCAGGGCGCGCGGTGGCGCGAAATCGCTCACCCCATCAAACGCCATCAAAGAAACGCCGCACTAAGCCGTGCACACGGCTAAAGGCTGCCTCCGCCCCGGCGGTGACACGCGCCTCGTCTTCCGCAGTGAGGTCGATAGCGTCCAGCGCTGCGGTAAAGGTGCGCCAATGCAGACCCCGGCCCTCGTCGGCGGGGGCCAGATGCCGCGCGCCCTTGGTGGGGTCGAGGCCCAGCTTGGCGGCGAATTTCAGAAGGAAAGCAGCCCCCAGATTGGAGCCTTCGGCCACATAGAGCCAGCCGAGCGCGGTCGGCAGGTCCACGGCCTCACCGGCAATAAACCGCGGCGCGCCATCGGTTTCGGGCACGTCCGCACCGACATCGTTCAGGTCGAGCGCCACCGTATCGAAGCGGCGACGACCTTCCAGATCGGGCAGCAGCGCATCCAGTTCCGGAACCGCGTAAAGCGCGCCGATATCGCGATGAAACAGATACTGCACCTTGAGGAATTTGGCGTAGTTTTCGACGTTGGCGAACGGGTCGCCTGCCATGATCGACTTGTCCAACCGGTCGTGCGTCTCCGTGGTCAGACCTTTGAGACGTTTCGAGCGCGTGTTGATGTCGATATTGGCTGTCATAAGCATGTTCCTGCAGATCGATGGTCACGCGCGCCTGAAACGGCGGCGACCACCCACATGAAGATCTCCCAAAGTGATCTCCGTATATATGACGTTTGCCAACGCGAATAATTCACATCCGCACAAACCTTTTTTTGCCTGCTACGGCTTTGAGTCAAAACAAGCCCTGATTTCACAAGAAAATGCCCTTTCGAGTGTGGAAAGGGCGCCATCAGACAATATCTAG
>NZ_JBKFEE010000033.1:0-6430 GCF_046503825.1 Asticcacaulis sp. W401b
TTCATCGCGTAATTTTTCAGTTCGAGCCCCAGTAACCGGGGCCCGATGTACGGCGCACTCTGACCTGCCAGCATTTTGATCGTCGGTTTATAGGGTACGACCGAAATATCGAGCTCATGCAATGCCCCACTCTGGCCCTTGTGCTGAAGACTGATATGCAGATCGAGGGTGCGAACCGGCGAGGAGATACGCAGGTGGCAAGGTTGGTCACCTGTTGCCTTTGGGCTGACCAGATAGCCCGGCCCCCCGCGCACACGAAGTTCGGGATCGACATCCCCTTCATGATTGATAACCTCTACTGTGGTCGTGTCCCCTTTCAGCCGCGCAGCGATCTCCAGTGCGACCCATGTCTCGTAGGTCTTACCCTTGAACGATACGTTGGGCTCGACAGGGTCTTTCGGCTTCCCCAAATGCTTTACCGTCACGGACAGAGCCGTTGCGGCTGAGGCGATCTGATCCTTCAGGCCTTGGGCCATATATTCTTCGGGCGTCATCCGATCACCTCGCCGCGACGCCACGCGGAACCAATAGCCTCGCTCCACTGCCTCTTGAACTTCGTAAGGCTATCAATGGCCTCGCTGGACGAAAGGATGTTGGCCTGCGAGTCCGGTGCTTCAGTAGGATCGAGGACGCGAACCTGGTCCAACCCGAGCGTTTCGGATAGCTCGATAATGCGCTTTCGGAGATAGAGCTCACGATCAATCGCTTTCTCAACAAAGACGCCTGCATGCCTCAGCTCCCACTTTGCCAGCCGGGCGCGCGTATACGGTGTCGGATCGCTGGATTCGAACCATCGCCTTCGCGGGTTTTCCAGTAGAAAGCTCCGTGTTTCGGCCGCCAGATCAGCGAACCCCCCGGCCTCCAGACCCGACAACATCGCCTCCGCCGGCAAAGATAATTCTGCCATCTCCCCTCCCACAACTTAAATCCGACTGCGGTTTAGCCGATGGCCGTTACAATCGCCAGACGAGAGCCTTAATTTAACCTTGGGAGGGACGAGCCGCCCTGCGACGCTTCGACCTTCTGCGCAAACTGGCCGAATATCTCATCGGGATTGCGGATAACCTGTGTAGCGTCCAACCAGCTGAGAAGCTCTTCGCGCGCCAGAACGAGGATGCCGTGTCGTTCGGCGGTTTCGCGCGAAATGCCGATATCCTCATTGGGTTCGCAGGTGGCGAGAACTGGGATAATCTTCAAACCCTGATGGCCAGATAAATCAACAGACCGCCGGATCTCTTTTGCCCGGTTATTCAGCAGACCCAGTTTTTCCGGCGTTGGCACAGTGATGGTGCATTCGACGAGCAGTATCTGTCCGGAGGGCGTGGTGATGAGAAGGTCAGCGGCATCCTGAAGTTTCGGAACGCTACCCATATTAAGCGTTGAAAAGCCCAGCATCCAGAAGACTGCGCTGACCGCTGTCTCCAAATCCCGGGACTGCACGCCCTTACGACCACTGCCGCTGAACTCACCACTCAGAATGCCGTGAGTCACAGCAACATTCTCGTCGGTGACCTCGAAGGCCCGTCGCCGTGCATTGTGCGATCCCGCTGCATCGGTAAGCCATCCGAACTGCTGGGCGACGCCGTCGTAGCTGGCGATACCATAGAGGAAACTGCCTGGCCTGCGCTGAACGTCAGCACGTCCGAAATCGAAACCGTTATGGGTATGCCAAATGAGGTCATCACCCGAAACTCGACCACGCGCGACGATGTGTCCCCCTTCGTGGACCCGGTAACCCAGACTGACCTTACTCCGGTCCTGTCCGTGCGGAATGGAGGCTGTCGGGACCGCACGGCCCGCCGTGTCTTTTGCATCGAAGGCGAGCCAGGCCAACGGGCCGGCGTAGATATCGACTGTCAGCGCCGCGCCGATGGTTCCGAGCGCATTTTGAAACAGGAGCTCGCCGAGATTCTCGTAAGGTTCGTGGCATGCCTTGAGCGTCCAGTCTATTTCCCCCGTCGGCATATAGGCGTGACTTTGATCCCCAACGATCTGTAGACCCACTTGGCGGTGATTGGCCTGTAGTCCCGGCCATTGCGTGGGATAGAAATGAACCCAAGGGCGGCCACCACTGCTCGTCGGGAACTCAGCCTCACCGACGGGAAGCTTGATTTTGCAGGCCATGAGGTCATCAATGAGGGCGGCGACCGTGGGGTAGAGATCACGCACAGAACAGCGCCCGACCTTCAAACTGTCGATCTCAAAACGGGGTGGCAGCGGTATACCATCATCGGAAGCCCAGAGGTTCACGATGGCTTTGAGTAGGATCAGCCGATCCCCTACTCTATGGGCAACATAATGCAGACGGGCGGTTCGGTAGTTTTCCCCGACGGCCTCAAGGATGCTGCGAAAGCCCGCTAGCGGTTGCTCTGTTTGATCCATGACTTCCCCCATCGCACGCCGTGGGGGACGCAAATCGTCCTTTCCGTCACCCCATTCCGCTTTATTGTCGAGTGCCTTGGTGGCATAGCGACCGATTCTTTTCAACGTCACATCACAACCCCCGCGCGATGTAAAAGCCCCAGGCCAGAGCCCGGGGCATGAGCCTCTCACTTGCGCCGTGTCACGGACATGACCCGCAGACCATTTTCACGGGCCTTCTGAGCGATATTGGCTGCCGGACCGAAGGCATCGTCAGAGTCGCCTTCAAGGGAGTGATCGAGCGTCAAAACCAGAACGGGATCGAGAGCCAGCAGTTCGTCATTTGCCTTGAAGGGAGCCGCCCGGCGATGGCGTTCGAAATCCGCCTTGGCCAGAACGACGCCGACCTTCTTGTCGCGGGCCCACTTCAGCGCGATCTGCTCAGCGCCGAGATTGCCGGTCGTTGCCAGCTTCATGGCGGGATGTTGCGACAAAGCCCAGTTCAGGGCATCGAAGATACGGTTGGCATCAAGCGAAGTCTTGGCTTGGGGCGAACCGCGAAAAACGACGACCTCAGTACCGGGGTCCATCAATCCCTGTTCGCGCACCCGTCGCGCTTTCATAGCGTCTTTCGCCTCGATGACGGCGTACGACGCGGTGTGAGTCTTCGCCGATCCGCGCCATGGGGTCCAGACCTCGCCAGTCTGGGCGGTGTAGTTCTCGCAAGCGGCATCGCGGAGGACCTCGATGATCATGATGGCCGCATCGGCACGGTTGTAACGGAGAGTGGCGTCCTGAAGCTCGACGTCCTTGATCTCCGAACCGTCGAAATCGCGGTGCAGGCGGCGCATATCGTCATGGGCGCGATCGGCTTCGCGCTGAAGACGGAGGGCGGCGGAATGAAAACCCCCGATGAGACCTTCCATTATGATGGGCAACTGGTCCTCAAGGGCGGAGCCTAAAAAGGTATCGAGAACTTCGGTCGTCAGTGAAAAGCCGAGCTGTTCGATTTCGGCCTGGGCGGGATGGGGCAGATCAGCACCCGCGACTTCACAAATGGCGTCGTAGCGGGAAAGCGAAGAAGAAAGAGCGGTCATAGCGGATGTCCTTCAAAAGGGAGAACCGGTTGTCCGGAGAGGCCGCCGGTGGCTTGCCTCTGCATCCGAAACGGCGCACGGCCCTTCGCGGCCAAGGGCGCTTTGCGCCCGGCTCGACCCTTGGCCGCATAGAAGGGGTTTGCGCCATCGGTAGCAGAGTGAAGGCAAGTCAGTGATGGCCCCCCGACACCGAACCTTTGCCGACATCCGCTGGCCGTCCATCTTGCGGCCGCATGGGCATCCTGGGCGTTGCAGCACCTTCCCCAAAGACAGCGATAGTGCTCGCCTTACTGACCACATTTTATATACAAATTTTGGTCAGTGACCTGTCAGCGATCAGCGCCTGCCTGTAGGTTTTGATCTGCCGGAGGTCTCATGCCCGACCCGACATCCGACACAAAGAACCGGGTCCTTGACCGCATTACCGCAAAGGCACTGGCAAGCGTCTGGACAAGAGTGACTTCGTGGACATTGCCTCGCCGCACGGTGTCGAAAAGGCTCTCCAGCGTCTGACAAGCGAAGGTCAGATCCGCCGGGTTCACCGCGGCCTATATGACCAGCCGCGCGACAATGGCCTCACGGGCAAATTGGCCTTCCCGCCCCGCTCGGCATTCATCGATGCCATCGCCCGACGCGATAAGCTGAGGGTGCTGGTCGATGGGATGACGGCCGCAAACGATCTGGGCCTGACGACGGCCGTGCCGGCGCAGTCAATCATCCATGTGGACACCTATCCGCGCACTATAGAGATCGAGGCCAGCGTTGGAGACACTGCGGCCAAAACACCGGTCATCTACCTGCTCGACTTCAAACGTGCGGCCGCAAGCTCCGCCTTTTGGTCGGGGCATCCGGCTAGGCGCATCATTCAGGCGATCGATTGGTTCAAGGACACGCACGACAAAGACGCCACCTTGATTGCAGGGCTAAAGGACTATGTACGCCGTACCCCTCAGCGACTGGAAGTTATCGAAGACCTTCGGGCAAACCTGTCCGCGGTGCCAAGCTGGATGTATCCGCTCATAACTTCACTTCTTCGAGACGATGAGGCTTAGCTCCCGGAAGCAAACCTGTTAAACTCAGATATCCTTATGCTGGGCCGGTGCGTTTGGAACTGACTGAGGGTTATCGCGCTCTTACGCACGTACAGAGTTGAAAAATGGCGCTCTATCCGTTATCTTTCGACGCAGGAGAGACCATACCAATGACCGCCGTACCTTATACCGTAGCCCCTGAAGCCAAGATTCCTTTCGCGCTGCTCACGTCGCGTGAAAAGACCTTGCTGCCTTCTATTTTCGCGGTAACGGCGCTTGAGCTGGCTAAAAGGACGCCTTCGGGTCATTTCGTGTCGCGTCTGGGCCAAACGAAGCGCGTGCTTTGGGATCGGAATGCAGACACTTCGGCGACCATTCGCGGAATTCTCGACAATAGCTACAACGCGGCTTAGTCGCGGTGCTAGAGCCCTATGTAATTGATCTGCGACAAGCGGAATCTGAGCTCACATCTTTTGAAACATGGTTGAACGCCGCTGGTTTCGTGAGCGAGACTGTCATCGTACGTGAAATTCGCAAGCGGCCCAGTATGCTGTGCTTGCTTGGTCCCGTTGGGGCCATCCCCGCCGCAGATCTCTTCAAATGGGAATTGGGGATGCAAGGCCTCTATCGCACTGACCTAGTACTGGGCAACCATCGAAGCCGGTCGTTTCTTTTAATCGAATTCGAAGGCGCTGAGGAATTCAGCGTTTTCAAGGGCAAAGGCACCGCTCAATACCGTAACTGGTCACCTCAGTTGGAACATGGCTTTGGCCAGGTTGTCGATTGGGCCGCACTTAGGGCACCTGGCCCTAATCCGGTTATGCAAAACACCTTCAAGGGCGACATTGCCAAGAGTACCTTTCTCGTAATATGCGGGCGGGATGCGGGCATTCATGCCGGCCTTGAAAGACAACGCTTCAATTTCCGTCGGGATAATGTCCAGATACAGGGACTTTTGTCCCAGGTTCTGACATATGACGACATGGTTGGCGCCATGCGCGATGCGCTTGAGGCATGGAAGACCCTCCCCTAGAGCCGTTAGCGACCCGCACACGAAGGGAAATTGAGGAAATTCAGCCCATTCTCGCGATAGGTCAAACCGACTCAGTAGAAGCCGAGGCGTTGCCCTGACGCACCGAGTTCCACCATGTGATTTTTTCTTCGCGATCCGCATTCGCCAACCGCAGCAACAGATCGCCGTGACACGCCGCCGGTGCGCAGAAACAGACAAGATCGTGGCCGCGAAGTTCATCCAGCGCCCGAAGCAACGCAACCTGCGACGCCATCCAGCGCTCATGCCGCAAAATCACCTCGGCCCGATCGCCGTCTGCACCCATCCGGAACGGATTGCCCCACTTCGAGCCTCGACCGATATAGACCGCGCCTTCAGGCACACCGTGACGATGTTTGTTGAGAACTTTGCACATGGTCTGCTCCTTTGCCAGATATGCGGGCCAAAGGGGACGCCGGAAAGGCGTTCGGTCATGCGCCGCTGGCGCATACGGCCTGCCGTTGACCGAACGGCGACGGCGTCCAGATTAGGGCCTGCATGGCAAAGGCGCGGACAAGGCCAAAGCCTCGACCGCGCCTGAATCCAACCGAAGACCAAGATCATATCAGGCGGCGACCGCCAATTCAGCGGATAACGCCTCGGCCTGAATCGAGAGGATGAAATCGCAAGCCGCCTGTGCCTTACCGGCAGCCTTCAGCAACTCACCCGGCCGATCCCGCAGAATGCCCGCCCACGACGCCAGATAGGCCACGTGATTGCGAAACACCGTCTCTGATGGCGAAAGGCCCAGATGGAGAGAGACGAGATGCGAGGTCAGTTCAGCGACCAGCTCCTCACGCGCATAATCCTCTGTCGTGGTGCCGGGCCGAAAGCGATCAAGGCGGGAGCTATGGCCGGTGGCGTGGGCGTTATGCCGATATCGGCATAAG
>NZ_JBKFEE010000034.1:0-6052 GCF_046503825.1 Asticcacaulis sp. W401b
TACATTGGACACATCAGCCAAAATCAATGGGTTAGCTGTAATACAGTTGCCTTTGCAACCAATATTCGTTTTTAAAATCGCCTATAATCGGGATGCAGGGCGGTTTGGTCCGGGGTGTCTGGACGTGGCTGAAGGGCTTGCGTGCCGGGGCGCTCATGGTCTGTTGAGGCGGGCGGGGGAATGTCTTTAGAGAGATGATAAGGCTCCGCCAGAGGCGCTGACTGAGGTGTCAGGGCCGTGCTGTGGTTGGCGGTGTGGTGCTCATCGTTCTGACGAGCGTGTGTGTTCCTGCCCGGCCATTAGCTGGCTGAGAAACGAACTTGGCGTGATCTAGCCAGTGTGTTCCGCGCTGCCTGCCTGAGCGCGTGGCGTGTGCTTGACGATCAGGGCGTCCAGTACATCGACGATGGTTCTTTGCGCTGTCTTCGGCATGGCGTCGATAGCGGCAAGCTGCTGCTGAAGGCGCGAGGCTGGGCCGCGTTTGCCGGGGTTCCTGGGCGCGGGCTGGCCGATCAGAAGCTCATCGAGGGAGACGTCCAGCACCTCTGCCATGCGCGGCAGAAGCTCGATAGGTACGCGCGTGCGGCCCACTTCGTAGTGGGCCAGCGTTTGCTGAGGCACATCGAGTCGTGCGGCCAGTTGCACCTGGGAGAGCTTCAGGTACTTGCGGGCGGCAGCGATTCTCTGGCCCATCGCCTTGGCGAAATCTTCGTCCTTGATGGTCATGTCGGTCAGATAATGGAGCAATCCCTTGCCGTTTAAGGCGGCGGGGGAATGGGGGTTTATTGTTGACATGACCATAACACCTGTTTTTGGAACCGGGCTTGACGCAACTCATAACGTGAGTAGTATAATTATGAGTTATTTTTACTCAATACCACTTGACAGGTTTTTTAGGGGTGCCCGGAAATGGCCAGAAACGGCAGTCGAATCGGCGAGGAGGAACTGGCGCGTTTGAAGGCCGGTGTCTCGCTGGAGGCCGTGGTGAAGGCGGCGGGTGTGGAGTTGTCGCGGCGGGGTCATGATCTGGTGGGGTGCTGCCCGTTCCATGAGGACAAGACGCCGTCGTTTGTGGTGACGCCCGAGAAGCAATTATGGCGATGCTTTGGGGCGTGCGATGCGGGTGGGGACGTGATCAGCTTCATCTGCAAATCCGAGGGCGTCAGCTTCCGCCATGCGGTCGAGCGTCTTCGGTCTCAGGCGGGTGTTGCTGACGTGTCGGCGGCGGCCCCGGCGAGGGTCAAACCCAGACCTGTGCCGTCGGCCTCGCCGGAGGAAGATGCGGCGCTGCTGGAGCGGGTGACGGACTATTACCATGAGCGCCTGAAACAGACGCCAGAGGCGCTGGCCTATCTGTCGGGGCGCGGGATCGACCCGGCCAAGGTTGTGGATGCGTTCGGCCTGGGCTTCGGGGACCGGTCCCTGTGCTATGTGCTGACGGGCACGAAGATGCGGTCGCGCTTGCAGGGGCTTGGGGTGTTGCGCGAGAGCGGCCATGAGCACATGAACGGCTCGCTGGTCGTGCCGATCCGTGATGAGGATGGCCGTGTCGTCAACCTCTATGGGCGCAAGATCAGGGACGATCTGAGGAAGGGCACGGCCTATCACCTGTACCTGCCCGGACCGCACCGGGGCGTCTTCAATCTCGACGGCATCCGGGGTTGCTCAGAGGTCATCCTGTGTGAGGCGCTGATCGACGCCCTGACGGTCTATGCGGCGGGCTTTACGCATGTGACCAGCGCCTACGGGGCGGGCGGCTTTACGGATGAGATATTGCAGGCCTTTATCCGGCAGGGGGTGAAGCGTGTGCTGATCGCCTATGATCGGGACGCGGCGGGTGATAAGGGCGCGGTGAAGGTGGCGGAGGGTCTGGTGGCTCAGGGCATCGAGGCCTACAGGGTGAAGCTGCCGCACGGGATGGACATCAACGCCTATGCCCTGTCGGTCACTGATCCCACGCAGGCCCTGGGTGATATGTTCCGCGCGGCGGAATGGATGGGCGGGGTGGCCCCGGTGCCTGGGCCGGAAGCGTCCGTGCCGGTCCATCCTTCTTTAGCTGCTCAGACGGTGAGTGCCGCGGGTTGCGGGCAAGCCGTTCAGGCACCGGTCTCGCCACCGCTCCCGGTCATGCCGCTCCCAGTCATGTCTCTGGGGGCTTCCCCCGTGCCTGCGGGACCTGAGGCCCTGCCCGCCCTTGTTGAGGGGGCGCAGGGCCTCTCGGAGATCAGCCTGACGCTGGGGGAGCGGCACTGGCGGGTGCGGGGTCTGGACAGGTGCACCTCGCCGGAAGGCCTGAAGATCAATCTGCGGGTCCGGTGTGGTGACGCCTTCCATGTGGACGGGCTGGAACTGTTAAGCGCCAGGGCCAGAACCGCCTATGTCACTGAGGCTGCGGCCGAGCTGGGTGTGGGAGCAGAGGTGATCAAGCGGGACTTAGGCACGATCCTGCTGCGGCTGGAGGCCCTGCAGGATGAGCGGCTGAGGGCGGACAGGGGTGGATCGGTGGAGACAGCGGCCCTGACACCGGAAGATGAGGCCGCCGCCCTGGCCTTCCTCAAATCCCCGGACCTTCTGGACAGGATCGCTCAGGATGTGGCGGCCTGTGGTGTCGTCGGCGAGGCCTGCAATGTGCAGGCGGTGTATCTGGCGGCGTTGAGCCGCAAGCTCGACAAGCCGCTGGCGGTGCTGATCCAGTCAACCAGCGCCGCCGGCAAGAGCGCGCTGATGGATGCGGTTCTGAACATGGTGCCGGAAGAGGAACGGGTCAGCTACTCGGCCATGACGGGGCAGAGCCTGTTTTACATCGGTGAGGCCGACCTGAAGCACAAGGCGCTGGCCATCGCCGAGGAGGAAGGGGTGCGACAGGCGGCCTATGCGCTGAAGCTGTTGCAGAGCCAGGGCAGCCTGACCATAGCGTCTACGGGCAAGGACCCGGCCAGCGGCAAGCTGGTGACGCAGGAATACCGGGTTGAGGGGCCTGTGGCGCTGATGCTGACGACGACGGCCATTGATCTCGACGAGGAACTGAAAAACCGCTGCCTTGTGCTCAGCGTCGATGAGAGCCGGGAGCAGACGCGGGCCATCCATCAGCGTCAGCGGTTTGAGGAGACGCTGGAAGGGTTGGCGTCGCGAGAAGACGAGCACAGCCTGATTGCCCTGCACCGGAACGCGCAGCGGCTCATAAAGCCGGTGAAGGTGGTCAATCCGTATGCGGAAGCTCTGACCTTCCGTGACGACCAGACCCGGACGCGGCGGGATCACAGGAAGTATCTGGGTCTGATCCGGGCCATTGCGCTGCTGCACCAGTATCAGCGGCCCACAAAGACCCTGAAGCGTCCGGACGGGTCGGAGGTGGCCTATATCGAGGCCAGCCTTGCCGATATAGCCGCCGCCAACACCCTGGCCCATGCCGTGCTGGGCACGACGCTGGACGAGTTGCCACCGCAGACCCGGCGGTTACTCGATCTTATCCGCCAGATGGTGACGGAACGGGCCGAACGGGAAGCCGTCACCGCGAAGGACATCCGCTTCAGCCGCCGGGAGTTGCGGGACTATACCGGCATGGGGGATACGCAAGCCAAGGTGCATCTCTCCCGGCTGGTGGAGCTGGAATACGTGTTCGTCAGTCGGGTGCGCCAGACGGATCAGGCGAGCGCTTACGTCTATGAACTGGCCTGGTCAGGAGAAGGCAGTGGTGGACAGCCCTTCGTCATGGGGCTGATCGATCCGGCCCAACTGACGGATATGGACGGATACGATCCGAACCGGTCGGGGGTGGCGAAGGATCAGGCGGGGACCGGTCGGCCCGCAGTCGGGCCGGTGTCGGCGGTAGGTCGCGGTGTTGGAAACCCCGTCAAGGCCATGCAGGACAAGGCTTCGCTTGAGGCCTCCGATATCCCCGCCCAAAACGCAGGTCTCGGGACGGAGGATCGCCCCGTCGCAGTCGTACCGCGCAAACCCCACCTCAACCGCGTGGCGCTGGCCGGATGAGACGGCAGGCCCGGCCCCGCACTGACGGTCCCCGCGCGGGTCCGGGCTATGCGGGTGAGCCCGTGGAGGTGGCCGAGATCGTCAGGCCCGAGACCGTCACGCCCGAGACCGTCAAGCTCAGGGCCTCCGGCAGAGGCAGGGCGCGCACCGGTAAACGCCATCCACCCCTGCCGGGCGGGGACGATCCGGCGGGGCTGGTGGCCCTGATGGACCGGTATCTGGAATCCTTGCGCACCCGCAACTATGCCGCTGGCACCATCGAGTCGCGCAGGCTTGCCCTTTATACCTTCGTGGAATGGTGCCATGAGCGCAGCCTGACCCGCCCCGGCGAGGTCTCCAAGCCCGTCCTGGAGCGCTATCAGCGCCACCTCTACACCTACCGCAAGGGCGACGGCGCGCCGCTGGCCTTCGCCACACAGGCGGGGATATTATCCAGGCTATGCGGCTTCTTCGGCTGGCTGACGCGGCAGAACCATATTGCGGGCGATCCGTCGTCTGGGATCGATCTGCCCCGGCCGGAATACCGGTTGCCTACGGCGGTGCTGTCGGCGGATGAGGTCGAGGCGGTTCTGGCCCTGCCGGATACGGGCACGCTGATAGGCCTGCGCGACCGGGTTATCCTGGAGGTGCTGTACGCCACGGCCGTGCGGCGCACCGAACTGTGTGTGCTGCGTCTGGACGATATCGACTGGAGCCGGTGTCTGTTGCGCATCACCCAGGGCAAGGGCCACAAGGACCGCGTCGTGCCGATGGGGGAGCGGGCCAGGGCGTGGCTGGAGGTCTACCGCCAGCATGTGCGGCCGCAACTGGTGTGCGGGGCGGACGACGGCTGGCTGTTCCTGAACCGCGATGGTGGGCCGCTGAACATCAAGAAGCTGTCCGGTCGCGTGGGCGGCTACGTCGCACGCGCCAATATCGGCAAGGCCGGGGCGTGCCATCTGTTCCGCCATACGGCCGCGACCCTGATGTTAGAGGGCGGGGCGGATATCCGCTATATCCAGGCCTTCCTTGGCCACGAGAACCTTGAGAGCACTCAGGTCTATACGCGGGTCTCCGTCGCCCAGCTTCAGGCGATCCATGCCCGCACGCATCCGGGAGCCACAAGCCTGCGCACACCGGGTGACGGCCTGCCGCCGCCCGACTTGCAGGGCCTGGACCTGATCCTGTCGGACGACGATGACGACGACCGGGACGACTGAGCCTTGACCCCGAGGTGCTGTGTATATACATTATCGTATAGACGTGAGAAACTGCTTTGCCGTGGACATGGGATAAGAACAAGGCCAGAGCCAACCTCGAAAAGCACGGGGTAGCCTTCGAAATAGCGCTTCAGGTGTTCGAAGATCCGTTCCAGCTGACCGAGCTCGACCCTTACCCTGACGAGGAGCGCTGGCGGACGATCGGCCAGCCGTTCCCGGAGCTTCCGATGCTGTTGTTCGTGGTCCATACCGAGGATGATGGCGAAGGTGGCCGTATTATCAGTGCCCGCAAAGCGACGCCGCATGAAAGGAGAGCCTATGAAAATGCACAACGGTGATCCGATCCCGCCGGAGATGCTGGAGCAGCTGAAGCGGCTTGAGGCCATGAAGGACGAGGATATCGACCTGAGCGATATGCCCGAGGTGCTGGACTGGTCGAATGCTGTCCGTGGCAAGTACTATCGCCCGATCAAGAAGCCGTACTCATTGCGTCTGGACGAGGACGTGGTGGCCTGGTTCAAATCCCGGGGCGGCGGCTACCAGACCCGCATCAACGCTGCCCTGCGCGAGTACATGCTGAGTCACGGCAAAAAGAGCGCCTGACGTCCGTCCCATCTTCCTCTCAGCCAGACTGAATCCGGTCTTCCCACGTCCGCCGGTGTGTGCCATCGTGCGTCTGAAGGTCTTTGAAATCTGAACAAAACCGCCTCAAGGCGATTTTTAGCCAGCGCGTGTATCGCGACGGCGAAAATGCGCCGTAAGCCACGGAGGCAACAGGGGAAAATCCCTACCGATACGATCTGCCGCGTCAGAGGTGCCAGTTTTTACAAACCGACCCCATCGGATCAAAAGATGACCTGAAC
>NZ_JBKFEE010000035.1:0-6036 GCF_046503825.1 Asticcacaulis sp. W401b
AGAGATCATCTGGAGGCGCGTGGCCCGTTAAATTGCACGTTATTCGCGACATTCCCAGCCCCCATTAAAGTAGTAACAGCCGCTTTGCTCGCCATACATGTAGAATTCGCTAGACACAAAGCCGCCAAAGCCATCTGTAACGGTAAATGTTATTGTATTGCTATAGTAAGTCCACGTTTGCAATCCATTAAACGTTATGCCGTAGTTACCCTGGACGCCGTTTATTCCTGAAGTGAGGATCAGCGGACCTCCACTGGCGACTGTGAAAATCAAAGGATCTCCATCGGGGTCCGTGCAGACCATTGAAGCGTCCACGTAGTAGCTTGTATATGGTGTGGTATCAAAGCCGTTCGGCGTACAAACCGGAGGTCTGTTATTCACCTTTACGCGGTTATCGGCTCGGTCGTAGCTATAGGTATTCACCACGCTACTAGGATGCGTAACAGTGACGACGCGCCCTAATTCATCATAACTGTAGGCTGTGGTTTGTGCTTGAGCTGACGCGCTGAACAGTGTCGCCATAGATAGTAAAACAACATTTGAAAATCGGCTCATTGCGTCCCCCACCACCATCCAAGATTCACGGTATCCGGGTTTTGTGACGTTGACAAGGCCCGTTTTCACCCATAGCTTGCGTGTGGGTGCGGCTAATTCGCCGCTAGGATGCTTGGGGGGGCTATGTCAAAAATAGGTTTCAGCCGTCGTGCGGTTCCGGTACTTCTCGCACTCATTTCCGGCGTCAGCGTTATACCGATTCTCATAGCAACCGAGGCGAAAGCACAAGACAACTATATAACGGCCTCGGATGGGTTGGCAGTAAACGGGGAAGGCGTCGGCAAAGTGCTTGCGCCGCCATCAGTATCTTCAGTCGACGAGCATGGCGTTGATCTGGTCTCTGGCAGACTGCTTGTTTCCGAAAATTCAATTGGCATCGGCGGCGGGGGAACTGGCATAGTTCGTAATGGTGCCGGATTTAGTGTCCCCTATACCGATAATTTCAGCGGTTCGATCAACGTGTCTGAATCTGGTACGCGTTTGACAGTTGCTCTTGGCCAAGGTTCAGAAGTCTTCGACTTGTCGAGCGGCGCCTGGGTGCCTGCGAACGGCAGTGGCAACGAACTCGTCTGCGACAGCAGCAGTTGTACCTATAAACTGACGGATGGCACGGTTGCCGTTTTCAACCGAAATGAACTATTTGCTGACTCAAATACTCAGCGAGGAAATGTTGCCAACCATGGCCTACTGAAGTCCATAACCCAGCCAGACGGCGAGGTCTTGACGCTTACCTATCGCGGATACCAGCATCCGACAGAAAACTATGTCGTCAGATCTGTGAAGACCGTTTCAAGCTCACTTGGCTGGGCTGTAAAATATAAGGTTGCCGACGATAATCCGGCCAATTTCAAGCCCGTCAAGGTCGCCGTCTACAACAGTTCTGTCGATTTTTGCGACGTTAATACGGAACTGGATTCATGCGGCACGCTTTCTACACAACGGACCATGACGATTTCCGGCACGACCAATGTCGTCGTAACCGACGCATCCGGGGCGTATGCCACCTATAATTCGGTCCCATTGATCACCTCGATCGTCATGCCATCCGGGCAAACGAAGACGATTGGATATAATTCCAACGGCTGGGTATCGAGCGTCACTATTGGATCGTCGACTTGGACCTATAATTACAGCAAGGTCTATGACGTTCAGACAACTACGCGGACTGATCCGGCGGGCAAGACCCGGGTCGTCGAATATTATGATGGCATCGGGTTCATTAAGTCGATTCAAGACGAGCTTGGTCGCAAGGTCAGTTATCGCGACGACTATAAAGGTCGTGTGGATAAGCTCGTCGATCCTGATGCGACCTACAGCGGTTCCTCGCTTACGGGAGGTTATACGCAATATGGCTATGACGATTTGGTCGGCGGACGTGGCAACGTCATTTCTGTGACGAAAGTGCCGAAAGGCGGTGGCACACCGCTTGTTGTAACGGCAACCTATGCATCGAGCTGTTACGGCAACATTGCCTGTAACAAACCTTTGACGATAACCGATGCGGCAGGGGTGACAACAACCTACACCTATTCGGCAACTCACGGGGGTGTGGAGTCTGTGACGCTACCCGCGATAAGCGGTGTATCGCCGCAAACACGGTACAGCTATTTGCAATTCACCCCTTACATCAAAAACGCTTCCGGCTCGCCTGTCGCCCAACCGCAGGTATGGCGTTTGACTGGTGTGTCAAGCTGCATGACGAATGCGACCTGCACGGGTACGACGGACGAACTCAAAAAGACGATCAGCTATGGTGGGGAGAATGTTTTCGCTACGGCCATCACAGTCAGCCGCGGTGATGGCTCGTTGCCCCAAACCACAGCGATCAGCTATGATGGCTACGGTAACGTTACCAGCGTCGATGGACCTAAATCAGGCTCCGTTGACACCACCTATTTCTTTTATGATGCCATGGGCCGCAATATAGGTGTGATAGGACTTGATCCTGATAATAGTGGATCCCGACCAAGATTGGCGCACCGCACCTATTTCGACACCGACGGTCGCGCCTGGAAAACGGAAGCGGGCACTGTGACGGGCACAAGCTGGGGAAATCTGACCTCCATGTCGGTCGTGCGCGCCGACACAGTCGAGTTTCAGAGCGGAACGGGCTTACCTATCGTTGCCAGAGGATATAACAACGGCACCTTGGATGAGGTGACGCAGATTTCCTACGACAGCCGTCTCCGTGCGGATTGCGTGGCACAGCGTTTGAACCCATCGGCCTTTAGCAGTCTGCCGGGAAATGCGTGTACATTAGGGACCGCAGGCTCCGCCGGTAATGACCGGATCCTTAAATACACCTATGACGATGCTGGTGCGGTTCTCAACACAAAGAGTGCGTGGGGAACGGATCGCGTCAGAACTGACGCTGCCGCGATCTACAATTCGACCAATGGCTTACTCTCGTCTGTATCTGATGGGAAGGGCAATAAGACGTCGTACAGCTATGATAACTTCAATCGCCTGATCAAGACGTGCTATCCGACGGCGGCAAACGGGAGCATCAGTTCAACCACAGACTGCGCACGGACGTTTTTCGGTGGGTCTCGCATCAACTACATCTCGCTGCGCGACGGCAATAATATTTATTTCAGCTACGATGCCATTGGCCGGGTGACTGCGCAGTCTGGTGCCGTGTCAGCCAGTTTCAGTTACAACAATTTTAATCTCGTCACGTCGCACAGCAATAATGGTCAGATATCGACATATAACTATAACTCCCTTGGGTGGTTACTGACCGATACTCAGCCGTTGGGCACGGTGTCGTACGAATATGACGCACATGGTAAGCGGACACGGATGTGGTGGCCTGGAAATGCTTTTTCCGTTACTTACGCCTACTCGGACGGAGATGAGTTAAATGGTATATGGGAGGGCGGAAGCAACCACATCCTCGCTTTCGCCCAAACCAATGTTGGGCAGCCTTGGGTGACCTATCGTCCTAATGGGCAGAATACCTGGTTGGGCTATGATAGCGCTCGTCGCCTTACGTCAATAACGATGCCGGGGAACGCACAGACCTATTCATTCTCGCCAGCGAACCAAATCCTGTCCAAAACCAACACAAATTCTGCGTACCAACCCTCAGCCAGCAATCCAACAATTGCTTATTCTGTTAATGGTTTGAATCAGATATCGCAGATTGATGGTTCGACGCTGAGCTACGATGGCCGCGGCAATCTAATCGGAGATGGAAGCGGAAGTTTCACCTACAACGCCTTCAACCTACTAACGGCAGCGACGCAGTCGGGTGTTACGACAAGTCTGACCTATGACGCGGAGAATCGGTTACACAGCATTTCAAAGGCCGGAGTGGGCACTACAAAGTTTTTGTATGACGGCACCTCTGTAATCGCGGAATATGATGGTAGCAATAATTTGCTTCGCCGTTACGTCCACGGCGGTGGCGTAGATGAACCTTTGGTATGGTACGAAGGTACTAGCAATAACGATCGCCGTTTCCTCCATTCTGATTATTTGGGCTCGATCGTTGCTACAACCAGCGACTCTGGATCTGTACTGAATGTATCGACCTATGACGAGTACGGGCTTAAAATTGACAGCAATGCCAGTTACGCTGGCCGCTTCAGCTATACTGGCCAAGCGTGGTTGCCTGAAATTGGTATGTACTATTATAAAAGCCGGATATACAATCCGATTATAGGTCGGTTTATGCAGTCCGATCCCATCGAGTATGGCGACGGGATGAATATGTATGCCTATGTCGGGAATGACCCTATTAACTTCAGGGACCCTACCGGAACGAATTGTAGTTCCGATACCTATTACACCAGTAGAACTGAAAAATTCATTGGCGATGATGGCGTCGAAGTAATAGTTATTGTTAAAATAAGAAACGTAGTTTGGTCGTGTAGTTTTGGCAAATACTACAACGAATTAATATCAAAAAGCTCCCATGTAGTCGGAAAAGAGTATCTGGCATCAAGAATTGTTAACGGGAAAAAAGTGCCTTGTGGTTTAGTTGACTTGGCCGCAGACGATTTTTCTAGCTTCAGCAAATTTGATGCAAAAGTTGCTGCCGCCTCGGCTGGTTTGACAGGGGCTGTACCGGTAGCCGCGCCTGTTACAGGAAGAGCGGCCGCGGTATTCTCTTTAAGCTCTACAATCGAAGGATTTGTTTCTGACTCAATAAAATTTGTGCGAGGCACTGACAAGGTCGGGTTGCCGATGTCAGGGGTGCAAAAAGTGATGGAAGACTCGCTGGGCGCGGCGTCTGGACTAGGTAGTGGTCCGCTGAAGTCAGCTAGTGCCGTCACGGGTGGTATATTTGCGCTAGTGGAACCCTATCAGAGGACATGTATTCCTGATGGTAAATAATATTATATTCCTCGCTATCTATATCATTGCGTTTTCTTGTTCGATAATTTTCAATTTCGCCGTTGCGAAATTTGGCTTTTTCGATTCTATTAGAAGTATAAATTCCTTGTTCTTTTTTTGCTCTATCCTTGGAGCTCCTATTGTTATGAGAAGCAAATTTTTATATGAGCTATATAAGCAGAAATCAAGCTTGTTTGAGGTTGGTGTTCTTTATTGTTTTGTTTTTTTATCTGTCATATCTGTATTTTATGTATATTTTGATTTTGGCGGCATTAATGACAGGATGTTAGCAGTTGTCGTTTACGCTTTATCGACGGCTGTAGTATGGGCATTACTTGTACTGAAGAATATTAATTTAGATAATAAACGTCAATAAAGGGCCCCTCGAAAAATAGGTCTTCCCTGTTTGGCCCAATGACCCCGTCGTTGCGAAAATGGCCAAGTTGAAGAACAATTAACGAACATTTGCTTTTTTTGCGATGTCGGCGCTATGAGCCTTCGAGTAAGCGTAAGCCCCACCCCGTGTTTTCTGGCGGCCTGAAAAGTTCGAATATGCTGTGTTTTGAGGCACGGGGTATGAACTTCTATGGCTACGCCTATGCATGCGACTAGAAATAGTCAGTTTGTGGAGCTTGTGACAAGCGGGAGGGTCGAGCGGGTGCGCCGCGACTGGCCTGAGGACTTCAAGGCGGAGATGGCGGCGCGTTCGATGATGCCTGGTGTGAACGCGTCGGCCCTGGCCCGGGAGATCGGCATCTCTCCGTCGCAGTTGTTTGGCTGGCGGCGGTACTGCCGTGATCATGGGCTGGTTGAGACGGTTGGCGATGTGTCAGCGCGGCGAGCTGAAGAGAGGGGTTTAATCGAGATTGAGATCAACGGCGTGGTCGTGCGATGTACGGGGTCGGTTGATGAGCGGGCGCTGGCCCGAGTGATCCGAGCGGTACGCGCGGCATGATCCCGGCTGGCGTCAAGGTGTTGCTGTCAGCCCAGCCTATCGACTTCCGAAAAGGTATGGATGGTCTTCTGGGTCTGGTTCGTGATGCAGGTCACGATCCGTTCAACGGGACGGTCTATGTGTTCCGGTCTAAGCGGGCCGACCGGCGTAAGCATACGGCGTGTACCGCAGAAAGTCCGCGCGCT
>NZ_JBKFEE010000036.1:0-5537 GCF_046503825.1 Asticcacaulis sp. W401b
ATTCCCTATCACCTCACTAAAGCGCTCGAACGAAGCGGTATCGGAGCCATCGCCGCCTTCGTAGTGATCATAAATGCCGTCATTATCGATCAGGAAAGTATCATCGCCACTTTCACCATAGAGCGCATCGACACCTGCCCCGCCTGAGAGCACATCATTACCGGCCCCGCCATACAAACCGAAACCATTCGGGCTCCAGTCGTCGCCATCACCGCCGGAGAGGTAATCATCACCGTTCCCACCGTAAAGCAGGTCGTTACCGCTGCCGCCTATCAGGACGTCATTGCCTTCGCCGCCATGCAGGACATCGTTACCGCCCTGCCCGTCGAGCCAGTCATGACCATTTGCGCCATTGAGGGTGTTGTTCCCGCTCCCGGCGATAAACACATCATCGCCACCGGATACGGTTTGTGTTTCCCAATGTGATGTGTCGATCCACTGGTAATCCCAGTAGGAACCGTTCCAGTAATCTTCGCCATAACCGCTTTCGACCCACACCGTAGCTGTGGTCTCATCGTTCATGTCGATATCGAGGTGGATAAAGTCGTTATTCTGCGACGTGGTGCCCGAAGAAGCGTACAGGTTCCACTTCGTCACATCATTTACAATAACCGACTTCCCATCGGCCGCTGCCTGGGGGAGCCACCCGAAAATGGCATCTGGAGAAGACAGATGCATACCGCTAACGCCAGTGTTAACCCATCCTGCCGTCACTTGCTCGAAGTAGGTGCCACTGCCCTTGTTGACCCCAAGAGATTCAAGGAACCCACGCAAACCACCATAGAAATCAGATACCGACCACTGATCCAACTTCAACTCAGAAGAACGCATCAACGTCACTATCCACGGATTGGCAAGCACTTGAGCTTGAACCGCCGTTAAAACGCGGTCAAACTGTGGTTTATTATCTGTATAAGTTGACAGTTCATTAGAATTAAGATTTTGCGTTCCCCCGTTTATAATCTTATCAACTATATCTTTATTTCCACCCGCGTAAAAATCCTGATCCGCTTGAGTCAAGTTGAAAGCGTCTGCGACGTACTTGTTAATCAAGCTTCGATTGTGGGTATAGAAATTATAGTCCCGTGCGGTCTGAAGATCGCCAGAGAAACTCAACAAATCTCCAGCCGCCGACGCGAGAATCGCGCGCTTCATAAATAAATCGCCACCGATAACCTTCGTGTTCCTGATTGCTTTCAGAGTGCCTATCTCAACAGCTTCATTGGCTGAGGTTACATACGTGGTAACTCCATCCACTCTTACATACATCTGAGCATTGGTGTGGCCATAAGCTTGGGTCGTGCCGTAGCCATTTAGATTGCTTACGCGCGCAGCTTCTCCATAGGTCACCTGCTCAATGAACCCATTCAAAATATCACGAGCATCAGCCGCCATGGTTGTGACCAGATCGATGTTACCGCCATTCGCAGATGTAACGCCCGATACTTCATACCTTGCATGAGGTACTTGCAAGACGGTTTCTGCACTTGCTGTGGGCGTTCTAATCTTCTTCTTTTTGCCGAATAGATTGCCTATAAGGGACCAGAAAACAAAACCACGAAAAGCGCCGAAAGCCGCTCCTAAAAAGCCACCTATTAAAGCGCCAACCGGGCCTCCGACGGAAGCGCCAACAAGTGCGCCAGTGCGCGCACCAAAAAATGAACCTACCGCAGACCCAATAGAAGACAGAACAACCGCAGCCTGCGTTTCTGGCTTGACTACCATCGATCCGAGTTTGGTGCCTACAAAAGCGCCGATAGCATTCGCCCACATTGCCCCGTTAAACAGTACATCTCCACTAAAAACCCCATCGAATGCCTTCGTATCAAGGTTTAGGGCACCAGACGGTAGTTTATCGGTAATGTTCTGTATAACTTGATTGACAACGGCATTGGTGCCGGTCGAGACTGTAACCGAGAAAAGTTGGCCACCGAAGCCATCTAAACCCAGCGATTGCGCGAGTTGGCCCGCAAACATTGAGCTAACCGTCCCAATACCAGCGCTTTGCATTCTTTGAAAAACATCAGGGAGAAACGACGGAGCAACTGATGCGTCCAAGAGCGTTGTCATATCCCTGCCAGCGGGTCCACCAGCTAACGCGAAGCCGAGACGCTCACCAATTTCTCCGAGTATCGACGAATAGATGATGCCCTTGACCAAATTTCCGGCCGCGAGGTGGTTACCTAGTGAAGAGCCAATTATCGAGCCAATCTGAGAAAAATCTCTAAGATTTTGGATGGACAACTCTTTGGCTTCCACGTATCGGGCACGTCCCGACGCGTCGACCAGAAGCCGCTCTGCCATGCTTTGGGGCGTGCCTAGTTTCTGGAAACGGCCGGCTTTAACCTTCGCCAGGTTTACCGCCATTATTCGATGATATACGTCTTCTGAAACTATCGTGACATTGGGATTACTGCCAGGATTGCGTGCCAGCTCAGCATTCACCCCAGACTGGGTCATAACCCACGCGCCATTAGGCACTCCAAGATGGGCCGCCCAGAATGAATCGTTTATTTGAATCGAGACGCCACTTTGCGCGACGATCCTATGGTCTGAAGCATAGACCGCGTCATTTACTATGTAATTCCAGTAATAAACCACTGGGTCATGTCCAGCAGGAACGGTTGCGGGTGGGCTATGTATACCTAGACGAGGGTGGCCAATTTCGTGGCCTAAGGTAATTACCATATCCCTAGCGCCCTGATTGTTAAGTATAAATATTTTAGGCTCGAAGGGTATATTCGGGTTGTTTGTGAAGGTGCCTTGACTATTGCGCGGGTAAATTGCGAAACCCGCCTCTCCCGTGGGCGTGTACGGCGCATAGCCGGACCCAAGATTTATGGGTACGAACGGAGCAACTATGTTTACTTCCAGTCCTTCCGCACCGAAATGCATTAAATTGCTTTGATACTCGGATGACCACGTAATGGTAAAGTTTAGCTCGGATATAAACTGAGAAGCTGCCGATGCCGGCATCCCGGTGATATTTATGATAGGATATCCCGCCACCTGAGGCAGCAGTTGCTTCCCATCGTTAGAAATTACATAGTATGTGGTCATTGAATCCCCCTAGTAACGATGAAATTTTTCAGTGACGCGAAATGGCGCCCCAGATTTTTCAGCCAACAAGAAGTACTTGTAGGCCGTGTCAAAATCTTTGCAGTATCTCTGGTTAATCCTGGCTATCAACAAATAAAACTCTGGCGTATAGTCACGATATATATTCAATCCAGAGAATTCAGTTATTTCTAATAGATTGTTATAAATGGCAGAATTTTCACAGTATGATCGCGGATTTGCCTTTAGGGCCCTATAGGCTTCGATATATTGCGCCACAGAAACGCCCTCGGCTGCGTCTGCCTGCACATCCCTTCCATATCGCGTGACCAAGCAATCAGCGTCGATGTATCCTAGCTCCGAAGGATAAGTCTGTGTCCGTCTGATAGCATAGTCGGCAATCCGCTCACCTTTAACGTCTGGAATAGGCTGGCAAACCTTGTCCGAGTAGAAAATATAGGCGAGCTCGCCCACTTCTTCAGCTTTAGGAACGCTCGAACAGCCAGCGCCAACAGATACACTTAACGCAATCGTGGCCAACAGACCAAGTTTGCGGAACCAATCCTTCAGTGTCATTGAACCCTCCCTACCTAAGTCATTACTCCAAAGGCAAATACCTCGCCATTGGACTAAGGAAAAATACTAGAAATACCTGGCGATCTGCGTTTCTCAGATGCCAAGTTAAGATTCTTGTTCTGCGGCTAATTCGAGGAGTTCTTTGTATACGGATACACTACCGCAAACGGTTGCTCCGGCACTGTTAGGGCGTCGCTCGGCAACTGCGGCCGCACATTGGTCATTTACCCGCGCCTCAGCTCGGGTGACATTATAATTTGGTACATTTATGATAGCGGTACGGCCAGGCTTCCCGTCCAGGCCCGCAATGTATTGCGTGATAGGCGTCGAACCTCTTGCGGCGAGCCCCAACTGTTTATATTGCAGCGCCTTAGTTGAGTGCTTGTCGGCTGCGCCGAAGCCGTACTCGTAAGCAATTCCTGTCGAATACTGTGCACGTGCATCACCCTCCGATGCTCTTGCTTCCAATTCCGACAAGGGAACAGTGAGTGCATCATGCAAAAGCTGCAAGTTATTGACCTGCCCTAAAGTGCCTGATGTCGCGCAACCTGTTAAAAAAAGTAGCGTCGCTGAAAGGGTGGTTCCCCTGGATAATTTAACTACCATAACCGATGATCTCCGAAGAAATGCTTGAGGTATTAGGTACGCTATGAACTATGTTGTGTTGTCCGACGAGATGTTCCCCCTGGCCTGCTGAAACGAGTTCTGGGGTCTCACGGGAGGGACGCGACGTGGTCGTCGGCACGCCTGTTGGGCCTTGCGCGTCTGCACGATCCACGACGCGTATCAGTTCTTCCCAAGGCACCTCTCCGGATTTTTTAACGGTGCGAAGGTGCGTTGAGGGATCATAAATATTAATGCCGACGAGCACGACCTTCGCTTCAAGATATCCAATTTGCCGTAAGAGGGTTGCTTGTGCGACATAGACATCGCGGTTGGAGTTGATCAGGGCTAACTGAGCTTCTCGAAGGTTCTGTTCGGCGACAAGCACATCCAAGGTGGAACGCTGCCCGTAACGAAATTCTTCCTGCATGCCTTGGGCCGCTATCTCTGCGGCTGCGAGTTGGCGCTTCTGGATGGCGACGTTGCGTTCGGACGTTATGACCTGGTTCCAGGCCAGTCGCACATTCTGCAGCACATTGCGTCGCTCGGCCTCAATGCGCAGTCGATCACCGGCATTTCGATTGAGCGACTCGCGGTAACCGGAATCGTTGGCTCCGCCCGAAAAAAGCGGCTTTGTGACCGAAATGGAGAAGGTGAATTCCTTATCCTGATCGCGACCAAAGTAGGGGACGAGTTCACCGGTTGTGCCATACGAACTGCGAGCGCTGACGACCATATTGTTAGCGGCACGCGCCTGATTAGCCGTCATCCGGCTTTCACGCTCGGTAAATCCTGCACGCCGCAATTCCGGACTATTTTCCGTTGCGATATCGAAGGCTTCTTCAAGGCTGACCGGGAGGAACGGCAGGACAGGCAAGGCTTCAAGACTACCGGGATTTTGCCCCACCAGGGTGGCATAGGTCGCCCGGCTCGCCTGAAGCTGTGCTTCAGCATAGGAGATCTGAACAAGGGCGGCCTCAAGCTGAGCCTTGGCCTGTTCGGTGTCGGTGCGGGTCACCTCACCCGCGACGCGCCTGGCTTCCGTCATCTCGTTCTGACGTTCGAGTGCGTTCAGGTTCTCGCGGCGCACCTGCAGGCTCAACTCGTCTCGCTGAACATCGGTGTAGGCTGTGATTACCTGCAGCAATAGTTCGCCTTCGCTCGCCCGCAGGGTCTCACGACCCGCGCGAATACGATATTCCGCGGCATCAATGGCCGCTGAGGCCTGCCCGCCGGAGTAAAGCAGTTGCTGGACAACGATGCGGATGTCGTTACGGTTCGATTCCAACCGACGCCCGACA
>NZ_JBKFEE010000037.1:2500-5056 GCF_046503825.1 Asticcacaulis sp. W401b
CTCAGTACCCGGAGGAAAGGACATCAACCGAGACTCCGAAAGTAGTGGCGAGCGAAATCGGACCAGGCCAGTGATCTTGTGATATAAAGCCGAACAGTCTGGAAAGGCTGACCATAGCGGGTGATAGTCCCGTAGGCGTCAACTAGCAAGATCCTCGAGTAGGGCGGGACACGTGAAATCCTGTCTGAATATGGGGGGACCACCCTCCAAGCCTAAGTACTCCTCTGCGACCGATAGTGAACAAGTACCGTGAGGGAAAGGTGAAAAGCACCCCGACAAGGGGAGTGAAACAGAACCTGAAATTGGAAGCCTACAAGCAGTCGGAGCCCCCAAGCGGGGTGACGGCGTACCTTTTGTATAATGGGTCAGCGACTTCATGTGCCGAGCAAGCTTAAGCCGATAGGTGTAGGCGTAGCGAAAGCGAGTTTGAATAGAGCGTTAAGTTCGTCGCATGACGACCCGAAACCAGGTGATCTATCCATGAGCAGGATGAAGGTAGGGTAACACCTACTGGAGGTCCGAACCGGTGTCTGTTGAAAAAGACTCGGATGACTTGTGGATAGGGGTGAAAGGCCAATCAAACCTGGACATAGCTGGTTCTCCGCGAAATCTATTTAGGTAGAGCGTCGGATGTATTCCTTGGGGGGTAGAGCACTGGATGGATGCGGGCGGCGCGAGCTGTACCAATTCTAACCAAACTCCGAATACCCAAGAGAACTGTCCGGCAGACACACGGCGGGTGCTAACGTCCGTCGTGAAAAGGGAAACAACCCTAACCATCATCTAAGGCCCCCAAGTTATGGCTAAGTGGGAAACGATGTGGGATTGCATTGACAATCAGGAGGTTGGCTTAGAAGCAGCCATCCTTTAAAGAAAGCGTAACAGCTCACTGATCAAGCGATCCTGCGCGGAAAATGTAACGGGGCTCAAGCCATACGCCGAAGATATGGGTTCACGTAAGTGAGCGGTAGCGGAGCGTTCCGTAAGCCTGAGAAGGTCAATCGTGAGGTTGGCTGGAGGTATCGGAAGTGAGAATGCTGACATGAGTAGCGATAAAGAGTGTGAGAGACACTCTCGCCGAAAGACCAAGGGTTCCTGCGTAAAGCTAATCTGCGCAGGGTTAGCCAGCCCCTAAGGCGAGGCCGAAAGGCGTAGTCGATGGGAATCCGGTGAATATTCCGGAGCCAGTATGAAGTGACGGATGGTGTAAGTTGTACGTGCTTATTGGATTGTACGTGCAGCGAAGCTGTCCCTGGAAATAACTCATACATAGACTGTACCCGAAACCGACACAGGTGGTCAGGTAGAGCATACCAAGGCGCTTGAGAGAACTATGCTGAAGGAACTCGGCAAATTACACGCGTAACTTCGGGATAAGCGTGACTCACCTTGCGCAAGCAGGACTGAGTGGCACAAGCCAGGGGGTAGCGACTGTTTATCAAAAACACAGGGCTCTGCGAAGCTGTAAAGCGACGTATAGGGTCTGACGCCTGCCCGGTGCCGGAAGGTTAAAAGGAGGGGTGCAAGCTCCGAATTGAAGCCCCGGTAAACGGCGGCCGTAACTATAACGGTCCTAAGGTAGCGAAATTCCTTGTCGGGTAAGTTCCGACCTGCACGAATGGCGTAACGACTTCCCCACTGTCTCCAGCATAGGCTCAGCGAAATTGAATTCCCCGTGAAGATGCGGGGTTCCCGCGGTCAGACGGAAAGACCCTATGAACCTTTACTATAGCTTCGCCTTGGCGTTAGCAGCAACATGTGTAGGATAGGTGGGAGGCTATGAAGCAGGGGCGCCAGTCTCTGTGGAGCCATCCTTGAAATACCACCCTTATTGCTGTTGGCGTCTAACCGCGGCCCGTCTATCCGGGTCCGGGACATGGCGTGGTGGGTAGTTTGACTGGGGCGGTCGCCTCCCAAAGTGTAACGGAGGCGCGCGATGGTGGGCTCAGAACGGTCGGAAATCGTTCGCTGAGTGCAATGGCATAAGCCCGCCTGACTGCGAGACTGACAAGTCGAGCAGAGACGAAAGTCGGCCATAGTGATCCGGTGGTCCTGCGTGGAAGGGCCATCGCTCAACGGATAAAAGGTACTCTAGGGATAACAGGCTGATTTTGCCCAAGAGTCCATATCGACGGCAAAGTTTGGCACCTCGATGTCGGCTCATCACATCCTGGGGCTGGAGCAGGTCCCAAGGGTATGGCTGTTCGCCATTTAAAGTGGTACGTGAGCTGGGTTCAGAACGTCGTGAGACAGTTTGGTCCCTATCTGCCGTGGGTGTTCGAGACTTGAGAGGATCTGTCCCTAGTACGAGAGGACCGGGATGGACATACCTCTGGTGGACCTGTCGTGGCGCCAGCCGCGCAGCAGGGTAGCTAAGTATGGAATAGATAACCGCTGAAAGCATCTAAGCGGGAAACTAACCTCAAAACAAGGTCTCGCTGAGGATCGTGGTAGACGACCACGTTGATAGGCTGGGTGTGGAAGCTCCGTGAGGAGTGAAGCTAACCAGTACTAATAATCCGATCGGCTTGATCGTTCCCTCAAATAAACGCACCG
>NZ_JBKFEE010000038.1:0-5013 GCF_046503825.1 Asticcacaulis sp. W401b
GTGCATTATGCCGTAAATCGGATTATGCCGCATGGCCGAGCTTCGTGGCTGCGATGCCTGCGTTCGGCCATGCGACAGTTCGGCATAATAATCAGAGCGCCTCCAGGAACGCCAGCAGTTCGTCGTTCGGACGATACCTCCCGGGATGTGTTTCGGGGCTGGCGACCTGAGCGAGCGCCTTTTCCTTCAGCCGCATGTCCGCGTGGATATAGATCTGGGTCGTTTCCACGGATTCATGCCCAAGCCAAAGCGCGATCACGGATTGGTCGACACCGTGGTGAAGCAATTCCATCGCCGTGCTGTGGCGCAGCGTGTGCGGAGTTACGCGTTTTCCTGCGAGACTCGGACATGCTTGCGTTGCCGTCAGGCAATGCTTGCGCACCAGGTGCTCCAATGCATCCCGGCTGAGCCGCTCACCCCGGATCGACGGGAACAACGGTCCGTCGCTGTCCCGGCGTTCGCCGATCCAGGTCTGGATAAGCTTGGCCGTGTCGCGGCGAAGAGGCGTACTGCGTTCTTTTCGGCCTTTGCCGATGCAACGGATATGAGCTCCGGTGCCAAGGATCACATCCTTACACCTCAGGTTGACCAGTTCGGACGCCCGAAGTCCGGTCTGAAGTGCAAGCACCAGCAGGACATGATCACGCCGCCCCGCCCACGTCGTTCGATCCGGTGCGGCAAGCAAAGCCGCGATCTGATCCGCGTCGAGGAATGTGACGCTACGCTTTACATATCGCTTGTTCGGCATCGAGAGTATCCGCTGACAATGGAGAAGCCAGCTCGGATCGGTCAATGCGACGTAGCGGAAGAATGAGCGGATAGCGGCGAGCCGTGTATTGCGGGTGCGAGCCGTGTTCCCACGCACCGTTTCGACATAGGTCAGGAAGTCGGCGATGAGATCGGCATCGAGATCCTCGATCGTCAGTTTCGTCGGCGGCTTTCCACACCGCGCGCTTGCGTACCGGATCAGCAGCCGGAATGTATCGCGATAGCCGGCGATGGTATGTCGGCTCGCCTCCATCTGGGTGCAGAGCCGATCTGTGAAGAAGCGCTGGATCAGTGCGGGGAAGTTGTTCGTCTTCATCGAACTTCCACCTCCGCCGCTGAGCCGGTTATTCGGGCGGAGGCCAGTTCCAGCAGTTCCGGGACCGCTTCCAGATACCAGTATGTGTGGGCGGGGTTCGCATGACCGAGCCATGTCGTGAGCTTGATCATTTCGCGGCCGACGTCCTTGCCCGACCGATACCATCCCAGCATGGTCCGCACCGCGAACGTATGGCGAAGATCGTGAATGCGCGGGCCACGGCCGTGCCGAAGATAAAGCTGCGGTTCTCGCAATCCGATCTGCTGGCAGACATGCGCGAAGTTGTAGCGCGCACTGCAATCGCCAGGGCGGCGCCCCTCGCAGGTTACGAAGAACGCCTCCGGCTGGCGGCCAAGCAGTCGATCCCGCTCGCGACCGTAGCCTTCCAGCCGATGCACGACACTCGGGTCCAGCGGCAGCAGTCGTTCCTTGCCGAGCTTGCCCTGCCGGACATGCAGCACGCCGGATTCGACATCAAGGTCGGCAGGGTCAAGAGCAAGAGCTTCGCTGATCCGAAGCCCGGTCACGGCGATCAGGCCGAACAGCGTCGAGTAGGTCAGACCGCGAAGGCAGTAGACCGAAGGCAGCATTCGCGCATGCTCGATGATCGCAACGATTTCGGCATCGCTGTAGATATAGGGGTGAGAACGCTGAACACGGCCCGGCACCAATCCCCGTGGCGGAGCCTCGTGCCTTGGGTCCATGCCGTGCAACCATTCGGCAAACTGGCGGGCGACCCTGAAGCGTGTCGCCCGGGTTCCCGCGCTGGCGGAAGGCAGGCTTTCGAGCCAGCTCATGACAAGGCTTATGCTGATGTGCCGCGCTCCATCACGGTCGGCAAACGTGACGAAGCGGCGCAATATCCGTTCATCGGTGCTCAGATCGGCACCGAGCTGCCGTCTGATGGTGAGGTATCGGTCCATTTCAGTGAGGAAGCTCATCGCGCTTCCTCCGCGACCGGCCAGGGCTGGGCAATGGAACGCAGACCGTCCGTGTCGAGCTTTGCGTAGATCATCGTCGTTGCCCTCGATCGGTGCCGCAGCAGATCGCCGATCTCCTCTAGCGAGGCGCCGGCGCGAACCATTTTCGTTGCCAGGCTGTGGCGCAGAACATGCGATCCGACGTAGGGTGTTGGCGGCTTAACGCCCGTCGCAGCGAACGCCTCCTTCAAAATCGTGTTGATGACCTGGCTGTCCTTGAACGGACGGTTGGGTGCCCGATGCGTCACGAACAGCGCGCGCGTGGTTGCGGAGGAGCGATCCTCGCGCAGGTATTCGCTGATGGCTTCGCCGACGTCCGGCGGTATAGGAAGCCGATCGTGATGCTGGCCTTTTCCACGAACCAACAGTTCGCCGGCGCGCCAGTCTATGTCATCCAACTGGATCGCGATGATCTCCGGCGCACGCAGGCCGAGGCGCGCCATCAACAACAGCATGGCGTAGTCACGGGTGCCGCGGCGTGGATTGCTGCGCACCGAGGCTACGACGGTCTCTACCTCCTCAGGCGACAGGTATCGGGGGAGCCTCGCGCCCCAGGGTTTGTGCGCCCGAGGGACGCAGAGCGACAGGTTGGTCGTCGTGAGCCCCTGAGCGAACAGATACTGGAAGAAGCTGCGCAGATGCGTGGCCGGAGTCTTGTCGCGGAATGGCCTCTTGCGCGTCACAAGGCATTCCATGAACGCCACGACATCACGGACGTTCAGTGCCCGCAGGTCGAGCATATCGTCGCCGAAGCGATGATCGAGAAAGCGGTCCGCGAACCGGAGCACATGATATATCGTGCGCGGGCTGAGGCCCCGCTGCCGGACGAGATAGGTTTCGAAGTTGCCCAGCAGCTCGGCGCGTTCGGCTTGCGCAGGCGTCAAAGGCAGCTGTGTCGCGACGCCTATTTCAATCAGATGCGCAACGAACAGCCTTGCGAGATTGGGGATCTTCACCTGGCTCTTCGGCGTAGCAGGTAACCGCTGCCCCAACTCGACAGCAAGGTCCGGCGTCAATGCCGATGGCGCGATGCCCTCGGCGTCGAGCAAGCGCCCAAACCGCCGAAGCAGGCAACGATAGTTGTTCAGTGTGGCTGGTTTGTAGTTCTTGGATGAAAGACTTTTCTCGAACGACTCGAGATAGCAATCGAGGCAGGTAGTATCGCTGGATGGTTCCATTTCTTGTGCTCCATGTTGTTGGAGCAACAATCTTGGCGGCAAATCCGGAATGTTTGACCAGCCCTGCGGCGGATTTCGGCCTGACCACGTGAGTCCGCGGCAATCGATGAGGTTGTCCGCTTCGAGCCCAAACTTCCTGCATTTCTGCTGCGTGGCGAATGCTCGGAAACGGGCTTGACTAAATCATAACTACGTAGCTATGAATTGATTCATATCTGACGAGTTATGAACAATGTCCGAGAATATCAACACACTTCTGAAGGTTCTGGCTGATCCGAGCCGCCGCGCGATCTTTGAGCGGCTGTGTCGGGGGGGCGAGATGACCGTCGTGGCTTTGACGGAGCATGCCGGAATCTCTCAGCCAGCCGTTTCCAAGCACCTGGGCGTGCTAAAACGCGCTGGCCTCGTCCATGATCGCCAAGACGGTCGCAAGACACATTACTCACCCTTACCTGTCGCGCTTGCCCCACTCACGAACTGGGCCGCCGAGATGGCTCGCTTCTGGGAAGCGCGATTTGACGATCTCGAAGACCTGCTGAAAAGGACAGACCAATGAACGAAGCAACCATACAGACGCAATCCGTCGTGATCGAACGTGACCTTGCCTTTCCGCCAGACAGGATCTGGCGCGCACTGACCCAACCACATTTGATCGAGGAGTGGCTGATGAAGAACAACTTCTCGGCCGAACCCGGCCGGACCTTCACGATGAGCGGCGACTGGGGTTCAGTCGATTGCAAGGTCCTGCTGAATGAACCCGGCAAGACACTCTCATATACGTGGGTTGGCATGGGGATCGACACTATAGTGACCTGGGAATTGACCCCAACTGAGAATGGAACCCGCCTTCGTATGGAACAGACAGGCTTCGCCGCCGGTCAGGAGCAAGCCCGCAACGGTGCAGAATATGGGTGGAAACGGTTCCTCAATAACCTCGAAGGCATTTTGGCGACTATGGGTTAACGCCTTGGACAAGACCGCGATCACTGTTGAATCGTTGCTCGGCGATGCCAGATGGCAGGCCGAGCGGCGTGAATTGCGCTCCATCGTCTTGGACTTTGGCCTTACCGAGACAGTGAAGTGGGGCAAGCTCTGCTATCTCTTCGAAGAGCGGCCAGTCGCGATCATATTTAATCAGAAAGAGTTCTGTGCGCTTGGATTCCCAAAGGGTGTGCTGCTCACGGATGAAACCGACGCGCTGGTCGCCCCGGGAGCGAATTCGCAGAGCATGCGTCGACTCCACTTCACGTCGCCGTCTCACGTGACTGACAGTTCGAAGCTGATTCGTGCGTTTCTTCAGCAAGCGATCGACATCGAGCGCGATGGGCGAGAGATCGCGAAACCCGCCAAGGACGAGTTGACGCTGCCGGATGAGCTCTTGCAGGTGTTCGCAAGCGATCAGGAATACGCAGAGGCTTTTGACCAGCTCACGCCCGGACGAAAGCGCAGCTACGTCATCCATTTCAACGCCTCGAAGCGACAGGAAACGCGAACGAACCGGATCACCAAAGCGCGTGACAGGGTTCTGAAGGGGAACGGTCAGTTGGAACGCTGACGGCGGCGAGCGCGAAAAAGCAGTCATTTGTTTCACTTGATCAGACGGCAGCTTCGTCCGCATATCTGGCAGCCTGACTTCGAGAAAGACGGCATACCATCGGAACATCCGCATTCCTCGAAGCGCTCTGATTATGCCGAACTGCCGCATGGCTGAAGGAAGGCAAAACAGCTTCTTAGCTCGGCCATACGGCATAATCCGACTTACGGCATAATG
>NZ_JBKFEE010000039.1:0-3998 GCF_046503825.1 Asticcacaulis sp. W401b
GGCGTTATGCCGATATCGGCATAAGGTGCACTGGACCGGCGCGAAGCATCGTCTCGATCGCAAGCTGGAGAATTACCGCTACCGCGACAGCCGCGCCCGCGAGGAACTGGTCGCGGAACTCGGGGCGCTGCAATTGGGGCTTCTCATCGGGCTGCCGGTCGAGGACAAGCTTTTCGAGAACCACGCGGGCTATTTGCAGTCGTGGGTGCGTATTCTCAAGGACCAGCCCGCCGAACTGATCAAGGCGAGCGGACTGGCAACGCGTGCGGTCGATTATCTGATCAAGGCGTCGCGTATCGATCTCTCAGTGCCCGCCGTTGCCGCGTGATCCGACAGCCCCGCAAGGAGCTGTTTGCGTGTGATGTGTGGATCGGCGTTCACCCCGGGACGTCCTCATCTTAGTTTACCCGCCTGATTTGCAACAGTAAACTCTGGAATGGCCGGGTCCCCATCGGCGCCGATCGGGACCCGGCCATTTCAAGCATATCATTCGAAGTCAGATAATTATTGAAGGTATTGTGGTCCCACTTTTGACGCCGATCTACATCAGAGCGTTATGAGTCTACGGCCTAGTGGGCCAAAAGAAGCCACTCCAGCCCAAACACGTGTGGTCTATTCGCGTCAGACTTGAAATGAGCAAGTCGCCAAGAGACCTTGCGCTCTTCAACCTGGCCATAGACAGCAAACTGAGAGCCTGCGACCTTGTGCGTTTACGAGTGAATGATCTTTGTCAATCTGGCAAGGCCCGTGATTGGGCTACAGTAATTCAACAGAAAACGGGTAAGCCCGTTAAGTTTGAAATCACGGAACACACGAGGCTCGCGGTTGAGAAATTGCTCTCGCATTTGCCCGCGGGCGGAACCGGATATTTGTTCCCGGGGCGATCCAAACAAAGGCCTCATATTTCTACAAGGCAATACTCGCGGATTGTTCACTCGTGGGTCGAAAGTATCGGACTGGAAACAGCCATGTACGGCACCCATACTCTGCGACGAACAAAGGCCGCACAGTTGTATCGGAAGACCGGCAACCTACGCGCAGTGCAACTCCTATTGGGTCATACCAAGTTGGAGAGTACAGTTAGATATCTCGGCATAGAAGTGGATGACGCACTGGAAATGGCTGAACAGATCGACCTGTAAGACACAATGGGCGCTCGGTCGCAAATTGCCGCCGAGCGCCCGAAGGGGAAATAGGACTGCCGCTGTGACTAATTGCAAATTTCGGCTCGTTAGCGGATGTACGTTGTGCCCATCGCAGAAGGCATTTCTCAGCACTTCTCCCTGAAAATTTATCGTTTTACCGCGTGCAATTTAGCAGTTAATAATTCTGCCCTGCCGAAGGGGAAATAGCTTGAAGTGGTTTATTCTGACCTTGAAACTGACCCTGCTGACCTGCCCGGCAGCATTTGCAGATCCAAACAAGTCTCCAAGGCCCATTTCTGAACTACGCTCGTTGAGTAACGATGAAATCAGGCACCGGTTAAGTGACACATCCGCCGGACCACAGTGCTGCGACATGGCGGAGGTGTTCCGACGCGATGGTAGCTATGTGCTTTACGGACGGGGGCCCATTCACGGAATTTGGATTGCGCGCTCAAGCGCCGTTTGCGTCACGCGAATTGGCCACGGGGAAGTTTGCCGTTTGTTATATACAGATGAACAGGGAAACATTTACGTCAGACTCAAGAATGAGCAGAAAAACCTGGCCGTACATCTAGACGTCCGCCCGTTGCCCCCCACGACGCCATAACTAGGCCTGCGGCCTTTGGCACCCTCGCGCCCAGAGCGGAAATGGAACCGACGTCAGGTTAGTTCTGCAAAAATCGCTCCAAAGCGGAAGCAAGCGCGGCGAGTCTAGCAACTACGAAAAATCAGGGGTGACCTACATTCCACCACGAACCGGCCCTAGGTGCCAATGCGGTGAAGCCGCTCGTCAATAACGTAAACACGTGTGTTGACGCGAGTCCGGCATAATGCAACCCTAGGTCAAAATCCGAGGTCAATCGGGGGGAAACTCACATGTTCACGAGACGCCATTTGCTGGCTTCATTGCCGCTCTTCACAGCAGCGCCATCCGCCCGCGCCGGAGAAGCCTCTTTAACAGTCCCAATCGTCGTTACCCGGCAACGCCGGATCATGACCAGCCTCTCCATCAGCGATCAAGGCCCTTTTTACTTCATAGTCGACAGCGGCGCGTTCGTCAGTGCACTTCGGCCTTCTATCATCCGCAAGCTGGGTCTTCGCCGCGTAGACTCGATGCGCGTAGGAGGTCTCGGTGGATCCGACTATGCTCAGGTTTACGACGCGCGGAAGGTCGTGTTCGGCGAAAGCTTTCGCGTCGATGCTATGGCGATGGCCGGACTGGAGTTTCTGGAAAAGGCCGACGCCGACGGACTACTGGCTGCCGGGTTCCTGACGGCAGCTGAGGCTGCCCTTGATTTCGACAAGCTCCGCATTGACTTCCACCCCGGCGGCAAGGGCCTGAACCTTGACGGCTACACTGCGTGGCCGACCCGCCGCGAGCTGGACGGGGCCGGCGAAAAGATCTTCATTGATGTTACTGTCGATGGCCTGAGAGCCAACTGCCTCCTCGACACCGGTGCCCAGCCAGCGGTGATCTTGGGCTCTGACTTCGTGAAAAAGCACAAACTTTGGGACCGCTACGCCGATCCGCAAGAGGGCAAGAGGCGCGGCGTTCATGGGGATGAAGTGAGGAGCCGTTTCGTTCATGCTAATACCCTTGAGGTGGGTAACCTCCCCGTAAAGGGGGGCCCGCTGACCCTTCTTACCCCGACCGCCAATGATCATCTGGGCGTTGGCTGTGACGGCATTATCGGGATGGGCGCCATTGGGCGCTTCAATCTCATCTTCAAGAAAGACAGCCTGTACGCCAAACCCAATCGCTATTTCGAAGAGGTTGCCCCCCTATTCTCTGCGTGATCCAGCAGAGCGATCCCGCTCCGCTGGGCCTATCGGAACAGGCATCGCACTGAACTAATCACAGGTGATAAAAATCCTAACCCCGTGTTTTTCGGCCGAGCGCCCGAATGTATGGACCGGCTGCCGATCGCAAGTAAGATTTCGCATGAATAGCAGAAGTCGCTTATATGTATCCGGCCTGTTGATCGGCATGCGAGCCGTGGCCTTGATGGGAATACGCACGCGCTTTTGGCCTCATTAGCGGATCGGCCGGCAAGCGGCCATTCGGGCGCTCAGGCTCAGGGCGCGTTTATCGTTCCGTTCCATGCAGTCGTCTTAGTCGCGAACTGGTTGGTGATCGATGCTATACGGCCTCGACCTCGGTTCTGTGGGTATCGAAGGCCTTTCCTGAACTCAGTACGCTCCAGCTGATACGTGCCAGCTTGTTGGCGAGAGCGGCTGCGAGTTTGTTTCGATGCATCCGCGTGGCGGCGTTGGTGAGCCAGTCTCCGAAGCTGTACTTCGGCCAGTTTTGCGGCCTCATCAAGAGGACATTGGCGGCCTGTACGAACAGCGTTCGCAGATATCGGCTTCCGCGCTTTGAGATGCGTCCAAGAATTGAGCGACCGCCCGTGCTGAATTGCTTTGGCACCAGTCCTAGCCAGGCCCCGAAGTCGCGACCACGTTCAAAGGCCTCGCCCGTGCCGATGGCCGCGACAACCGCCGTGGAGATCAAGGGGCCGACCCCGGGCACGCTCATCAAACGACGGCAGTTAGCCTCATTCCGGCTGATCTCTTCGATCTCGCCGCTGATGGTCTCGATGCGTTCATCGAGCCACAGCCAGTCTTCATAGAGGCCGACGATCAGTTGGCTCATCCGGGGCGAAATCTCATCCGCGCGGTTGTCGAGAATCTCAAACAGCGAGTTGCGTAACGCCCGTACGCCGACCCGGACCGTGATGCCCTGCTCGATAAGGAAGGCGCGTATCTGGTTGATTGTCGCCGTACGCCTTGACACCAACCGCGAGCGAACACGATGGCAGGCCTGAAGATCCAGTTGATCCTGGGTCTTCTCAT
>NZ_JBKFEE010000004.1:0-439803 GCF_046503825.1 Asticcacaulis sp. W401b
CTAAAATAACCGATGAGGCCGACAGCTCCAGCGCCCGGCGCATGATTTCGCGGGGATAGGCCGGGGCGTGATCGACCGTGCCGTAGTTCATGATCTCATCGGCAATGAGTTGGTTCTTCTTGTCGAGGAACAGCAGGCGGAACTGCTCACGCGGTTCGTGCGCCAGCGTCACGCGCAGGTACGACAATAGTGCCTGCCAGCTTGAAATGACCGTTGAGCGTTTCAATGGCTCGGCCATCAGCCGGCGCGTCGCTTCGAACATCAGTTGCAGATCGAGCGCGATGTCCGGCGTCATCTTCAGCGACCGGCCCTTGTTGTCGAGCGCGGAGACCTGAAGCATGTCCTCCAGCGGGGCCGACAGCACGGCGGACAGGCTGCCGAAACGGCTCAACAGCGCCTTGGCCAGCGGCTTGACGTCGCGTTGCGGGATGGAGCGAAACAGGAACAGCTCCAGCACTTCGTAATCGGGCAAAACCGATATCCCGCCGCGCCGCGCCCGGTCGCGCAGCCACTGACGATGGCCGCCGTGGTCGGGCAAGGTGGGGTCGCGCAGTGTGGTTTCGCTTCTCGGTGGCTCCCCCTCAGCCATGTCCGCTATCTCAGCTCACCGGTTGGGGGCGGAACTTATCCGAGGCCGTGAAGATTTCCAGCCCGTCCTTCGTCACGCCGATACTGTGTTCGCACTGCGCCGTCAGCGACTTGTCGCGCGTCACGGCGGTCCAGCCGTCATTGAGCACCTTCACCTCCGGACGGCCAAGATTGATCATCGGCTCGACCGTGAAGAACATACCTTCTTCCAGCACCGGGCCGGTGCCCGCGCGGCCAAAGTGCAGGACATTGGGGTTGTCGTGGAAGACCTGCCCCAGACCGTGGCCGCAGAAGTCGCGCACGACGCTGCACCGCTGGGCTTCAGCGCATTTCTGAATGGCGTGGGCGATGTCGCCGAAGGTGTTGCCGGGCTTGATCTGCGCCAGCCCCAGATGCAGCGACTCATAGGTCACATCGACCAGACGCCGGGCCTTGGCATTGACATTGCCGACCTCATACATGCGCGAGGTATCGCCATGCCAGCCATCAATAATGGCGGTGACGTCAATATTGACGATATCGCCGTCTTTCAACGTCTTGGCTTCGGACGGGATGCCGTGACAGACGACGTGGTTGGGCGAAATACACACGGTGTGCATATAGCCGCGATAGAAGACGCAGGCCGGCAGCGCGCCGTGGTCGAAGATAAATTCCCGCGCCAGATCATCGAGATAGGAGGTCTTCACGCCGGGCACCACATAGGGGATCAGCATGTCGAGGCAGTCGGCGGCGACCTTGCCGGCGCGGCGCATACCTTCAAAGCCTTCGGGCCCGTGGATTTTGATACGGTCGGTGCGGGTGATGTAATCGCTATCTGTGGTCATGGTGGCAATATAGTCATTTGATGACGCCAAAGCCAGACTAAAGCGCAAGGCCTTTGAGACTGGCGGCGTGAAGGAGCGCCAGGATCAGAATACCGCTAGGCGTGACTTCGTAGAAAATCACGTGACGCCCGTGTTCGTGGCGGCGTACACCTTCGGCGACCGCGTTTGCCTGCCGCCCCATGCCGGGATTTTCAGCCAGCAGGTCCAAACAGAGCCTCAGGTCGTGCTGATAGCGTTCGGCCTGTGCGAGGCCAAACCGCTCGATCGTGTAAATGAATATGTCGAGCAGGTCGCCTTCGGCGCGGGCCGACAGCCGGTAATCAGCCACGTCCAAAGTCCTGACGGGCGGCGGTACGGCGTTTGGCCTCGGCAAAAATGTCGGCCACCGTGCGCTCGGAAGGTGCGGTCGTGCGCGCCTCGTCAATAATCTGCCGCAGATCGTCCAAGGTCAGTCCTTGAGCGCGCCGTTCCCGGTCGCGGCGCACCAGATCGCGGACATAGTCGCTGGAACTGGCATATTCGCCGTTGCGCGTCAGCTCTTCGATCCAGTCCTTCATCTGATCGGGCAGGGAAACGGTCATGGTCGCCATCAAAACACCTCTCTCCCCAGCCTATATCAAGTAAGCAAAATTCACAAATATTCATAAAACGGACGTTCGCTGGCGAAGACGCGCACCGCTCTGTCCACGTTAAATCGTTAACCTATTATTGACCTTTGGCTGGGGCGCCTCAAATATGAAAGTGCCGGATCGGGTACTGATTCGGGCTGTGGGAGTAGGGTTATGTCGAACGCGCGTATTCTGGTTTTTGGCAACGAAAAGGGCGGGGCGGGGAAGTCCACCGTCGCCATGCACGTGGCGGCAGCCTTGCTGCATCAGGGCAAGCGCGTCGCCATTATCGACCTCGACCTGCGGCAGCGTTCGCTGGCGCACTTTTTCGAGAACCGCAAAAAGTGGGCGGCGGCCAATGAAAAGATCCTGCCGCACGCGTTCGAGCCGTTTCTGCACAAAAACCCGGCCGAGCTGGTCAAGGTGGCAGATGCCGAGGCCAAGGCCGCCTTTGACCGCGCGCTCAGCGAAGCGATCGACGTGGCCGACTATGTGATCATCGACACGCCGGGCGGCGACAGCTTCCTTTCGCGCCGTGCCCACGCGGTGGCACACGTCATCATCACGCCGATGAACGACAGCTTTATCGACTTTGACCTGCTGGGGCAGGTCGATCCGGTGACGCTCGACGTCAAACGCCCGTCCATCTACGCCGAAACCGTGTGGAATTCGCGCAAGGTACGCGCCACCTGGGACGGCAAGACCATCGACTGGATCGTGCTGCGCAACCGCCTCGCCACCAATCAGGCACGCAATGCCAAACGTATCGACGACCGGCTTCAGGCGCTGGGCAAGCGGATCGGCTTCCGCGTTGCGGCTGGTCTGCGCGACCGCGTGCTGTACCGCGAACTGTTCCCATTCGGGTTAACGGTGCTCGACCTCAGCGAGGAGATCAAGCCCGTGGCCGTGTCCATGGCACACGTGTCGGCACGTGCCGAAATCCGTGCCGTCATGCTGGCGCTCGACCTCGAAAACGCGGCAGCGGTGTCGGAACAGTTGACGGAACTGGGGCCTCAGCTAGAAACGGACGAGGACGATTTCGAAGCGGCGGAGTAATTCTGCCCCCGTCCGGGACAACGCCCTGTGTATCTGATCATTGCCGCCGCTGCCGCCTTTGCCCTGCTGGTCTGGGTCGGACGTCAGTCGCGTCTGGGGAAGCTCAAACCCGGTCCGTGGATCAGGCAAAAGCGCGCCCTGATCGCCGTAGGGGCCGTGGCCGTGGCCATGGCGGGTGTCGTTTGCGTGGCGCGAGGACAATATATTCTGGCCAGCATTCTGGTGTCCATCGCCTTTGCCATGGCGGGCGGGGCGCGGTATCGCCGTGAGCCCAGACCGACGGGGGCGTGGACACAGGCCGAGATCGAGGCCTATCGCACGCTGGGGCTGGAGGTCGGGGCGGATCGCCGCGCCATCGTCAAGGCATGGAAACAGCGTATGAAGGCGGCACACCCGGATCAGGGCGGCTCGGATGCGTTGGCGGCAAAACTCAATGCCGCGCGGGACACGTTATTGAAGCAAAAATAGCTTCAGCACAGCCGTAAACCTTACGACTTCACCACCATGCAATCGAGACGCTTGGCTTCGATGGCCTTGCAGGCCTTTTGCGCCTCGGCCTTGGTCATGTCGATAAAGCGCGTGCGATAGCGGCCAGCGTCGTTTTCCGACACGTCGGTTTCAAACCCTTTGAGGGTCGGGAAGCGCTTCTTGATGTCCTTGGCCCAGTCGGCGGCCAGCGACTTCTGCTTGAAGGCCCCGACCTGCACCGCCCAGATGGCGTCCGGGTCTTTTTTCTTCTTTTTGGCGGCGGCGGTGGTCGAGGTCTTTCTGGCCGCGGCCTTGTCCTCTGCGGCCTTTTCGGCCTTGCTGAGCGCGGCCACCACGGCCGGGGCCTTGGCGGTGCCGGAAAGGCGCTGGACCGTGGTGCCGTCTTCGTCGTCCTGCGCGTCAAGGGCGGCCATCAGGGCGTTGGAATCGCCCACCACCTGATATTTGGGGGCCATGGCGCTGCGGAATTCGTTCTGGGCCACAACGATCTGCTCACCTTTTTCACGGCGGGCAAAGACGTCAAAGCCGGTGTTCATCAGCGTGCTGACGTGTTCGCGGCGCTGCGCCTTGTTCGAGCCGCCCAACATGACGGCGATCAGGCGATGATTGCCCTTGCGCTGCGAGGCGACAAGGTTGTAGCCGGCGGCATTGATAAAGCCGGTCTTCATGCCATCGACGCCGGGATAGGCCAGCAGCGGATTGTGGTTCGAATAGGTGCGGCCATTGAATTGCACCGACCGCACGTGGAAATATTCGTAATATTGCGGGAAGTCGCGCATGACTGCGCGCGCCAGAACCGCGAAGTCGCGCGCCGAAGAGACCTGACGCGAATCGGGCAGGCCCGAGGCATTGACGAAGTTGGAGCGCGTCATGCCCAGTTCCTGTGCCTTGATGGTCATCAGGGCGGCGAAGCGCTGCTCCGAGCCGCCGATATGCTCACCGAGCGCGGCGGCGAGATCGTTGGCGGAATAGGCGGCGATCAGGCGCATGGCCATATCGACCGTGATGGTATCACCGGCTTTCAGACCCGACTTGGTGGGCGGCATGGAGGCGGCGTGGGCGGAGAGGGTGATGACGTCATCAGGCTTGAGGCGGCCCTGCGCCATCTCCTCGAACGCCATGTACAGCGTCATGATCTTGGTCAGGGAGGCGGGGTAGCGCGGCGAATCGGCGCGCATGGCGTAAAAGACCTCACCCGACTGCGCATCGACCACGATGGCCGCATAGCGGTCGCTGGCGGCCGGGTCCTGAGCGCGGGCGGGCGATACGACCAGCACGCCAATCAGCGCCAGAGCCGTAGCGGTCGTTGCCAGCATGGCCCGCAAATTGACCGCTTTCGCCGCGACCCTGACCGGGTTCCGTGTCGGGGCCGTGTGAGACATTTTCTGACGCATTCGCATATCCCGCTTTTACGCTGCTACTGACTGAACGGCGACAAAACGCCGCAAGGGGAGGTATTTTGGATGCCCGCGCCACCCGGCCAAAAGACAACACCTGCCTTAGTCCGAACGCGAAGGTGACATAAGACCATGGAAAACCAAGCCTGTCAGCCTCAATTCATTCATCCTTAATCAGAACGCCCGATTTCCTTACCAGTGTCTTACAAGAGCGTGCATTTTTGGCCAAAATGCGCCCGGATTCGTCCGCAGGGTGAGGAAACCACATCACAATCGTGTTAGGCTTTTGTGCGCTGCACAATATTTATTGACCTCATGCTGCATATGCGTTATACACAGGGTCATTACGGGCAACGCCTCACCTGCGACGCGCATGGCCCGGTTTGCGGAAACCCCGCCTAACCCTGAGTGGAGAGACTGCCATGGTGGATACCGAAACCTACAAGGCGACCGTCGAAAAAATGACCGTTGCGTCCAACCAAGCCTTCAAGGACGGCGTTGAAAAGACGCTCGGCGCCCTGAACGAAGTCAACACCCTGTCGAAGGCCAATGTTGAGGCCGTCGTCGAAAGCCTGACCGCCGCCACCAAGGGCGCGGAAACGGTCGGCGCGCAGGCCGCGGCCTACACCAAGAAGAGCTGGGAAGAGGCCGTTACGGCTGCCAAGACCCTGTCTTCGGCCAAGTCGGTGCAGGAAGTGATCGAGCTTCAGTCGTCCTACGCCAAGTCGGCGCTCGAAGCCTATGTGTCGGAAATGAACGCCCTGACCGAGACCCTGTCGGCCTCGTTCAAGGACACCTTTAAGCCGCTGAACGCGCGCATGACGGCGACCGTCGAAAAGTTCCAGTCCTACCGTTAATCGACGGTACGGTCTGAAAAAGATTAATCCCCGCAGGCAACTGCGGGGATTTTTTTTGGACACGAAAGGAATTTGGCCACGAAAAACACGAAAAGCTGTAAAAGGCTGCGGGGCTAGATGCGCCGAGGCGGCGCTGTCAGTTTTTGCGGCAACAGTATGTCGGGCGTTTCACGCAACGTATCTGTGGTCTGAGGTTCGTGTTTTTCGTGTTTTTAGTGGCTAATTCTCTTTGCCCGCCCAGCCCATGCCTTGCGCCGGGCCGTCGGTTGGGCGCAGGGGTTTGCTCATGAAGATCACATCCAGCCAGCGGTCGAACTTATAGCCGGCCTTGGGCAGCTTGCCCGTATGTTCAAAGCCTGCCTGTTCATGCAGGCGGATCGAGCCCGTGTTTTCGGCGTCACCGATCACGGCGTACATGGCGTAGAAGCCGGCCTCGGTCGAAGCCGCTATCAGGGCGCTGAGCAGGGCCTTGCCCACGCCCTTGCCCTTGTGCGCGGGGTGGACATAGATGCTGTCCTCGACCCCGTAGCGATAGGCGATGCGTGCCCGAAACGGCGAGGCATAGGCATAGCCGATGACGCTATCGCCTTCAGTCGCCACCAGATAGGGCAGGTTCATGCCCCGCAATTCCTGCCAACGCGCCCGCATGGCGTCCTCGCCCGGCGGTACGATATCGAAGGTGCCGGTGCCGTTCAGCACCCCGTCCTTATAGATTTCGGCTATGGCGGCGAAGTCGGTGACCTGAACTTTACGGATTTCGGGCATGGGAAGCTCTAACAGAACAGTCGGTTTCTCCTCCCTGTGCCGAAGGCATGGGGAGGTGTCAGGACGCGAAGCGGATTGACGGAGGGGGATGACTCAGGCCTTTCCTCAAACGCGATATCTGACGAGATATCTGGTTCAAGGACTCAGTCTGCAACGCCTTCGGAGGTATCCCCCTCCGTCATTTTCGCTATCGCTCAAATGCCACCTCCCCACGGCAAAGCCGCAGGGAGGAGAGCAGGTTTACGCAGGCTTGGTCCAGCCCTTGTCCAGCGCCCAGATGGCGAAGGCGTAGTTGAGCGCGGTTTCCTTAAGGCGATCAAAACGCCCCGAAGCCCCGCCGTGCCCAGCCTCCATATTGATCTTGAGCAGGATGGGCGAACCCGACGTGGTGTATTCGCGCAGCTTGGAAGCCCACTTCATCGGCTCCCAGTAGGTGACGCGCGGATCGGACAGGCCGCCCGTGGCCAGAACTGGCGGATAGGCCTTGGCCGTCACATTGTCATAGGGCGAATAGGAGGCGATATATTCGTAAGCCGCTTTATCCTCCAGCGGGTTACCCCATTCCGGCCATTCGGGTGGCGTGAGCGGCAGAGAGGTGTCGCTCATGGTGTTGAGCACATCGACGAACGGTACCTGACCGATCACGCCGCCCCACAGGTCCGGCCGCAGATTGGCAATGGCCCCCATCAGCATACCGCCGGCCGAACCGCCCTGCGCCACGATGCGGCCCTTGGCGCCATAGCCATTGGCGATCAGATGCTCCGCCGCGGCAATAAAGTCGGTAAAGGTGTTCTTTTTCTTGAACTTTCGACCTTCGAGGAACCAGTTGTAGCCCTTTTCCGTGCCGCCGCGGATATGTGCAATGGCGTAGATAAAGCCGCGATTGACGAGGCTGAGGGTCGAAACCGAGAAGGTCGGCTCCATCGAAATGCCGTAGGAGCCGTAGCCGTAGAGCAGCAGGGGCGCCGAGCCGTCCAGCCTGGTATCCTTTTTCATCAGCACCGTCACCGGCACCTCTGCCCCATCCGACGCCTTGGCATAAAGACGCTTGGCGACATAGTCGGCGGGGTTGTGGCCCGACGGCACGACCTGCGTCTTGCGCAGCACCCGTTCCTTGGTCGCCATGTCGTAATCATAGGTCTGGGCCGGGGTGGTCGGTGAGGTATAGGTGTAGCGCATCACCGTCGTGTCGTATTCCATCGACCCGCCCAGACCCAGCGCATAGGCCTCTTCTTTCACCGCGATCTCGTGCTCGCTGAGGTCGGCCTTTTTGGTGATGACGATGCGCGAATTGGCGTTTTCGCGTTCGGTACGCACCATGTGGCCCTTGAACAGGCCAAAACCGGTGACGTAGATGCCCGGACGGTGCGCGATCCACGGCTTCCATGTTGAGCGCGCCGGGACGGCCGCGGTTGAGGTCATGATCTGGAAATCGACCGCGCCGTCGGCATTGGTCAGGATAACAAAGCGATCGTCCCAGTGATCGACGCTGTATTGCACGCCCGTTTGACGCGCCTCAACGACCACGGGGGCAGCGGTCGGCGTTTTGGCCGGGATCAGACGCGCCTCCGAGGTTTCGTGGTCATTGATGCTGATCAGGATGAATTGCTCATCCGAGGTCAGGCCAACGCCCATGAAGAAGCCGGGATCGGTTTCCTCATAGACCAGCACGTCCTCACCACCCTTGGCCGGGCGGCGGTAGAGTTTGGACGGGCGACCATTATCGTCGCGGAAGGTCCAGAAGATATATTGCGAGTCCGGTGTGAAGACGAAATCGCCCGTGGCGCTTTCGACCGGCTTGCCCAACACTTGCCCCGTGGCGATGTCCTTGACGTATATCTTATAGACCTCAGAGCCTTGCGTGTCCTCGGCCCAGGCATAGAGCTTATGATCGGGGCTGTGGGTCGTGGTGGCCGTTGAATAATATTCGTGGCCCTTGGCTGCGGCGTCTTCGTCCAGCAGGATTTGCTCATCGGCCGGGATTTTGGCGAAGGGCACGGTTTCGCTGCTGATCTTGTCCTTGCTGCGCGGCTTGCGGGCATTGATTGGGTGCTGACCGCCGATATTGTAGCGGACATAATATTCCCACTGGCCATCGGGCGCAGGCACCGACGAATCGTCTTCCTTGATGCGGCCCTTGATCTCTTCGAAAATGGTCGTCTGAAGCGCCTCGGTCGGCTTGAGCAGGGCCTTGGTATAGGCGTTTTCTTCGATCAGTTGCGCCTTGACGTCGGCCTTGATGGCGGCGGGATCACGCAGTACGGCCTGCCAGTTGTCATCCTTCATCCAGAAATAGTCGTCGGTGCGCTTGAAGCCCAGTTGCTCGATCGTGTGCGGCTTCTTCAGGGGCTTGGGGGCGGGGGTTTTGGACATCAGACTCTCTGCGGCGAAGACGGAGGAAGGGGCAGCCACCAGACCGGCATGGAGGGCCACGGTGGCCCCGGTGCTATAATTCAGGAAATTTCGGCGATTGAGGCCACGAACCGGCGGGTTTTTCATAGGGGCACCTTTGACAAATTGCATTCGGGACGCAAGGATGAATTGGGTAAGAGGTTGATACGATCCACCACCGGACGTCAACTTACGCCTTGTTTATTTGTGACGGTGCTTTGGGCATGGTTTTGGCCCATTTGGGGGGTAAGACATAGGACATGGATGCTGACCTGACCCTCGACCTGATCGAAGCCACCGTTCAGATTGACCAGCCGGTCAATGATCAGAAGCGCATGGTGGGTACAGGCTTCCTTGTGTCCGTTCCGCGCGAAGGGGCCGCCCCCGAAGTGGTGCTGGTCACCGCCGCCCACGTCTTTGAGCGTATGCCGCAGAACGAAGTGCGTATCGGCTGGCGCGTTAAGGCCGCCAATGGCACCTGGCAATATAGCCCCACCCGCATCCCCATCCGCACCGATGCCGGGCCTCTGTGGACGCAAAACCCCAAGCAGGACATTGCCGTCATCGCCGTTCAGGTGCCACCGTCCTATAAGGACAAGGCCATCCCTTTGAGCTGGCTGGCCGATGAGCGCTCGTTCGATCAGTGGCACGTCTCGCCCGGCGACGAGATGATGACGCTCGGCTATCCGCACGGCTATTCGGCTAATACGATCGGTTTTCCCATCCTGCGCGCTGGTCGGCTGGCCTCCTATCCGGTGGGGCCGGTATCGAGCTTCCCGACCTTTCTGATCGACCTGACGGCCATTCCGGGCAATTCCGGCGGGCCGGTGTTTATGACCGAACATACCGAGCGCGCGCCGGGGGCCGATGCGCCCAGGGCGACTCTGGTGTCCGGTATCCTGACCAAGCAGGTGGAGGTCAATGCCCAGCGTCTTGAGCTGGGCCTTGTCACCCATGCCGTCTTTGTGCGCCAGACCATCGAGCAGTTGTTCGTCGCGCGGGGGCAGGCCCCCGGCGTCAAGGTCGGCGTCACCTCATCGGCTGCGCCGCCGCCGGTGGTGGTTGTGCCGAAAAAGCTCTCCCCCAGAGAGGCCGCCGGCGCGGCAGCGGCCGGACAATCCAAAAGCAAGCCCTGAGCCTCAGAGACCCTCGGACAGGGTCTCCAGCGAGGCCGCTCCGGCGGTGATGGCGGTGTGAAGGGCCTGCGCGTGCGACAGGATGTGCGCCGCATAGAGCTTCCACAGTTCGACCTTGGCATTCAGCCATGCCGGATCGCCGTCGTTGGCTTTGAGACGCGCCGTCGCTTCGACCGCGCCGCGCAGCAGGACGTAACCGCCGACTACGTCGCCGGTCAGTTTCAGATAGGCGGTGGCCCCGGCCTGAACGTCTGCCGGTCGGGCTTTCTTCTGCGCCACCAGCCACAGGCTGGCGGCCTCAAATGCCGTCAGGGCGGTTTCAAGCGGTGTGACGGACGCTTTAAGATCGTCACTTAGATCATTGTTTTGAATATAGGATTGGATATCGGCTTTAAGCTCCAGTGCCGAAGCCGCGTCGTCGCCCAGCTTGCGCCCCACAAGGTCGCCGGCCTGAATGCCATTAGTCCCTTCATAGATGGGGGCAATGCGCGCGTCGCGGTAATGCTGGGCCGCGCCGGTCTCTTCGATAAAGCCCATGCCGCCGTGCACCTGCACTCCGGCTGAGGCCACTTCGACACCGATATCGGTCGCCCACGCCTTAGCGACGGGGACCAGAAAATCCTCACGGCGCTTCACGCGGGCGTCGGCGTTCAGGCGATAGTCGTCGGCGGCTATGGCCGTCAGCAGGCAGATGCCGCGGGCCGCTTCGATCTTCGCCTTGGACAGGGCCAGCATCAGGCGCACATCCGGGTGATCGAAGATCGGGGCCTTCTTCTCGCCGGTGAGAACCGAATTGCCCTGACGACGATCATGCGCATAGGCCAGCGCCTGCTGATAGGCGCGCTCGGCAATGCCCACGCCCTGTACGCCGACGGCCAGACGCGCGGCGTTCATCATGGTGAACATGGCCATCAGCCCCTGATGCGGCTGCCCGACCAGTTCGGCCTTCGCGCCCTCAAACGCCATGACGCAGGTGGGCGAGGCGTGGATGCCCAGCTTGTGTTCCAGACCGACGGCGCGCAGCGCATTGCGTTCGCCCAGAGAGCCGTCGTCATTGACGAGGTATTTCGGGCATAAAAACAGAGAGATACCGCGCGTCCCTTCAGGTGCGCCGGGAAGTCGCGCCAGCACCAGATGCAGGATATTGTCGCGCGTTTCGTGATCACCCCAGGTGATATAGATTTTCTGCCCGGTCAGGCGGTAGGCATCGCCGTCGGGCACGGCCTGACTGGTGAGAAGCGCCAGATCGGAGCCCGCTTGCGGCTCGGTCAGGTTCATGGTGCCCGACCATTCCCCGCTGGTCAGATACGGCAGATAGAGCGCCTTCTGACGCTCGGTGCCGTGGTGGTGCAAAGCCTCAATCGCCGCCTGCGACAGGGTGGGATAGAGGGCAAAGGCCATATTGGCGGCGTGGAACATCTCATAGGCCGCCATTTCCAGCGCCTTGGGCATGGCCTGCCCGCCGTGTTCCGCCGGGGCGCCCAGACCGGCCCAGCCGCCTTCGGCAAAGGCGGAAACGGCCTCGGCAAAGCCGGGGGCGACGGTGACCTTATCGTTTTCGAGCTTCGCGCCGTGCGTATCGCCAACGCGGTTGAGCGGGGCCAGCACCTCTTCGGACAACTGCCCGGCGGCGTCGAGAATCGCATCCAGCAGATCGCCGTCGAAATCGGGATAGGCGGAACTCTGGTACAGGCGCTCAATGCCCGTTACCGCCGTCAGGCTGAACTTGAGATCCGCGAGCGGGGCACGGTAGGTCATGGGGTTTCCTCAGCTTTTATTCTACTGATTTCCTGATGACGCATGACGTGGCGGCAGGGAAATTCACAGTTCCGTGAACTTCCCTTAGGTCACAAGAGAAAAAGTACAGGAAAACAGGGTGGGGCTTGATATGTAATTTTGTTAGTTACATATAGTCGTTGATTTTGCACGCCGCATTGGCATAGTGTTTCGCAACCCACATCTGAGGAGTCGTTCCATGACGCCCGCCACCTATCACCGCGCCTCGCGCTACCTGCATTGGGCCATGGCCGCCCTGATCTTTTACATGGTCTTTCTGGGCTGGACGCTGGAGGACAAGGATGGGGGCCTGTTCTCACGCTATCAGATGCACAAGTCGGTGGGCTTCCTGATCCTCTTGCTGACCTTTGTGCGCATCGGTCTGCGTGTGGCCTATAAGGCCCCGCCGGAGATCGAGGGACCCAAATGGCAGATGGCGGCGGCGAAGGCCGTGCATATCGGCTTTTATGTGCTGATGATCGGCCTGCCACTGAGCGGCTGGGCGTTGGTGTCAACGGCCAAGGTGCCGGTGCCTACCCTGTGGTTCGGCGTCGTGCCGATCCCGCACCTGCCGCTTGGGCATGAGACGCATGAGGTGTTTGAGGCGCTGCATGGCCTGTTTGCCAAGCTGATCTTCTACGTCCTGATCCCGCTGCACGTCGGCGCGGCGCTTATGCACCATTTCATCCACAAGGACGATACGGTGACGCGCATGTTGCCGGGGCTGGAGCCAAAGCCGACGATCCTGCAAAGCGCGCTGAACGTCCGCTGGCTGGTGCCGGCGGTGGCTGTGGTAGGCGCGTTTGTGCTGGCTACCTTTATGATGCGCGGGGCCAGTGTGCCGGAACCGGCCCCTGTCGCCGCCCCCGAAGCGGTGCAAACGGTGGCCTCAGCCGAAACCGTAGCCGCAGCCAGCGAAGCGGCCTCGTCCACAGAGTCAGCGTCCTCTTCCACAGAGGTGTCCACAGCCGTGCCCGTCTGGACGGTCAGCAAGGCGGCCTCATATATTCATTTCGCCACCACCTTTAACGGTGAGGCCATCAAGGGCGGTTTCGGCGGCTATACGGCGGATATCACCTTCGATCCGCAACGCCTTGATCAGTCGAAGGCGACGGTGGTGATTGATCTGGCCTCGGTCAACAGCGGCGATTCCACCCGCGACGACACGCTGAAAAGTGACAGCTTCTTCAACACGGCCGCCACCCCCAAGGCGACCTTCAAGGCGACGACCTTCACCCAGACGGGGCCGGATAAGTATCTCGCTAAGGGCCGCCTGACCCTGCACGGCCAGACCAAACCGTTCGACCTGCCGTTTACGCTGAAAATCAACGGCAAACAGGCGGTTATGACCGCCACCGCCAAACTTAATCGTCTGGACTACGGGGTGGGTTCCGGCGAATGGACGGCCACCGACGCCGTGCCCAATGCCGTGTCGCTTGATCTCAAGGTCACGGCCACGACGAAATAGGGCTTACGCGCGCGCCGTGGTGTGATATGGCGCGCCATCCTTTTCTCCTCCCTGTCGTGTAGCGATGGGGAGGGGGACCCTCAAGCGCAGCGTAGAGGGTGGAGGGGGATAGCACCTCTGTATCAAGGGCTTCGGGCCTTCCGGCTACTGAATCCCCCCCCCCCTCCGTCGGTCTCGCTTCGCTCGCCGCCACCTCCCTATGCCTGCGGCACAGGGAGGAGAGATAGAGTTATGTCAACTGTTACCGATGCCATTGCCGCGCTGGGACGTGGCGAACTGATCCACTTGCCGACCGAGACGGTCTATGGGCTGGGGGCGCGTGCCGATGATCCCACGGCAGTAGCGAAGGTGTTCGAAGCCAAGGGCCGGCCGCGCTTCAATCCGCTGATCGTGCACGTGGCGTCGCTGGAGGCCGCCGAAGCTATAGGCGTCTTTGACGATCGCGCGCGGGCTCTGGCTCAGGCCTTCTGGCCCGGCCCGCTGACGCTGGTGGTGCCGGTGCGCGATACGCAAAAGGTCTGTGATCTGGCGCGCGCCGGACTCGACAGCGTGGCGATCCGCGTGCCGTCGCATCCGTTGGCGCGCGCCCTTCTCGAAGGCTTTGCGGGCGGCGTGGTGGCCCCTTCGGCCAACCGGTCAGGTCGCCCCAGCCCGACGCGCTTTGCCGATGCGCTTAGCGAAACCGGGGCCTTTGTCGGGGCATCGGTCGATGGCGGTGATTGTCAGGTGGGGCTGGAATCTTCGGTGGTCAGCCTGCTGGGTGAGGTGCGTTACCTGCGCCCCGGGGCCGTGACGCGCGCCGAGGTCGAGGCGGTGGTCGGGCCGCTGGCCGATGACGCCGCCGAAGGGCACCGCTCACCGGGCCGCCTCAGCCTGCATTACGCGCCCGACGCGCCTGTGGATATAAATGTGGAAAATCCGCCCGCCGACTGTGTGTATCTGGCCTTCGGCCCGGTGGATAAGGCTGTGGATTTTGCGGGGACACTCCTCAACCTCAGCCCTACGGGCAAGCTGTCGGAGGCCGCGGCCAACTTGTTCGCCTATCTGCGCGAGGCCGATGCGCATAAGCCCGCCCGTATCTGCGTCGCGCCGATCCCGTCGGAGGGTCTGGGGGAGGCGATCAATGACCGCCTCAAACGTGCGGCGGGGTTTGTCGGGTAGAGCGCCACATTGCTTATAACCACAGATTTCACAGATTACACAGATTGGCGCTTCGGTGCCTGCAATTGCGTTACACCCTCTCTGCCGGATCAGAACCCATCCTAATCTGTGCCATCTGTGTCATCTGTGGTTTCAAAATTTTTCAGGGGTGCTTGCGCGAAAAGGTCCATACCGTCTCTGACGATTGTTCCGGCACAAAGCGATAGCCTTCGGAATCGAAGGCCTTGGCCGCTTGCGGATCGGTAATGCGGTGGTCGATGACGTAGCGCGCCATCAGGCCGCGCGCCTTCTTGGCAAAGAAGGAAATCATCGAGGTCTTGTCGCCCTTGATCTCGAGAAATTTCACCTCAATGACTTTCAGCTTCAACGCCTTGGTCAGGGCGGCGCGGGCATATTCCTGACTGGCCAGATTGAGCACCGTGTCGCTGCCCGTGGCTTTCGCGTCCGCCACGATCTCTTTGGCGATGCGGTCGCCCCAGAAGGCGTAGAGGGTACTGCCCTTGCCCGTTTCCAGACCGGTCCCCATTTCCAGCCGATAGGGCCGGATCAGGTCGAGCGGGCGCAGCAGACCATACAGGCCCGATAATATCCGCACGTGATCCTGCGCAAAGGCCAGCCCGTCGGCATCAAGATCGCGCGCCTTCAGGCCCGTATAGACATCGCCGTCGAACATCAGGGCGGCGGGCAGGGCGGCCTGATCGGCAAACGCTTTGTAGCGCTGATGGTTCAGTTCACCCAGCCTGGCCGAAATATCCATCAGCCGCTGAAGGTCAGCCGGTTTTTTGCCCTTCATGACCTTGAGCAGGCTCTGGGTCTCACGGGTAAAGCGCGGCTCGCTGGTCGGCAGGGGTGGAGAAACCGGCGTTTCGTCCAGGGATTTGGCAGGGGAAAGCAGCAGGATCATGCGGTTTGTTTAACGGCGAATCCCTGCGCTGCAAAGAGGTTTGCGGGCAATGGTGTATTCAATCGTGCGGTGGCGTATCTCTGGCGTCGGTGCGGAATGCCTGTAAAGGTATTTCTCAAATAACGATTTGATAAGGGTAAAATAAAAATGCGCGTTTTTGGCGATTTTTAAAGCGGCTTTCATTGGGTAAAATGTTATATTTCTAAATTTTTAAGGAATTTAACTGCAAATTCCGAACCTTGTTCTGTGTTTAATTAGGCGTAGCGTACCTCACTGTGAGCTAAGGGGCAAAGATGAACGCGGAAAGAGGGCCTTCCGCAACTTACGGCAGCGTGCTTGTGCTCGATTCCGACCGGGATCAGGCGCGTGAAATGGCGCGTCAACTGAGCCGTCAGAACTGGACGTCTGTGCTGTGTTTCAATGAGGTGATGGCGACGCGCACGCTACAGCATAACCGCTTTCAACTGCTGGTGATGGATGGTTATGTCGATGGCGTGGACATGCTGAAAAAGGTCGGCAGCCTCAAAGGCCTGATGCAGGATACGCCGATTGCCCTGATGTCCTTTGTCTGGAAGGGCGCGGGCGCCACTCAAAAGGTCCGCGATCAGGCCTTGCAGGCCGGGGCGGATTTCATGCTGCCGAAACCCGTCGATCCGTCTGAACTGAAAATATTGCTGGCTGAGACGCTCAAGTTTCACCGGGCACGGCAGACGGACTTCCATGTGCTGGTCGTTGATCCGGACGTGCAACTGCGCACCTTTATCGGCATGACCCTGCAACAGGTGGGTTACAGGGTCAGTGTCGCCAACACGATGGAAGACGTGCTGTTTGACCACAATCTGGGTCTGGTCGATGCGGTAATAACCGCGGTGCTCATCCCCGGCATGGGCGGGGTCGAGGGTATCATGCAGTTACGCAAGGACTATCCGCACATCCGCACCCTGGCCATGTCCGAAGGTATCAATGACAAGATTGGCGCCATGCATGTGCTGGCGGCGGCCAAGGATGCCGGGGCGGATGAACTTTTGCCCAAACCGTTCGTCATACCCGAACTTATGACGGCTGTGGCGCGCATGGCCAAGCACCGCATTTAGGCGCGCAACGAAGAGGCCAAGGCCGCTCTGGACCCGACAAAGGTCGGCTGAGCCGGATATTGTTTTCGATTTAAAACAGGACGTGCGGGTTCATGATGCGCCCGCGCTCAAGGAGCGAAGCGTTAGCGCAACAATAAACCGAAGCGCGTATCCGCCTTAGAACAGGACGTGCGGGTTCATGATGCGCCCGCGCTCAAGGAGCGAAGCGTTAGCGCAACAATAAACCGAAGCGCGTATCCGCCTTAGAACAGAACATGTGGGTTCATGATGCGCTTCGGATCGAGCGCCAGACGAATGGCGCGCATGGCTTCGACCGCCGCCGGGTCCTTGTACTGAAGCGCCTCCTGCGTCTTCATGCGCCCCAGACCGTGTTCGGCCGAGATCGAGCCTTCGTATTGATGCACCAGATCGTGCACCACCTTGGCCCCCTGATCGCGCAGGGCGTTAAATTCGGCGGCGTCCATGCCTTCGGGGACGATGACATTAAAGTGCACATTGCCGTCGCCGACGTGGCCAAAGGTGACCAGACGTGCGCCGGGCAGGAAGGCTTCGACCGCCGCCGCGCCCTTTTCGATGTAGTCGGCCATCTGCGACAGGGGCACGGAGACGTCGTGCTTCCACGCCGCGCCCTCGACCTTTTCAGCGGCGGAGTGCTCTTCGCGCAGACGCCAGAAGGCCGCGGCCTGGGTTTCGTTCTGGGCAATGGCCGCATCGACGATCAGCTCTTCTTCAAACGCCGCCGTCAGAAGGCGCTCCATCGCGCCTTCCGCACCGTCGGGGTCGCCGGACGCCACCTCGATCAGGGCGTACCAGGGGTATTCCCCTTCCAGAGGCTCGCGCGTGTCGGGGATGTTTTTCAGCACCAGCGACAGGCCATAGCGGCCCATCAGCTCAAAGGCTTCGACCTGACCGCCGGTTTCCTGCTTGGCGCGCCCCAGCAGGTCGATGGCCTTCTGCGCGGTTTCAAAGCCAACAATGGCCACGCAGCGCGAATTCATCACCGGGAACAGCTTGAGCGAAGCGGCGGTGATGATGCCCAGCGTGCCTTCGGCGCCAATAAACATTTGCTTGAGGTCGTAGCCCGTATTGTCCTTACGCAGGCGCTTGAGGCCATTGAAAATCTCCCCATTGGGCAGGACGACCTCAAGGCCGGAGACCAGATCGCGCGTCACGCCGTAACGCAGGACCGCTGTGCCACCGGCATTGGTGCTGATCACGCCGCCGACCGTCGCCGTGCCCTCAGCCGCCAGTGACAGGGGGAAGAAGCGATTGGCCTTTTCGGCAATCTCCTGCGCCTCAAGGAGGGTGATCCCGGCCTCCAGCACCATGGTGTCATCGGTCGGGGCTACGTCGCGGATGGCGCGCATACGCTCCAGCGACACAAGGATTTCGCCAAACGGAATCTGACCGCCGACCAGTCCCGTATTGCCGCCCTGAGGGGTGATGGCCACGCCGTGGGCGTTGCAGATTTTCACGACCTGCGACAGTTCTTCGGTGGTCTTCGGCAGGACCAGCAGCGGCGTGTGGCCCTTCCACTTGCCGCGCCATTCGGTCAGCTTGGCCGTCACGCGCAGTTCGTCGTCAGACCAGCCAGCCTCACCAACCGCGGCCTTGATCTCAGCGATCACTTCGGGCGCGACGGGAGGGCATTGGGCGAAATCACTGGCGGCGTCGGACATGCTGTATTACCTGCATAAAACGATGTGTGGTTCCGTTAGGTGAGAGGCTCTGGCAATGCAAGCCCCAAAAGTCTGTGTTGGCGTTGTTTGCGTCAGTTTCGATAAGGTGCTGCTGATCCGGCGGGGCCGTGAGCCGCGCAAAGGTCATTGGTCCATTCCCGGCGGCAAGGTCGAGTGGGGCGAAAGCCTCAGAACGGCCGCTTTACGAGAATTGAAAGAAGAAACAGGGTGCAAGGCTGAACTTGGGCCCTTGATTGATGTCTATGAAATCATTGAGCCAGATTTTCATTATGCGCTGATTGACTATCTGGCGCATTGGACTGAGGGCGAACCGAAGGCAGCGGACGATGCCGATGAGGCCAGATTCGTTGGTTTCGGGGAGGCGCTGGTCTTGCTCGTCGATGAAGACCTGAGGGATGTCGTGCGTAAGGCACAGTACCTGATCAATAGCAAATAGGCTGAAAGCATGAACGAAAATCGGCGGCCTAACCTCCGGTTTTCGTAGCTATTCCTCCCGGTTGCGCTACACTGTGCACATAACCACTGAGGGGAGTCTTCATGTTCAGTATCTTCGCCGGCGTTCTGATCGTCGTGACCTTTTTCATCCTGTTTTCGGTCATCAAGATCGTCCCGCAGGGCCGTGAATTTACGGTCGAACGCTTTGGCCGCTATACCCGCACGCTCAAGCCCGGCATCTCCTTCCTGACGCCTTTCATCGAAACGGTGGGCAAGAAGGTCAACATGATGGAGCAGGTGTTCGACGTGCCGCAGCAGGACGTGATCACCAAGGACAATGCCATCGTCAAGGTGGACGGGATCGTCTTCACGCAGGTGATGGATGCCGCTGCGGCTGCGTATCGCGTCGATAATCTCAACAATGCCATCACGCAGTTGGCCATGACTAATCTGCGCACCGTGGTCGGTTCGATGGAACTGGATGAAGTGTTGTCGCAGCGCGATTCGATCAATACGCGGCTCCTGACCGTTATCGACCACGCCACCTCGCCCTGGGGCATCAAGGTGACACGCATCGAAATTAAGGACCTGCGCCCGCCGCACGACATTACCGACGCCATGGCGCGTCAGATGAAGGCCGAGCGCGAGCGTCGCGCCCTGATCATCGAAGCCGACGGTGAGCGTCAGGCCGCCATTGCCCGCGCCGAAGGGGCCAAGCAGGCCGCCGTACTTGAGGCCGAAGGGCGCAAGGAAGCCGCCTTCCGCGACGCCGAAGCGCGCGAACGCGCCGCCGAAGCCGAAGCCAAGGCGACCCAGATGGTGTCGGACGCCATCGCTTCGGGCGACACCAAGGCCATCAACTACTTCGTGGCGCAAAAATATGTCGAAGCCTTTGCCGGTTTCGCCAATTCAGCCAATACCAAGACCCTGATTCTGCCAGCCGATCTGGCGTCTCTATCGGGGTCCGTTGCCGGTGTGGCCGAACTGCTGAAGACCGTCACGGATCAGGCTCCGGCCACGCGGAGCAAGTAACGGAGGGGAGTATGCTGGAGTTTTTGCTGGCTGAGCCGCAGGGGCGGCAGCTTTTCTGGGCCTGGCTGATTATTGGCGGGTCGCTGCTGGCGTTTGAAATCGTCATCGGTACGCAGTGGCTTCTGTGGCCTGCGGCCGCCGCTGTGATCGTGGCGGTGATCACCCTGACCGGGGCCCCGGCCAACCTGCTGGTGCAGATCGTCATTTTCTGCGTCCTGACGCTGACCATGACGCTTCTGTCGCGGCGTTTCCTCAAGCCTCCCGTGGCGGAAGGGGCTGACATCAATGACCCGCATCATCGCCTGATCGGGCAGGAGGCGACGGTGATTGATGCCTTCGACGACCTCGAAGGTCAGCGCGTCAATGGCCGCGTCATCTTCGATGGCGTCGAATGGCCGGCCCAGAGCGAACGCACGGACGCGCCCATTGCCCTGTCCGAAAAGGTCCGCATTCTGGCGGTCAGCGAAGGTAAGCTGATCGTCACAAGGGTTTGATAGGACATAGATAACCCCGCGAGCCATGCAATCGGCTTGACTTACGGTACGTCAATCCCCTGTCATCGGCAAAACGATACAGGGAGACATGTTCATGACCACTGAAACCGCCTCGGTTCATCCGCTGATCAGCCCCGCCGAATGGGCCATCCGTAAGGATCTGGCGGCGCTGTATCGACTGGTGGCGATGTTTGGCTGGGACGATACCATCTTCACCCATATTTCGGCCCGCGTTCCGGCGAAGGACTCGCTTGTGGCCGGGCCGGATGGGCCGGTGGTGTCGCACGTCGATCATTTCCTGATCAATCCCTACGGCACTTTTTTTGAGGAGATGACGGCTTCGGCGCTGGTCAAGGTCGATCTGGAGGGCCAGATCGTGGGCGCGGCCGACGCCTTTGTGAATCCGGCGGGCTTTACCATCCATAGTGCCCTGCATGTGGCGTGTCCGGATGCCCATGTGGTCATCCACCTGCACACGGACGCCATGACCGGCGTTTCGGCGCAAAAAGAGGGCCTGCTGCCCCTGACGCAGAACGCCCTGTTGCTGGGGCCGCATCTGGCCTATCACGCCTATGAGGGCGTGGCGCTTGATCACGATGAACGCCAGCGTATCGTCGCCGATCTGGGGCAAAAAAAGATCATGCTGTTGCGCAACCACGGGGCGCTGGCCTATGGTGGCTCGGCGGCCGAAGCCTTTACCCTGGTTTATTTTCTGGAGCAGGCCTGTCGGCAGCAGATTGCCGCCCTGTCGGCCGGACGCGACGGCGTATTGGAAGCGCCGCAGGACGTGCAGGACAAGGTGGCGCCGTTAGGGGCCGGTGTCGGGTTTGTCTCCGGTCTGCTGTGGCCGGGGCTGATGCGGCGGCTGGAGCGTCAGTATCCCGGCTGGGATCGCTAAAAGGGGGCAGGTTTGCGCAAGCGGGGGCGGTGGATTTTGGCAGTGGTGCTGGCCCTGTGGCCGGCGACCGTCTGCGCCTCGGCCTGGGGGCCGGACAGTGGGGCGAGCGAAGTCATCGTCAAGGTCGAGGTGGTCACTGCCAGCCAGGGGTTCGATGCGTCCGGCACGGCCGCGATTGATCTGCCGCAGTGGGAAGAAAAGCGCGTGACGGTCTTTGCCGAACGCGGGGTGCACGACCTGCTGAGTGTGTTCGCCAAGGCGAATATTCAGGATATTCAAACCTCTGTGGACAGTTTCTCAGGTTTGGGCTCTGTCGAGATCGGGCTGAAGACGCCCCTCTATCGCTCCGATCGCAGTGCGCTGAGCGCCAGTGTGTCGCTGGATGGCTTTGGCAAGGGGCGACGCGACGAGTTTTCTGTGCCCGGTGATGAAGACCCGGATGTCGAGGTGCGCCTTTATGGCGGACATAGTTTCGAGGCGCGCAAGGTGCCGATGTTTGTCGATGCGCAGGTCGCTAGGCGCGCCCGCAGCGGGTCAAATGCCGATCAGTGGCGGGTGGATGTGACCGTCGGGGCGCGGCCTTCGCCCAAATGGATCGTGATGGCTCAGGTGTTTGCGGGCAAAACGGATCGCCTGAACGGCTTTGAAGCCAAATGGACTCACGTGGAAACCAGCGCCGTGCGCTTTTTCGATGCCAAACAGACGCTGGGCGTGCAGTTTGGCCTGCGTCAGACGGTCAGTGGCGAAAATGTGCCGAAGTCGAGTGCGGTGACTATCGGACTTTGGAAAAGGTTTTGAAGGGCGAAGGGCCACGGGCCCTTCACCCGGAACCGGGAGTAAAAGGCACCGTCAGAGTCATTGCAGAGAGTTATGGGGTTTGGGGCCAACTGGCCCCAAGACCTTAAAGCGCTTCTGCCAACCGCAAAAAGTCCGCCGGGCTGATATTTTCAGCGCGCAGGGTCGGATCAATCCCAACCTTGGCCAGCAGGGTCTCACCGCCCAGCGCTTTTAACGAGGCCCGCAGCATCTTGCGACGCTGACCAAAGGCCGCGGCGGTAAGGGTTTCCAGATTGCGGATGATGCGCGCGTCGGGGCGCTCGGCCTTGGGGATCAGGCGCACCACGGCGCTATCGACCTTGGGCGGCGGCGTAAAGGCACGCGCCGGCAGGTCCATCAGCTTTTCACAGTCGCACAGGACCTGACAGATGACCCCCAGACGACCGTAATCATCGTCCCCAACCGGGGCGACGACGCGCAGGGCGACCTCAAGCTGAAACATCAGGGTCAGGGATTTGGGCTGCCACGGCCCGGTCAGCCACTTGATCAGCAGCGGCGTGCCGACATTGTAGGGCAGGTTGGAGACCAGATGAGCCTGTGGTGGCAGGCCGCGTTCGGCCAGAAGGGCGCGCTCATCGACCTTCAGCGCATCGGCTTCGACCACGCCGAAACGGCCGGGATAGGCCGTATCCAGCTCCGTCAGCAAGTCGATAAACCGCGCGTCCTTTTCGACGGCCAGCACATAGGCGGCTTCGCTTTCCAGTGCGGCGCGCGTCAGGCCGCCGGGACCGGGGCCGACCTCGATTACCACCTGACCGTCAAAGGCGTTGCCGCCTTCCTGCCCCAGACGCACGATCTTGCGCGTCACATTCAGGTCGAGCAGGAAGTGCTGACCGAAGCTCTTTTTGGCCATCAGGCCGTGGGCTTCGAGGCTTTCGCGGAGGGAGGGCAGGGTCATTTACGTGGTTTTTTGGGCTCGGTTCAGGCTGATGTCGTGGGCGGCCCGGATGGCGTTGATCAGGCTGTCGGGACGGGCTATGCCCTTGCCGGAAATGGCAAAACCGGTGCCGTGATCCGGAGACGTCCGCACAAGGGGCAGGCCGAGGGTTATATTGACACCGCCCCAGAAGTCCAGCGTCTTAAGCGGAATCAAGCCTTGATCGTGATACAGGCACAGGGCGGCGTCATAGGTGCGACGCGCCTCTGCATGAAACAGGGTGTCGGCGGGCAGGGGGCCTGAGATGTCCAGCCCTTCGGTGCGCAAGGCCGCCACCAGAGGCTGCAACAGATCGACTTCCTCGCGCCCGATGGTGCCGTCTTCACCGGCATGAGGATTGAGCCCGGCCAGCACCAGCCGCGGTTTGGCCACGCCGAAGTCGCGGATCAGGGCTTCGTGGGTGACGTGGGCAAGGCTGCGAACGGTCTCTGCCGACAGGTGCGCTTTCACCTCGGACAGGGGGATGTGGATGGTGGCCAGCACGACGCGCAGGGCGCTGTCATTGGCGGCATCGGGCGCAGTCAGCATCATGACCGGGCCGCGCGTGCCGGGATAGGGGGTATCGGCGGTCAGGTCACCCAGATATTCCGTATGGCCGGGAAAGGCAAAGCCGGTGGCGTAGAGCACCGACTTGGCGATGGGGGCGGTGACAAGGCCGCGTGCCGCGCCGGACAGGCATAGGCAGACACCTTCGCGTATCCAGCCGGTAATATGCGGCGCGTGAACCGGATCGGGCTGACCTGGACGGGCGGGGGCGCTTAGCGGGCGGTCGAGAACCGGCAGGCCATCGGGGAAGGCCGCTATGGCTTCGGACAGGTCATGGATAGGCCGAACCGGCCCCAGAGAGGCCAGTAAATCGGCATCGCCCAAAACCGCGAAAGCGTAGTCTGTCTGTGATCTGAGAGCCGCCCACGCCTTGTGCACCAGTTCGGGCCCTGTGCCGCAGGGGTCACCCAGGCTGAGGACCAGCGGCGCCGTGATGGGCGGGCGCAACGCCCTTACCGGCTTTCGATCGTGGCACCGTCGCGGATGTCACGCAGATAGCGGCGGCCCAGCATGGCGACCTTTTGCTGCGTCAGGCGTTGTTCGACCTGTTCGCGCGAAGGGACATCATCACCGGCGGCGGTCTTGTCACAGACATAGACCACATTGATATTCATGGCGTTTTTCATCGGCTCAGTGCTTTGCCCGACCTTGAGCGGTTGCAGTGCCGAGGCGTATTCCGGCTTTAAGTCGCTGAGGGTCGTAAAGCCGAGATCGGCGACGCTGACCTGACCACTGCCCTTTTCGTTATTGAGGGCATCACAGGTCGGATACCTGGCGCGGACGCTGGCCAGTGCGCGCATGGCCGAATCCCCGCCGGTCAGCGGCACGGCGGCCTGTTTCAGGCGCACCTTGGCGTCGGCCTTGCCTTCCTTCTTTTCGCGCAGGTAGTAGATATAGACGCCTTCGTCGGTAACGATCGGACGCGTCATCTGCCCCGGATTCATGCCCTTGAGGACGGTTTCAACCTTGGGGTCGATGGTGCCGGAGACCAGCCAGCCCGCGTCACCGCCATTGGCCGCCGACGGAGCGTTGGAAAACTGCCTTGCCACCGACTGAAACGGCGCGACGCCTTGCGCGATCTGATCGAACAGTTGCTGCGCCCCGGCTTCGGCCTCTTTCTGGCCACCGGCGACTTCCGGATCGATCAGGATTTCCGCCACCAGATATTGCGGCTTCTGGCTATCTTCGGTCAGCTTGGTCATGAAGGCATCGACCTGATCCTTGCCGACGCGCGCCTTGGGGCGGAAACGGCCATTGACCAGTTGCCCCCAGGCGATTTCGGCCTTGATCTGATCGCGCAGGGTCTGTGCTTCGATGCCGGCGCGCTTCAGTTCGGCCAGAAGCTGGTCCTTTGACAGGCCCGACTGCTGCGCCATATTGGCGACTTCCTCGTCGATTTCCTCATCGGAAACGGTCAGCTTGAAATGGTCGGCCTCGGCCAGTTGCAGATGTTCGTCGATCAGGGCGCGCAGGGCCTGCTGCTGAAAAGCCGCGTAGTTTTGCTGCGTGACCTGCACACCCGAGGTGATGATCAGCAACAGCATACGCTGCTTGAGATCGTAGGACGAGATCAGCTTGTCGTTGACCAGCGCCACGACCCCTTCGCCCAGCGGACGGGCCTGCGCCGCCGGTTGAGCGGTCGTCTGTGCGACGGCCGGAAGGCCCGACAGGGTGAGGCAGGTGCAAAGCAGCATCGCGGAGCGGCGGAAGGCAACGGAGGTCATGTCGTCGTTTTAATCTTTTCAACAAAGCGGCGCTGCGGCCGGGTCGGGCAATCTATAAACCATACGGCTCTTAGCGTACATTGACAAAATCATCGTCCGATGGCGCCAATGTGGCAAGACTTATCCGAACCGAAATAGACTCATTCGCCTTGCCATTATTGCTGAGCAGGGCCGTCTCATCGCGCTGATAGACCAGTTCTAGACGTGCGCAGTCATCCTTGTAGATGACCGAGGCTTCGGAACGCAGCCAGCGGTCACGCAGCATGTCGCGGCTGACCTGAGCCGAAACCCCCCATCTGGAGTTAAAGAAGTGCTGTCCGAACAGTTGCAGGTCGTGATAGCCCACGGTCGGCACCAGTTCGCCATCGACGACGGTGAAATTATAGTTGTTTTTCAGGCCAAGCAGCGCCGTCTTGTCGTACTGGTGGCGCAGGGTGAGCTGCGTATTGGCGCTGAAATAACTCACGCCGGTTTCGCCCCGGCGGATCGTGCCATCGTCGCCGATGCGCTGACGGGTATAAAGGCGCAGGCCCCGGCCCGTATCGACGTCCGCCTGTACGATCCAGTCGGATTTGGTGTTGGCCAGACTGGAGGCGTCGTATTTGTAGGTCGTATTGCCGATCTTGTAGAGGCGATAGAAGTTTTCTTCCGGGGTCTTGCGGAAGGCGCGACCGATCAGCGAGGAGAAACGGAAGCCCGAATCATAGCTGAGCTGGGTCTTCAGCCCCACATTCAGGCGTTTGCCGCCCTCGTAAAGGTCGAAACCGGGGGAACGGTTGGCCTTGAACAGGGTGGTCGCATCGACTTCGAACGCATTGGAGTCTTCGTTCGTGAGGAAGGGTTCGACCTGCGAATCGGGAGACAGGGCGATTTGCGCGATGGGTTCGACCACCAAGGACAGGCCGTTGAACTTGCGCAGCAGCGGATAGGAGAGGTCGAGGCCGACCGTACCGAGGCTGCGCGACACCCGCCGCGTGTCCTCTTCGCCGGGTTGCAGGTCATATCCGGTCTTGTAATAGTCCCGCAGATAGTATTCGTCGTGACGCGCGTCGAGGAAGGGCGCGAACTTGAGGCCGCCGGGGGTGACCATGTCGCGCCGCCACGACAGGCCGATATTGGCGCGCGCCGTATCGACGGGGCCGCGATTGTCCGGATTCACGATGTCGGGTGCGAGGAAGATATCCGTCGAAGGCGTCGTCTTGCGAATGATCGACACGGCATTGGCCGACAGGGTCAGACGCCCGCCCAGTATCTCCTGATCCGGCGACCAGTAGGCATCGATCATCGGCGCGACAGCCGGTTGATTCCGGTCGCGTTCCGCCAGATACAGCATCGGGCTTGTTGCCAGATCGGAACTCAGCCGGTGCTGACCGCCAATAGCCAGGCTCTGGAAGGATATCAGCGAGGCGCTGAAGAAGGCCGTATCGGTCTGACGCACCAGATTGATCTGACTGATCAGGCGGCGCGAATTGCTCGAAAAATCCCCGGCATAGGGGAAGCCTTCATCGACCTTGTAGCGTTCGTAGAAGTTCGAGATCGGAAGACCCGCAGCAATGGGCGTCGAGACCGGGTTACCATTGGCGTCGGCTGACCATGACAGCAGGCCGTTGCTCGTCTTGTCCCATACCCGCTGCGCCGTGAAGTTCCAGCGCCAGTCTTCGTTGATATCGAACTTGCCATCCAGCAGCATGAAGCCACGGGTGGCGCTTTCGCCCCATTTGTGGCCATCATTATCAAAGAAGCGCTCATTGGTGACACCAAAGCGGCTGTGCAAATCACCGGAGTAGAAGCGGCGGTTGAGTTCCAGATACAGCAGTGGATTGAGCTTGCTGGAAAATTCCGGGCTGATGATAATGTCCGTGTAGGGCGAGACCGCCCACAGGTACGGCAACTCCAGCGTCGCTCCGCGCCGCCCTGAAAAGCCGGGCTTTGGCATCAGGAAGCCTGAGCTCCGCTTGGCCGTCACGTCGGCGTGCCACAGAACAGGCAGGTACAGGACGGGGACGCCCTTGGCCTTGATGATAGCGTCGCGATAGATCACCACGCGGTGTTTCTTGTCCTGCGTGATCGAACTGGCCTGAATATGCCAGGTCGGCTCCTGCGTGACATTGTTTTTCACACACAGTTCGCAGGGGGTGAAAATCGCTTCGCTGAGGCGGTTGGTCTGTTCGTCGAGACGTTCAACCTTGTTGGCGAACAGCTTGGATTTTTCGCCGTCGATATAGGCGATACGATCGCCGGTGCCGGACGAATGTTCATTATCGACCTCCAGCCGGTCGGCGTATTGCACCGAACCGTCCGGATTGATCGTTTGCACATTGCCGGTTGCCACGGTTTTACCCGTCGTCTGATCGTAGCGGACCTCGTCAGCACGAATGAGGCGGCCTTCCCAGCGCATCTCGACCTTGCCGCGCGCCAGCATGATGTTTTCCTCCGGAGAGGTGACCTCGTCCGCAGTGATAAACGCCCCCTCTTCGCCCAGCCCATCGTCCGGCAGCGGTGGTTCCGCAGGCGTGTTGCTGTTGGGGCTATCCTTGCCGTTCAGGCGGTCGCGTTCGGCCTTCAGCACCTGTTCGTCGCTCAGGCGCGCGGTCATCGTCACGGGCGCAGGGGCAGAAGCCGGCACAGAGGCGGGCGGATTATCCGTTGCGGTCTGAGCCAGGGCGGGCAGGGCTACGGCCTCCGCAGTCGGAGCGGCAGGGCGCCGGGGGCGCGTGACATGGGGAGCTTCGGAGGCGTCGGCAACCGTCTGACTGACGGACGCAGGTGGTGCGGCCGGATCAGGCGCAGGGGCCGTCGTCACAACTGGCGCCGGTCGAGCGACAGCTTCGACCGTCGGTGCGGCCATATCGCTGTCATCAGCAAAAAAGCGAATCCCCCTTACGCCCAGTTCACCTTCGGCGTCGGTTTCCGGACGCGCGGCGGCTTCGCCGCTGACAACGCCGGCGGCCAACAAGGTCAGGACTCCTACGCTCAGCTTGAGCGACGCTTTTCTCATATGGGGTGTACCTGATGGAAGGGAACGCGGGACAAACGCTTCGGGTGATTTGGCTAATAATAGGTTGCCAGACGGCTGTCGGGTATCGCGAATTTGAAGTTCGCTTCATTTTTCGTGTCGAAAGACGGGCGAATTTCAGAGTTCAGACACTCAGGATCGATTTTGCTCCTGGCCAGGCGAGGGCGCACCGGGCGTCCTCAGATGTCAATTCCCTTTTCTAGCCGTCCTCAGTGTAAACAAGCAATGTCAGGGCCGTCAAAAAGGCGACCAGCGGAGTGGCCCAGCCCGCCAGAAAGGCCGGGATAACCTCGGCCTTGCCCAGCGAACCACAGAGCTGGTTGAGGAAAAACACCATGAAGCCCAGCACGATGCCTGACAGGGTCAGTCGCGCCAGCCCGCCAATCCGCATCAGGCGCAGGCTGAAGGCGGCCCCCAGCGCCGTCATGGCGGCGAACATCAGCGGCGTGGCCAGCAACTGGTGCAGGCGGAGTATGTAGCCTGCGGCCGAAAAACCGGAAGACTCAATCTGCATTATGGTGCCGGGCAATTGCCAGAAATTGGTCGATTGCGGTACGGCGAAGCGGCTGAACGCCCGCTCCGGGCTCAAATTCGAGTCGATAGAGAGGGTGTTGTAATATAACAGGGATTCGCCGGGTTTGCTGACGCGCGCATTCTTGAGTTGCCAGGTGCCGGGTCGCAGCACCGCTTCTGAGGCGTCGATACGCGTCAGAAAACGCGGGATTTCGGTTTCGTCCAGAGCAAAGGTCCAGAAGCTGGCGTCGATCAGGCGGCCATCATCGCTCTGTTTGCGGGCATGGATAACGGTCTGCTGCTTGCCGTCCCCCTGCCTCAGATAGACCTCGCCCGTTTTGGCGCGCGTATCGGATTGCGATTGAAGCGCGGCAAAACGGTCGTACTCATCCGCCAGCCGGGTGGCGATGGGGTTGAGGACGGTTATGGTCAGAGCCCCTAAAATGGCTGCCATGCCGGATACCGGCAGTACAAAGCGCCAGGCCGACATACCGGCGGCGCGCATGGCGATCAGCTCGGAACGGCGGTTCAGCCCCACAAAGGCCGACAGGGTGCCGAACAGAAAGGCAAAGGGCAGTAGGACGAGAATAATATTGGGGGATTTGAGCATCAGCAGACCGACGATCTGCAAGCTGCTCAGGTCGCCGCGCTGACCCAGCGATTTTGATACTTCAACATAGTCGATCAGGAAGATGATGCTGGAGACGATCACCAGAGCCGTGCCGACGGCCATCAGGCAGCGCGTGATGATGTAGGTCGTCAGGCGTTCCCGACGCCATGGATTGGCATAGCTCAGCAGAGTGAGAGCGGCGGTAAGCGGGTTCATGCCTGACCTCCGAGGGGTCTGAGTTCCCTCAGGTTTTGTGCGCCTGTGGCCTTACCCCGCACGCAGGTGCGGTCGTTTTTGCGTATGATGGCCAGGCAAGCCCAGATCAGCGCCACCGGCACCACATATTGCAGGATATTGGCCACGGGTGTGTTGGCGCACCCGGCCTCGATAGCAAAGCCGACGATACGGATACCGGCGGCGATAAAGGAGACAGTGGCGATGCGACGCCCATAGCCCTGACGGCTGAACGTTCCCCCCAGAACGCCCACAACCGCCAGCAAGCAGAAGCCCAGATTATACAGAGGCCCCGAAATGCGGGCATGGCCTTCGGCCATCAGCTTTGTCCAGTTACCGTTTTCCCACTCCATGGCGCGGTTCGGGAAGAAGAGTTCGTGCGGGAAACGGTCGGAATCCTTGAAGTGCAGATAATCTTCGGAAATCACATACTGCGAAATGTCGAAGGAGTATTCGGCGAAGGTCAGATGGTTCAGCACGCCCTGCGGCGACAATTGCTGGGTCGATCCGTCGCGCAGGATCAGGACCTGCCCCCCCTTGGCCGGGGTAATCACGCGGCCTTCGCGCGCCATATAGGTGCGGTCCTGCCCGTTGGCACCGGGCGTGCGGATGAAGATTTGCCGCAAAAGGCCGCTTTGATCAATCCGCTGCACGTAGATGGTCATGCCGGACGGCGTCGTCGAAAAGTCACCCTCGCGCACAGCGGCGGCAATGACGTCGGTCTTGATCTTGAATAGTTCTTCGCGCATGGCGCGCGAGGCGGCGGGCTGGATGAACAGGGTCATCAACAGGCCCGTCAGGGTGATATAGACCCCGAAGCGCACCACCGGAGACGCGATACGCCACAAGGACATGCCGTTGGCATAGCTGGCCACAATTTCATGGTCATTGTGCATACGGTTGAGCGCCACCAGCGTGCCGACAAAGATGGCCACCGGAAAGATCAGGCCGGACAACTGCGGCAGGGCCAGGAAGGTGATTTTCAGGAAGGTGCTCAGGCTCTGCCCGCGTTCAACGATGACGTCAAACTGGGTCAGGGATTGCGACAGGATGGCGATAGCCGTCAGGGCGGCAATCGCCCCCAGAATCGGCGTGCGCATCTGGCGCGAGATGTAACCTTCGATCGTACGCAATGGCCAGCCTGAAAAAAGTTTAAATGAAACAAAGATGGCACTTAGATGTCGGCCTTGTCGAAATCATGGCCGCGCACCGTCTATACGATCTGTTTTGACCGCATACACAGGCAATAGCAAGCCATCTACCGCAGTGCAGTAGAAAAATCGGTTGTTTGTTTGCCCTGAGACAACTGTGACCGCCTTGCCACGGCCGGGCAAATGGTGCTTAAACGGGCGCGGATTGCGGGTCCCTGCCCTGAGAGACAAAGGGTGTGTGCGTGGCCCGCCGCATACGCAGATGGAGTTTCCATGCAGATCGAACTGTCCGCCATCCTTCCCGCCGATACCGCCGTGGCCGTTGTGGTCGGCGAGGGCCTGACCCTCAGCGCCGCCGCTCAGGCGGTGGAGACCGCCACGGGCGGCTACTTCACCGGGGCGCTTAAAAAGTCAGGATTTACCGGCGCTAAGGGCAAGGTGCAGACCGTATCGGCCACGGCGGATCAGACCTACACGGCTCTGGTTGCGCTGGGGGCCGGACCTCTGGGCGACCTGAAGGGCCAGACGCTCGAATCGGTGGCCGGCAGCCTCTGGCACGGCCTGAAGGCGTCGGGCCTGACTTCGGTGGCGCTTGATCTGTCCGGCTTTGCGGCGCAAGAGGTGGCGACGGTGCGCTTCGCCCTGACGCTCGCCGCCTATCGCTTCGACAAATATTTCGGTCAGGCCAAGCTGGACAAGCTCCCGGCGCTGAAGACGATCACGCTGGTGACGGCGGATGTGGCCGCCGCCGAAGCGGCTTATCAACCGTTGAAAGCTGTAGCCGAGGGCATCATTCTGGCGCGCAATCTGGTGTCTGAGCCCCCGAACGTTCTCTATCCCGAATCCTACGCCGAAATCATCAAGGGCTACGAATCGCTGGGCCTTAAGGTCGAGGTGCTGGGCGAACCCGAAATGAAGGCCTTGGGCATGAACGCGCTACTGGGCGTGGGGCAGGGCTCGCGCAAGGAATCGAAGCTGGTCGTCATGCAGTGGAACGGTGCGGGTGATGCGCAGCCCGTGGCCTTTGTGGGCAAGGGCGTGACCTTTGACACCGGCGGCATCTCCATCAAGCCGGCCGAGGGCATGGAAGACATGAAATGGGACATGGGCGGTTCGGCGGCTGTGGTCGGGGCCATGGTGGCGCTGGCCGGGCGGAAGGCGAAGGTCAATGCCGTGGGTATCGTTGGCCTTGTCGAAAACATGCCGGATGGCAATGCCCAGCGTCCGGGCGATGTGGTGAAGGCCATGTCGGGCACCACGATTGAGGTCATCAATACCGACGCCGAAGGCCGCCTCGTTCTCGCCGACGCCCTGTGGTATTGTCAGGAACGCTTCAAGCCGCAGTTCATGATTGATCTGGCCACCCTGACCGGGGCCATGATCATTTCGCTTGGCATGGACTATGCCGGCGTCTTCTCCAACAATGACGATCTGGCAGACAAGCTGGCGAATGCGTCGAAGTCGGTGTCGGAAAACATCTGGCGCATGCCGCTGCCGCCGCAGTACGAAAAGCAGATCGACTCGAAAATCGCCGACATCCGCAACATTGGCGGCCGTCCGGCGGGTTCGATCACCGCGGCCCTGTTCCTCCAGCGCTTCGTCAATGAGGTGCCGTGGGCGCATATCGACATCGCCCCGACCGCCTGGACCAATGAGCAGCGCCTGACCACCGTGCCCGAAGGCGGCACCGGCTTTGGCGTGCGCACGCTCAATGCGCTGGTTGAGGCCTATTACGAGCAGTAAGGCACGCCCCCTCTGACAAGAAGGGATACCATGACGCAGGTCTGGTTCTATCATCTCGAACGCACGCCGCTGAAGGCCGCCCTGCCGGACCTGCTGGAAAAGACCCTGCAAAAGGGCTGGAAGGCCTATGTGCTGGGGGCGGCGGGCGAGACGCTGGAGGGACTGGATCAGCACCTGTGGGCGTATCGCGATGAGGCCTTTCTGCCGCATGGACTGGAGAGCGAGCCTCAGGCGGCGCGCCAGCCGGTGCTGCTGGGCGACAGCGGTGGCAATGCCAACGGGGCTGAGGTGCTGTTCTCGGTGTCCGCCATGAATTTGCCTGAACTGTCGCCGTATCAGAGGTGTCTGATCCTGTTTGAGGGCCACGATGAGACGCATCTGAACTGGGCGCGCGCCCAGTGGAAGACGCTGAAGGCCCAAAATCTCGATCTGGCCTACTGGAAACAAAACGACGCCGGTCGTTGGGAGAAGGTGCAATGATGAAAAAGATCGCGGCCGGTTCGGCCCTGTTGCTGCTGGCGGCCTGTTCGACGCCGGCCCCGTCGCCTGTTGCGCCACCGCCGCCTGCCGTCTCGCGCCCCACGCCGCAAAAACCGCCGGAATTCAAGCCGGTCGATACCGACAAGTGCGAGGCCAAGAGCCTGCAATATCTGGTGGGTAAACCGCGCACCCAGATCCCGGTGCCGCTGGAGCCTTCAAAGCGCCGTGTTTTGTGTTCGACCTGTGCGGCGACCATGGATTACCGCGCCGATCGTCAGACGATCATTTTCGATACGGATACGGGGATAATCAAGTCGGTCACCTGCGGTTAGGCAAATCGCGGTCTTTGGGCGCCTCGTTCGTCGCCGTCGCTTGCAGGTACAATCGTACCTGCGGCGCTAGGCTCCTGCTATTCGCGACAAATCTCGCAATTTGCAGACCTCTCTCCTCCCTGCGCGAAGCGTGGGGAGGAGATTAAAGCCCCGCCTCGGTTTTGGCCGTCTCATAGACTTCGGCGGCCTCCATCCAGTCGCCCTCCATCTTCACCAGATCGTCTTCCAGCTTGGCCTTTTCCTTGCCGAGTTTGACCGCCTCTGTGGGGGCCTTCACATAGATGTCCGGGTCCGAAAGTTTCAGGTCGATCATCTTGATCTTGTTGCCCAAAGTTTCAATCTGACGCTCTAGGTCGTCGGCCTTTTTCTTCAGCGGCGCGATGGCGTTGCGGGCAGCAGCGGCGGCCTTGCGCGCCTCCTTGGTATTGACGCTGGCCGGCTTGTCCTTGGTGGCCGCCTGCGCTTCCTCGCGCGTCGCTGTCTTGGCGCGTTCGACCACCAGCTTGGCATAGTCGTCCATAGTGCCGGTATAGGTCTTCACCGTCCCGTCATTGACCAGCCAAAGCTTGTCCGCCACCAGTTCGACCAGCGAGCGGTCGTGGGTGATGATCAGCACGGCACCTTCATAATCGTTCAGCGCATCGAGCAGCGCGCGGCGCGAGTCGATATCAAGGTGGTTCGTCGGCTCATCGAGGATCAGCAGGTGCGGCCCGTCCATGGCCACCATGTTGAGCAGCAGGCGGGCGCGCTCACCCCCCGACAGGTCCTTTACCTTGGTCTCGACCTTTTCCACCGTCATGCCGAAGCTGCCCAGACGCCCGCGGCGCTTGGATTCCGTCTCATCCGGACGGGCGCGGCGCATCATCTCCAGAGGCGTGTCCTCCGGGTCCATGGCCTCGATCTGGTGCTGATGGAACCAGGCGACCGTCATGCGGCGGTCGCGCCACTGCGTGCCGTGCATTTCGGTCAGGGCTCCGGCCAGCAGCTTCGCAAAGGTCGATTTGCCGGCCCCGTTGACCCCCAAAACCCCAATCCGATCATCGGGATCGAGCCGGATATTGATGTTCCGAAGAATGATCGTATCCCCATAGCCGACACTGGCGTCGTCCAAACGCAGGATCGGCGGAGCCAGTTCCTTTTCGGGCGAGGGCAAGCGGAAGGGCGCGACGCGGTCCTGAATATTGGCGGCAATCGGCGGCAGCTTTTCCAGCTTCTTCATGCGCGACTGGGCCTGCGAGGCCTTGGACGCCTTGGCCCTGAACCGATCGACAAAGGCCTGGAGGTGGGCGCGCTCGGCCTCCTGCTTGGCGGCATTGGCGGCATTGAGGCGGGCCTTTTCGGCGCGCATCCGCTCGAAAGTGTCGTAATTGCCGCTGTAATAGTCGAGCCTTTGCCCGACCACGTGCACGATGGCATCGACCGACTCGTTGAGCAGGTCGCGGTCGTGCGAGATCATCAGGGCGGCATTGGGGTAGCGTTTCAGCTTGGCTTCCAGCCACAGGGCCCCTTCGAGGTCGAGATAGTTGGTCGGCTCATCGAGCAGCAGCAGGTCGGGCTCGGCCAAAAGCGCCCCGGCCAGCGCCGCGCGCATCCGCCAGCCACCGGAAAAGTCCGAGATGGGCCGCGTCAGGTCGGCATTGGAAAAGCCTAGACCACTGAGGATTTCCGCAGCGCGCGAAGGCGCACGATCCGCGCCGATGGCGTAGAGGTCGTGGTGGATTTCCGCCTGCTGCATCGGATCGGCGGTTTCGAGCGCCTTCAGAAGATTGGCGCGGCGCGTGTCGATGGCCAGCACCGCGTCGATCAGGTGCTGCGGTGAGGCGGCGATTTCCTGATCCACACTGGCCACGCGCCAGCCTTTGGGCGTGGTGATTTCGCCGCCGCCGGGTTGCGACTTGCCCAAAATCAGGCCGAACAGGGTCGATTTGCCGACGCCGTTCAGCCCCACCAGACCGGCCTTGGTTCCCGGCGTCAGGGTCAGGCTGGCGCCATCAAAGAAGCGACGGCCATAGGCGTCGTAGGTCAGGTTGGTGATCTGAAGCATGAGACTGTAAAAAACGTCGTAAAAAAGCGGTTGGCGTAAGCCGTCGGCCTCGCTATAAGCCGCCCCAACCTAAACGCAAGACAAAACGGATTTCCCATGTCCCGTACCTTCTCCATCCTGAAGCCCGACGCCACCCGCCGCAACATCACCGGCGCCGTCAACGCCGTGATCGAGGCCGCCGGCCTGCGCATCGTCGCTCAAAAGCGCGTTCACTTCACCAAGGCTCAGGCCGAGCGCTTCTACGGCGTCCACAAGGAGCGCCCCTTCTTCGGCGAACTGGTTGAGCAAATGACCGCTGCGCCGGTCGTTGTTCAGGTTCTGGAAGGCGAAAACGCCGTCGCCAAGTACCGCGAAGTGCTGGGCGCCACCAACCCGGAACAGGCCGCCGAAGGCACCGTCCGCAAGCTGTTCGCCCTGTCGATCGGTGAAAACACCGCGCACGGTTCGGACTCGGATGAAAACGCGGCCATCGAAATCGCGCAGTTCTTCTCGGAAGCCGAAATCGTCGGCTAATCTGAGGCTTATTGCCGAAACTTAAAACCCCGCCGGTGCGCCCGGCGGGGTTTTTTATTAGAGCGATGTGCGGAAAAGTGTGAGCGGTTTTCCGTAAGAACATCGCGACAAAACAAAAATTTAGAGCGAAATGGCGTTTCCACCTAAGTCATTTCGCTCTAGCCACGAAAAACACGAAAAGCACAAAAAGGCTGCCCCTGTTTGCCTGAAGGGACTCCCGTCATTGCGACAGTCCTTCATGCCCGGCGCTGCGCGCCAAATGTTGACCCCTTTGTTCGTGTTTTTTGTGGCTTAATTCTTTGGTCGCGAACCTAATCCAGTTCGACCACCTCGACGCGGGTGCCGTTGAGCACCAGCGCCAGTTCGCCTTTTTTCAGCTTGATGGCGTCGTCGCCGAACACCTTGCGCCGCCAACCTTCGAGCGCCGGGACATTGGCCTTGTCATCGAGCGCGATCTTTTCCAGATCGGCTACGGACGCGATCAGTTTCGGGGCCACGCCTTCGTCTTCGCAGCGCACGCGCAGCAGCACCTTCAGCAGTTCCACCACGCTGGCCGGGACCTGCACCGGCGGCGGGGCCTTATCGACCTTGGGGGCGTATTTTTCCGGCTCGGCCAGAGCCGTCTGGATCACCTCGCACAGTTCGATGCCGAATTTGGACGCCCCGAAACCCTTGGGGGTCGAGCGCAGGCGGTCAAAGGCCGCCGCATCGGTGGGCAGTTGGGTGGCGATTTCGTCCACGCCCTCGTCCTTGAGGATACGGCCGCGCGGCTGATCGCGCTCCTGCGCCACGCGCTCGCGCCACGCCGCGACCTCCTTGAACACCGCCATATATTTCAGCGAGGGCTTGCGCGGACGCAGCCGTCGCCAGGCGTCGTCGGGCGAGGTGTTATAAAGCTTCGGATCGGTCAGATCGGCCATTTCGGCGGCGACCCATTCGTAGCGGTTCTGGGCTTTCAGCTTTTCGACCAGCTTCGGATAGAGCTTAGCCAGATGCGTCACATCGCCCAGCGCATACTGCAACTGCTGCTCGGACAGGGGCCGGCGTGACCAGTCGGTAAAGCGCGAGCCCTTGTCGATATCGACCTTGATGACCTGACGGACCAGCGAATCATAGGCCACCTGATCGCCGAAGCCCGCCGCCATGGCCGCGACCTGCGTATCGAAGACCGGGGCGGGCATGGCCCCCAGATTGTTGAAGATTTCCACGTCCTGACGGCAGGCGTGGAACACCTTGAGGATGGCCGGATCGGTCAGCAGGTCCAGAAACGGTTTCAGATCAAGGTCAGGGGACAGGGGGTCGATAATGCCCGCGTGGTCCTCGGACGCTGCCTGTATCAGGCACAGCTTGGGCCAGTAGGTGGTTTCGCGCATAAACTCCGTATCGACGGTGATAAACGGGGCGCTGGCGATTTTGGCGCAGAAATCGGTGAGGGCGGCGGTCGTGGTGATAGTGGGCATAAATACGACTTTGTGCGTGAACCGCGACGGGGATGCCCGTCTTTTTCCACGGCGATGAAAAGAAAGGACCGCACGGCGGCTGCCCGGCGCACGATTTGATGATTTTGCGAATAGCTATAGCAAGTTTTTGCGGGACGAAAAGCGTCAAGCCGGTTATAGAGCGCGCAAATCACCCTCAAATCGCTTTCCGGCGCGTACACTTAAGGTTAGTTTTATGACCGAGCCCCAATCCAACGGCCTTACCTATGCTCAGTCGGGCGTCGATATCGACGCGGGCGAAGCGCTTGTGGACGCCATCAAACCGCTGGCCAAGGCCACGCGCCGCCCGGGTGCCGAGGCCAGCCTGGGCGGGTTCGGTGCCCTGTTTGACCTGAAGGCGGCGGGCTATGACGACCCGCTGATTGTCACGACGACGGACGGCGTGGGCACCAAGCTGCGTATCGCCATCGACACCAATCGCCACGACACGGTGGGTATCGACCTGGTGGCCATGTGCGTCAACGACCTGCTGGCGCAAGGGGCAGAGCCCCTGATGTTCCTCGACTATTACGCGACGTCGAAGCTTGACGTCGATACGGCGCGTCGGGTGGTGGCCGGGATTGCCGAAGGCTGCAAGCGTGCGGGCTGCGCGCTGGTGGGCGGGGAAACCGCCGAAATGCCCGGCATGTACGAGGGCGAAGACTATGATCTGGCCGGATTCAGCGTCGGCGCGGTCAACCGCGACAAGGTGCTGCCGAAGCTGGAGGCACAGGCAGCGGGCGACCTGATCATCGCTCTGGGGTCGTCGGGGCCGCACTCCAACGGTTATTCGCTGATCCGCAAGGTGGTTGAGCGCTCGGGCCTGAGCTGGGCCGACGACGCACCGTTTGCCACCGAAAAGTCGCTGGCTCAGGCCCTGCTGGAGCCGACGCGCATCTATATTTCGTCGGTTCTGCCGCTGATGAAGGCGGGTCTGGTCACCGGCGGGGCGCATATCACCGGCGGCGGCCTGATCGAAAACCCCGGCCGCGCCATTGCCGAAGGCCTGAAGGCCGAGTTCGATTTCGACGGCTGGACCTTCCCGCCGGTCTTCCAGTGGCTGATGCAGGCAGGCAATATCGACAAACACGAAATGCTGCGCACCTTTAACTGCGGTGTCGGGTTTGTGCTTTATGTGAAGCCACAGAACGCCGATGCGGTTCTGGCGGCGCTGCTCAATGCGGGCGAAGACGCCTTTATCTGCGGCCAGCTGGTGGCGGCGTAATGAATCTCCTCCCTGTCGCGTAAGCGATGGGGAGGTGGATTTTTGCCATAGGCAAAAAGACGGAGGGGGATGACGCAGGCCTTCGGCCTCCCTCCGTCGCCCCTTCGCTAAAGCTCCGGCGCGCCACCTCCCCACGGCTTGCGCCGTAGGGAGGAGAGTTTAGGTGACCCCCAAAACCAAAACCGCCATCTTCATTTCCGGGCGCGGGTCCAACATGATGGCCCTTGTCGAAGCCGCCAAAGCCCCGGACTTTCCGGCCGAGTGCGTCGTGGTGGTGTCCAACGATCCTGCCGCCGCCGGGCTTGAGTGGGCCGCGTCGCAAGGCATCGAGGCGCTGGCCGTTGATCACAAGCCCTTCGGCAAGGACCGCGAGGCGCATGAGCGCGCCATTGACGCTGAGTTGCGGGCGCGTGGCGTCGAATTCATCTGTCTGGCCGGCTATATGCGTATCCTGACGCCGTGGCTGGTGACGCAGTGGGAAGGGCGGATGATCAATATTCACCCGTCCTTGCTGCCGAAATACAAGGGCCTGCACACCCACGAACGCGCCATAGACGCCGGGGATACCGAGGCCGGGTGCAGCATCCACTGGGTGTCCGCCGGGGTGGACGAGGGGGCTTTGATCGCTCAGGCCCGCGTGCCGATTCTCGAGGGCGATACGCCCGATAGGCTGGCGGCGCGGGTGCTGACAGAGGAACACCGGCTCTATCCCGCCGCGGTGCGCGATATTCTAACAAAAATGTAATCTGGCCGTCGTTAAGGTTTCTTGCGCAACAAAGGCGCTCATGTAAAGTCCGCAGCCTGTTATAAATTTACACAGGATGCGCTTGTATGTCGCTGAAATCCGTCCTCACCTACGGGGCCGCCTTTGCGCTGGCCGCCGTCATGGCTCCCGCCGCGCCGGGTACGGCTCTGGCCGACGAAGGCATGTGGACCTTCGACAACTTCCCCGCCGCCAAGGTCAAGGAGACCTACGGCGTGACGCTCGACAAGGCATGGATGGACAAGGTGCAGGCTGCGGCCGTGCGCCTGTCGGGCTGCTCGGCCTCGGTGGTGTCGCCGGACGGTCTGGTGCTGACCAATGCCCACTGCGTGATTGCCTGTGCGCAGGACCTGTCCACGCCGCAGGCGGATTACGTCAATGACGGCTTCCTGACGAAGGCCCGCACCGAGGAAAAGACCTGCCCCGGGCAGACGGCGGAAATCCTTTTGTCGATCACCGACGTGACCAAGGACATCAATGCGGCGACCAAGGGTCTCACCGGCGCTGACTTCGTCAAGGCGCAGAACGTCAAGTCGGCCGAGCTGGAAAAGGCCGGGTGCGGCGATGACAAGACGATCCGCTGTCAGGTTATCAGCTTCTATCAGGGCGGTGAGTACAAGCTCTATAAGTATCGCCGCTATACCGATGTGCGTCTGGTCTTCTATCCGGAATATAAGGCGGGCTTCTTTGGCGGGGACCCCGACAATTTCAACTTCCCGCGCTACAATCTCGATTCCGGCTTCCTGCGCCTGTACGAGAACGGTCAGCCGGTGAAGACGCCGCAGCATCTCAAATTCGCCACGACGGCGCCCAAGGAGAACGAGCTGGTGCTGGTGGCCGGTAACCCCGGTTCGACCAGCCGTCTGTTGACCGTCTCTCAGCTTGAAACCCTGCGCGACGTGACCATCCCGACCCAGCAACTGATGCGCTCGGAACTGCGCGGCCGCCTGATCCAGTTTGGGGCTGAATCCGAAGCTAACAAGAAAATCACCGTCGATACCCTGACCAGCCTCGAAAACGGCTTCAAGGTCTTCTATGGTCAGCAACTGGCGCTTCAGGACCCCAAGGTGATGGAGGCCAAACGCGCCGAAGAAGCGGCCCTGAAGGCCGGTATGAGCGCTGAGGACAAGGCGCTCTATGGCGATCCGTGGGCCGATCTGGCGGCGGTTCAGGTGGCGGCCAAGGACCTCTATCTGCCCTACTATTTCCTCGACTCGTCGCTCAATTCGTCGAGCCTGTTCTCCTATGCCCGCACCCTGGTGCGCGCCGCCAAGGAGCGCGCCAAGCCGTCCGCCGAGCGTTTGCCGGAATTTGCCGATACGCGCCTGCCGCTGGTCGAAAAGCGCCTGCTGGACAAGGCGAACATCATCCCGGCGCATGAGCGCATCTTCCTCGAATTCCGCCTGCTCAAGGCCCGTGAATACCTGACCACGGACAACGCCATCACCAAGCTGATGCTGGGTAAGGAATCGCCCGAAGGCCTGTCGAAGCGCCTGATCGAAGGCACGAAGCTCGGTGATCCGGCGGTGCGCAAGGCCCTGTGGGACGGCGGTTTGGCGGCCATTCAGGCCTCTGACGACCCGATGATCCAGTATGCGCTGAAAATCGACGATCAGGCGTTGGCGCTACGTAAGGAATACGAGGCCAAGGTTTCGGGCCCGACGCGCATCGCCGCCGAAAAGGTCGCCAAGATCCGCTTCAAGGCCTATGGCAACTCGACCTATCCGGACGCGACCTTCTCGCTTCGCCTGTCCTATGGCAAGGTGACGGGCTGGACCTATCGCGGTCAGACCGTGCCGGCCTTTACGCAGTTCGCGGGCCTGTATGACCGCGCTACGGGCAACGACCCCTATGAGCTGTCGCCGAAGTTCGCCGCCGCCAAGAGCAAGATCGACCCGAAGATCGTCTATAACTTCTCCTCGACCAATGACATCATCGGCGGCAATTCCGGCTCGCCGGTGATCAATGCCAGGGCGGAAGTCGTGGGCGCGGCCTTTGACGGCAATATCCATAGCCTGGGCGGGGCCTACTACTATGACGGCACGATCAACCGCACCGTCACCGTGGCCTCGACCGCCATCCTTGAAGCGCTGGACAAGGTCTATGACCAGAAGGCGCTGGTGAAGGAACTGACCGGTAGGTAGGTTTCAACCCTCCTCCCTGTGCCGAAGGCATGGGGAGGTGGCAGGCTGCGAAGCAGACTGACGGAGGGGGATTGCGCCTTCGTCGGTCACGCGCGCTGCCCCTTGAAATCAGAAAAGGCCGGGGATCGCGTCCCCGGCCTTTTTCCGTGTCATCCCCCTCCGCCTCGCAAGCTCGGCACCTCCCCATTGCTGCGCAACAGGGAGGAGGGAGTCAGCCATATCTTCCGGTTAAGACGCCTATTATCAACGCCAAAACTAATAGCCCGCTTATGCTTGCAGCCGCTTTTACGCCACTCTTGACACCACCGGTCATAAAGCCCGAGCCAAATGAGATGATGGCAATCCAACCCCACCATCCTAGCGACGCCCAGCGGAACTGAAGCTTCTGTCCCCAAAGGTCAAAATAATAACCGTGAGCAAGGAACGCGCCTATTCCGGTAACGACAATAGCTATGCCAATCCAAGTGTTTGCGGTTTGGCGAAGCTTCTGCGTTTCGGATGGCATGGAGTCAGTAACTTCCCATTTTCAGGTTGAGTTTCAGCGCATTGGCCAGTGCCTTGGCGCGTTTGCGTGTCTGTTCGCCAAGGAGCAGGTCTTCCCAGCCGCTCTTGGCCTCCAGCACCAGATCGCGGCCCTGTTGTGTCAGGTGGGCGTGGCTGAGCAACGCGCCCGACTTGGCCGACAGGTCGCAGCCCAGCCGCAGGGCCAGACCCAGCCGCGTGGCGCGCTCAAGCCCGTCATCGCCCAGAATACGGCTGATCAGCACCGGCTCCTTGGTGTAGGCGTCTCCCGAATAACGAGTGAACAGGGTCGAGGCCAGGAAGACGCGCTCGGCGTGGTTCTGCCCCGGAATGGGCGCGCGCAGCACCTGATCGCAGACGAGGTCGGCGCGGTGGTCGGGGTGCAGCAGCGCCCCCATGTCGGCCAGCTTGGACGCCGCGCGGATCAGCCGCACATCGGGTATGTCGATGCCGGAGGTGGTATCATAGAAATCGCATACCCACTGGGCCAGGGCCGGCCCCATATCGTTGCTGATGCCCTGACGCGCCCCCAGAGCGGCGCAGCCTTCGATCAGCGGGTCGCGCTTTTGCACGTCCTTCGGCAGTTGTTCAAACAGCACGCCTTCGCGCAGGCCGTTGGCCGAGAAGTTGATGGTGTCGAAGCCGAAAGTTTCGATCAGGGCCTGTAGCACCAGAGCCGCATAGGCCAGATGCTCCATGCGCCGCTTGGTGACGCCGCGGATGCGCTCCAGCGAGGCGGGCGACTGGGTGGCGATCAGGCGGCAGATATTGAGGGCTTCGCGCGCGGGCAGCTCAAATTGCTGAACGATCTGAAGCGGATAGTTGGCCTTCTGCATCCAGATGATGGCGAGGTTGCGCCACGCACCGCCGACCGCATGAAAAGTTGCAAACTGAAAGCGATCTTTGTGCGGCGTCAGAACCTCACGGATGCGCGTCAAGGTCTTGTCGATATCGACCGCTGCCGGGGCCCCCAGCGCGAAGGGCCCCAAGGGCAGGGTGATGCCTTTGAAAGCATTTTCACCTTGCAGATCAATCAGTTCAAGGCTCGATCCGCCGAGGTCGCCCACCACGCCCACCGCATCGTCATGGCCGCACAGCACGCCCAGCGCCGAGTAATAGGCCTCTTCGGCCCCGCTGAGGACGCGCACCTTAAAGCCCGTTTCGGCCTCAATAGTTTGCACCATGTCCGGGCCGTCCTCGGCTTCACGGATAGCGGCGGTCGCCACGGCGTGCACCTGCGACAGGGGGTAGGAATCGACGATGAAACGAAAGCGTTTCAGCGCGATCAGCGTGTCGCGGCAGCCCGACGGGCTCAGGCGGCCGCTGCTCATCAGTTCGCGCCCCAGCCCCGCCAGCACCTTTTCGTTATGCACCGGCCAGATCGAGCGCCCTTCGACGCGATAGATGACCAGACGCACCGAGTTCGACCCGATGTCGATGACGGCCGTGTAGTAGGCGGCGGGCAGGGCCGTCGCGGTGGGAAGGGGGGCAAAGCTACTTTCGGGCACCGACATGATCAAACGCTTGGGGGAGATCCTTGACGCCGCGACCTCTACCGGACAGCGACGGGTTTGTCATGAAGTATTCGTGGGCCGAGAAGGGCGCATCGAGGCCGGTCGTATCAAAGCGCGTATAGGTGCCGTCTGACGACAGGTTCCACGACTGCGCCTCGTCATTGAGGTTGGCGACCATGATCTGATCCAGCACCTGACGGTGGACGGTGGGATTGTCCACCGGGATCAGGGTTTCGACGCGGCGGTCCAGATTGCGGCTCATCCAGTCGGCGGACGAGATGAAGACACGTGCCTGATCCGACGGCAGGGCGTGGCCGTTGGCGAAGCAGACGATGCGCGTGTGCTCCAGGAAGCGGCCGACGATCGACTTGACGCGGATATTGTCCGAATAGCCCGCCACGCCGGGACGCAGGCAGCAGATGCCGCGGATGACGAGGTCGATCTGCACGCCGGCCTGCGAGGCCTGATAGAGCTTGCGGATGATCACCGGATCGACCAGCGAATTCATCTTGGCCCAGATTTGCGCAGGCTTGCCGGCGCGGGCATTGGCGATTTCCTGTTCGATCAGATAGATCAGCCCCTGTTTCAGCGTCACGGGCGAGAAATAGAGCTTTTCCATCACGTCCGGGCGGGCATAGCCGGTGATGAAGTTGAAGACGCGCATGGCGTCGCGCCCCAGCGCCGGATCGGCGGTGAACAGGCTCAGGTCCGTATAGACCTTGGCCGTCACCGGGTGATAGTTGCCGGTGCCGAAGTGGCAATAGGTGCGCAAGGCCTCACCTTCGCGGCGCGCCACAACGCTCAGCTTGGCGTGGGTCTTGTACTCCACAAAGCCATAGACCACGTGCACGCCCGCGCGCTCCATGGCGCGGGCCCAGCGCAGATTGGCCTCTTCGTCAAAGCGCGCCTTGATTTCGACCAGCGCCGTGACGTTCTTGCCCTGCTCGGCGGCCTCGATCAGGGCCGCGACGATGGGCGAGTCCTTTGAGGTGCGGTAAAGCGTCTGTTTGATCGCGATAACGTTGGGGTCGCGCGCCGCCTGCCGCAGGAACTGCACCACGGCGTCGAAACTCTCAAACGGGTGGTGGACCAGAATGTCCTTTTCGCGGATGGCCGAGAAGATGTCCCCGGCATTGTCGCGGATGCGTTCCGGGAAGCGCGGCGTGTAGGGCTTGAATTTCAGGTCGTTACGGTCGGGCGGGATAAGCTGCGACAGCTCGGACATGCCCAGAATGCCATCGACAATGGTCACGTCCTGCGGCTGGGCATGCAGTTGCTCGATGATAAATTCGCGCAGGTCTTCGGGCATGGAGGCGCCGAATTTGACGCGTACCACCGAACCGAGGCGGCGCTGTTTCAGCAGGGCCTCGAACTCACGCACCAGGTCTTCGGCCTCTTCCTCGATTTCGATGTCCGAGTCGCGGATGATACGGAAGACGCCCTTGCCCAGAATATCGAAGCCGGGGAAGATTTGCTGGGCGAACATGACCACCATGCCCTCCAGTGTGACGAATTTGCGCCGCGTGTTCTGAGCACGCGAATTGCCACCGATCTCCCAGAAGCGGCGCACGCCCGTAGGAATGGGCACAAGGGCATAGAGGGTCTTGGCATCGGCGCGACGTTGCAGTTTCAGCGCGATGCAGAAGCCCAGATTGGGGATGAAGGGGAAGGGGTGCGCCGGGTCGATGGCCAGCGGCGTTAGCACGGGGAAAAGCTGCTCATGGAAGCGCTTTTCCAGCCATGCCGTGTCGGTCTTAGTGACCTCCTTGTGGTCCAGCAGGATCAGGCCATTGGCCGACAGCTCGGCCTTCAGCTTGGACCAGATGGTCTGCTGCTTGTTCATCAGGGCCTGAGCGACCTTGTTGACGGCCTCAAGCTGTTCGGCCGGGGTGTGACCGTCTTCGGACAGGATACGCACGCCTTCGCGCACCTGACCCTGAAGCCCGGCGACGCGCACCATGTAGAATTCGTCGAGATTGTTGGCCGAAATCGACAGGAAGCGCAGCCGCTCCAGCAACGGGTGGCGCGGATTTTCGGCCTCTTCGATCACCCGCTTGTTGAAGGCCAGCCACGACAGTTCGCGGTTGATATAGAGCGCATCACCCAGCGCCTCGTCCGAGGTCAGATCAATTTGAGCCTCTGGCTGAGGCTCAGCCGCCACCGACTCGGTCGTGCGGATAATGTCATTGACGGTTTCGGAGGCGGGCATAGCGGTTCAGAATCCTTATTTTCTTATGTTTTACTGACTAAATCTCATCCCAATCGTCGAACCAAGTCATATTTTCACTGGTCTCGATAAATTGACGCGCCAAAGACCGGGTAAAGGCGCGGCCATTGGCATATGCCTCAAGACCTGTGACAATTTTTTGGGCGTGCGCCACCGAGCGCTCCATGCGGCGGCTGAGATATTCCAGCACGTCGTCGGAGGGCGTGATGACGCGCGCTTCAAACAGCTTTTTCAGCACGCTTTTCAGCAGGCTATCGTCCGGTTCCGGCATATCGACGACGCGCATGGCCTTCAACCGTGACTCGAAATCGGGGACACGGATGCTCCATTGTGCCGGGTGCTGCCGTGACAGCAGCAGCAGGCGGCCGTCCGACGCCGTGCGGTTATAGAGGTGGAACAGGACCTCCTGATCGAAGCTCTCGGCCTCATCAACCACGAACAGGGTGGCGGTGTCGGGTACGGGCACGCCGGGGCTCAGCCAGTGCGCGCCGTGTGTTTCAGCAAACACATGGCCGGCGTGGGTCTTGCCGGAGCCGACCGGTCCGGTCAGCACCAGATGCGGGTTCAGCCAGTCTGCGGGCTGCCTCAAAAGGTCGAACAGTGCGCGATTGGCGTCGGAAACGACAAAGTTCGCCGCCGCATAGGGGGCAGGCAGGGACAGGTCGAGCGGGTACTGATGCGCCATGCGCTTAACTTAGGAAGATGGGGCGCAGAAGGCAATCCGTGGCCGCCGCATCCGATGGGGTTAGTTCGGTGGGCCGTTCTGGGGAAAAGAAACCCCGGATAGACACGGAGGGTCCGAGAAGGCTGAGGCGTGTGGGTCTGACTATCCGTGCGATCGCCGCAGGCGATCATCCGTGCGCATCCGTGGTTAAAACCCAAAAAGACAGCTCGCTTGCAAAATAAAATTAAATTCGGAGGCGGCTTTTTGCCGGGAGTCCGGACACAAGTCTTGACAATCCGCCCCTGTCATGTGCCCTAGCCCCCAACCGTTTTTTGAGCCGGATTCAGAGACTCACAATGCATAGTTACCGTACCCATACCTGCGGCGCGCTGCGCGCCACCGACGCCGGCGCCGAGGTGCGCGTGTCGGGCTGGATTCACCGCAAGCGCGACCACGGCGGCCTGTTGTTCATCGACCTGCGCGACCATTACGGCCTGACGCAACTGGTGTTCAATCCGGACAGCGCGGGTTTTGCCAAGGTCGAACGCTTGCGTGCTGAAAGCGTTATCCGCGTCGATGGCAAGGTGGTGGCGAGGGATGAGGCGACCGTCAATCCCAACCTGCCGACCGGGGCTATCGAAGTCGTGGTGTCGGATATCGAAGTGCTGTCCGAAGCCGCCGAACTGCCGCTGCCGGTGTTCGGTGAGCCTGAATATCCCGAAGAAATCCGTCTGAAAAACCGCTTCCTCGACCTGCGCCGCGAAACCCTGCACAAGAACATCGTGCTGCGCTCGCGCGTCATTCAGTCGATCCGTAACCGCATGGTCGCGCAGGGTTTTCTGGAATACCAGACCCCCATCCTGACCGCCTCGTCGCCCGAAGGGGCGCGCGACTTCCTGGTGCCGTCGCGTCTGCATGCGGGCAAGTTCTATGCCCTTCCGCAAGCGCCGCAGCAGTTCAAGCAGTTGCTGATGGTGTCGGGCTTTGACCGCTATTTCCAGATCGCCCCGTGCTTCCGTGACGAAGACCTGCGCGCCGACCGTAGCTTGGAATTCTATCAGCTCGATATCGAGATGAGCTTTGTGACGCAGGAAGACGTGTTCGCTGCCATCGAGCCGGTGATGCACGGCCTGTTTACCGAGTTCGGCGAAGGCAAGCGCGTGTCCAGCTATCCGTTCCAGCGCATCCCCTACAAAGAGTCCATCGCCAAGTACGGCTCGGACAAGCCGGACCTGCGCAACCCCATCGAAATGCAGGACGTGTCTGAGCATTTCCGCGGCGGCGGCTTTGGCCTGTTTGCGCGCATTCTCGAAAACAGCGCTAACGCCGTGTGGGCCATTCCGGCCCCCAAGGGCGGCTCGCGCGCCTTCTGCGACCGTATGAATTCGTGGGCGCAGGGCGAAGGTCAGCCGGGCCTCGGCTACATCTTCTGGTCCGAGGATCAGGGCGCGTGGGGCGGCCCCATCGCCAAGAATCTCGGCAACGACGCCACCACGGCGCTGATGACGGCTCTGGGTCTGGGGCAGGGCGACGCAGCCTTCTTCGTCGCTGGCGACCCCAAGGTCTTCTACAAGTTTGCCGGTCTGGCGCGCACCAAGGTCGGCACCGATCTCCACCTGGTGGACGAGGATCAGTTCCGCTTCTGCTGGATCGTTGATTTCCCGATGTTTGAGTACAATGAGGACGAGAAGAAGGTCGATTTCTCGCACAACCCCTTCTCCATGCCGCAAGGCGAGATGGAGGCGCTCCTCACCAAGGACCCGCTCGACATTCTGGCCTATCAGTACGACATCGTCTGCAACGGCTATGAGCTGTGCTCCGGCGCGATCCGGAACCACAAGCAGGAGATCATGCTTAAGGCCTTTGAGATCGCGGGCTATGGCGCCGATGTGGTCGAGAGCCAGTTTGGCGGGATGCTCAATGCCTTCAAATACGGCGCGCCGCCGCACGGCGGTCTGGCCCCCGGTATCGACCGCATTGTGATGCTGCTGGCCGGTCAGACGGCGATCCGCGAGGTCATCGCCTTCCCGCTGAATCAGCAGGGGCAGGACGTGATGATGAGTGCCCCGTCGGAGGTGACGGAGAAGCAGTTGAAGGAACTGCATATCCGGACGCAACTGCCGATCAAGGTGAGCTAAACCTATGGGGTGTGGGGTCTGTGACCCCACAAACCTTTAATATTCAAAGAAAAACCCTTCGGTTTTGCCGAAGGGGTTTTTCTTTGAAAGTAGAAGACTTGGGGCCGCAGGCCCCAAACCCCATCCGTTTTAGCACACCGGAACGCGGATACCCTTCGGTGCCACCGTCGTCTTGTCGCCGCAGGCCTGATCCATCATGTGCTGCGTGATGCCGCGCGCCGACGCCATCTCGGCCCCGGAAAAGTTGACGCCGCTCAGATTGGCGCCCGCAAAATTGGCCCCTTCGAGGTAGGCCCCGACGAAATTGGCATTGGTCAGGTTGGTGCGCGCGAAATTGGCGTGGCCGAACAGCGAGCCAAACCCGTTAAGGTCACGCAGGTCACCGCCCGCAAAGCTCGTGCCGTTGAAAACGCCGCTCGACAGGTCCGCCTGACGCAGGCGCGCCCCGGCGAAATTCTTGCCTTTCAGCGTCTTACCGGAAAAATCGGCCTGGAACAGGTTGCAGCCAGGGCAGGACGCGCCCGAACCGGCACGGCTGATCTGTACAGGGTTTTGCGCCGAAGCGGGAAGGGCAAACAGCGAAAGCGCGGCCACGGCCAGAGCGATGCGTTTCATGATGGGACACCTCTTGTGGTTTAGCTTTTCTTAAGCAAGATCGGGGCCTGCGCGCTCCCCTCCGTAAACAGGAGAGGTATAAGAGCGGTTTACAAAACCCCTCATTCCCGGTAAAGGCGCTTTCATGTTCCAGACGACCACCACCAAAGCCACTACCAAGCCGACCCGCATCGCGGGGCCGGTCCGGTCGTGCTGACGGTGTAAGCCAAGGCATCTGGACGAAGCCCCGCGGAACGCGCGGGGCCGGTTTCACAGAAAACCCAACACCTCGCGCCTCCCGCCAAACCTTTTTTGACGCAGGAGACGTGACCTATGAACGATCAATCCCATTATACGCAGTTTCCCAACGTGGGGATAGTTGGCGCGACGGGCCTTGTTGGCGGCATGATGCTGACCCTTCTGGGCGAACGCCGCTTCCCGCTGAACAAGCTGCGCCTGTTTGCCTCCGCCCGTTCGGCCGGCAGCCGCGTGCGTTTCGGGGAGCGCGAAATCGTGGTGGAGGACGCCTCCGCCGCCGACTATAGTGGCCTTGATATCGTTTTCTTCTCGGCGGGCGGTTCAACGTCCAAGGCCCTGGCCGAAAAGGTGGCCGCCGCCGGGGCCATCGTCATCGACAATTCGTCGGCCTGGCGCAGCGATCCGGACGTGCCGCTGGTGGTGGCTGAGGTCAATCCGCACGCGCTGCGCAATGTCCCCAAGGGCATTATCGCCAATCCGAACTGCACCACCATGGCCGCCATGCCGGTCCTGAAGCCGCTGCACGCGGCGGCGGGGCTGAAGCGCCTGATCGCCAGCACCTATCAGGCCGTGTCCGGCGGCGGCATGGAAGGCGTTGAAATCCTGCGCGATCAGATCGTGGCGGGGGCCGACGCCTGCACCGCTCTGGCGCAGGACGGGGCGGCGGTCGATCTGGGAACGGTGCGCAAATGGGCGGTGCCGATCGCCTATAATGTCGTGCCGCTCAACTACGTGCTGGGCGAGGACGGCTATACGGAAGAGGAACTGAAGCTGCGCGACGAAAGCCGTAAAATCCTTGAAATCCCTGAATTGCAGGTCGCGGCGACCTGCGTGCGCGTGCCGGTCTTTACGGGCCATTCCCTGTCGATCAATGCCGAATTCGAGCGCCCGATGACGCCGGAGGCGGCGCTGGCCCTGCTGGCCGAAGCCCCCGGCGTCGAACTTGCCGACGTGCCCAATCCGTTGGCCGTCACCGGTCGCGACCCGGTGCAGGTGGGCCGTATCCGCCGCGATCCGACCGTGGCGCACGGCCTGACCCTGTTCGTCAGCGGCGACAACCTGCGCAAGGGTGCCGCGCTCAATGCCGTGCAGATCGCGGAAGAATGGCTGAAGCAAAAAGGCGTGGGCCTGATCTCCTCCCCTGCAAAGCGGGGGAGGTGGATCGTCGCGTAAGCCACGAGACGGAGGGGGCGAAACCCACCGAACGCCCCCTCCGTCTCGACGCGCTTCGCTTGCTCGACACCTCCCCCGTTCGCACCGCTCACAGAGGAGGAGGCTGGACTATTCCCCCTGCGCTTCGGGGGGCAGGGAAGGATCGTCGGATTTCGAAGGTTTGCGTCCAAAGGGCACGACGACCAGATTGTCCGGCTGTCCACGCATAAACCCCTTGGAAATCAGGTGCGAGGCGGCAATGCCTTCATTGCCGTCATCGGCCAGCTTCGACAGGCCATGCCCCTGACCCAGACCGTCGGCGTTCAGTTCATCCGGGTCGGCGTTCGACAGGTCTTCGCGGTTGAGATAGGAAATCGCCAGTTCCCGGAAGATATAGTCGAGGATCGAGGTCGCCGAGCGGATCGAATCGTTACCACTGACCGGACCGGCCGGTTCAAAGCGCGTAAAGACGAAGGCATCGACAAATTCGTCCAGCGGCACGCCGTATTGCAGGCCGATCGACACGGCGATGGCGAAATTATTCATCAGTGAACGGAAGGCCGCGCCTTCCTTGTGCATGTCGATGAAGATTTCGCCCACGGAACCGTCTTCGTATTCGCCGGTGTGCAGATAGACCTTATGGCCGCCGACGCTGGCCTTCTGGATATAGCCCTTGCGGCGGTCGGGCAGCTTCTGGCGTTCGCGGTCGCGTTCGATGATCTTTTCGATGACCGTCTGGGTCGGGGCTTCGCGCACCGGTTCGGGGGGCGGGCGGCGGGCCTCTTCAAATTCCGGAATATCGAGCGTCAGCGACGGCGGGGCCGGCTGACGCTTGAGGCCGATGGCGCGCAGACCGCTATCGGCCGCCTGAGCGAGGGCCTTGAGCGCGTCGGGCACCCCCTGATCCCATTCAAGCACCAGAGCCGAGGCCGCCGGCGCCGAGGCAAAGCTTTCGAGTTTTTGCCGCAGAGCCAGTCGCGCCTTCAGGCCGGGGGGGCTCAGGCGCTGACGCAGGGCGTCAGGCAGCCCCTCCGTGGTGTCATGGCCAAAGATAAAGGCCTGCGCCTCAGCGATTTCGTCCGCCGTAAAGCCCATCAAACGCAGCAGACTAAAGCCCGGCGCGTGCAGGTCTCCGTCGCTGATGCCCCAGATATCCTTGATGAAATCGGCGTCGAGCACCGCCGGGGACACCACCTCATCAAGGCTGTAGGCGGTGATCAGCGCCGCCTCCAGGGCCGCGATTTCAAAATCGCTCAGTCCCTTGGCTTTCAGCGTCTGGGCGTGGATATGCGGCGCGCCGTCCAGCGTGCGGTGGCCCAGCAGATGCGTGCGCACGGCGTCGCGTTCATCTCCGCTCAGCCCTTGCCAGGCGGCGGGGTGCAGGCCGCGCACAAAGACGCCGTCGGCGCCTTCCATCGCCACGGTCAGGGCGGTCAGCGGCGCATCGCCCAGCGTCACGCCCAGCCGCAGCGACAATTCCGGATCGTCAAACAGGGTCGTCGTCTGGACGTGGCGCAGGCCGGTGGGCTTGGCCAGTTTCAGCGCCGTTTGCAGGCGCGTCAGGGCGTGCGCCTTAAGGTCAGCACTTTTGAGGCCCGACAGGCGATAGAGTTTCTGGCTCAGCGCCGATACCCGGTCATCGCGTTCGGCGGCGAACCCGGCATAGGGCGTCAGGTGGCGCGACAGCACGGCGGAGGCGTGCACGCTTTCGGCATCCAGCACGGCCATCAAGGCGGCGGCAAAATCCTGTCCCGCTTCGGTTTGCGCGCTCAGGCCCAGCGCCATAAGGGTTTCGCTGAGGCCGGCTACGGTCAGGGCGATGGGGCGATGCTGGGCCAGACGCTGCGCTGCTTCGGGTGTGGCGGCAAAAGTCAGGTGGCTTTCGATATCGAGCGCCACGGTCCACAGGGCGGCGCAGGCGGCAAAGCCTTCGACATCAAAGCCGTTTTGTTTGAGGAAACCATAGGCGTTGAGCGCGGCGCGCGGCGCGATCAGGGTGTCGTCCAGCGCTTCGGCGGCGTCCGGATCGAAGGCGATCCACAGGCGACCGCTTTCCAGCGCCGCCTGCGCCGCCAGACGCGCCGACGGGTTACCCGCGGCGATCAGGTCGCGGCGCGCCGTGACGATGACCGGTGCGGCGGGCCGGTCGGCCTCGACATTTTGCAAAGACCAGTCGGGCAGGGCGCTGTCGCCGGTCAAACCATCCGTGGACTGAATAACCGACTGGATGAGCGCGTCCGAAGCCCCCAGACGCCGGGCCTTCAGCGCCGCGCGGGCCAGCGCTGGATTATGTTGTAAGCTGGCGCGCTGTTCGCCCTCGGCGCGGGCAATGGCGGCGGTGATGCCGGACAGGGCGGCGTGCAACTGATCGCGGGTGGCGCGGGCGACCGCTTCGGAGCGCGCCCCGACCAGAAGGTCGCGCAGCTCACGCACGCAGGCAGGGTCTTCGATATCGGCGTAGCGGGTCTCGGTCTGGGCGAGTTTGCTGCCGTCCAGCAAGGGCACGCGGTGCCCGGTCCGCAGGCCCGTTGCGGGGGCGGCCAGCCCCAACCGCAGGGTCGCCGCCAGTTCGGCCGCAAAGGCCTGCGCCTCATCTTCGCGCAATATACCGTACACCCGGCCCCACGCCGCCAGACGATGGGCATAGAGGTCGAACGCCCCATCCAGCCCTTCGGCCACGGGCGGAAACGCCCCTTCGGGCAGGTCGCGCGGCAAGGCTTCGACCCAGTCGTGCCAGGCTTCGCTTTGCGCCGTGGTCCAGTCGCGTGGGCATAGGACGCTGAAACTGTCGGGGCCGCGTTCGATTTCGCGCCATTCCAGCACCGGCTGGGCCTGTTCGGCGCGGGCCGCAAAGGACAGATCGGGCAGGACAGAATCGCCGGACATTATCTTTGCCATTGGCTTCCCCGGATTGGCGAACACAGTTGGGGATAAAGCCTAGACCGATTTTAACCTTTCAGCAATAAATGTGGGGCCGGAGGGCTGATCCATCCACAATATGTTGCGTAGCTCCCGCATGGGGGATAATTCGCCGGTTGTGGCCTTTGAAGCGCTTTACGCAGATGCAGCGGCGCTTTATAAGTCAGGGGACGCATAACCGGCGGAGTCTCCCTCTTCGCCTTTTAGTGAAATAGGGTAAGACCTTGCTGGATAAAGCCTTCTTGTGGTGGAGCGGTGCGACGCTCGGTACGCTGTTCACCATCGGCCGCACGTCGAAGCTCGTCGGGACCGACGAATTCGGCAACAAATATTATCAGGCCCGCAACACCAAAGAAAGCTACGGCGACAAGCCGCGCCGATATGTGATCTATAATGGCTATGCCGACGCCTCGAAGATCCCGCCCGACTGGCACGGCTGGATGCACTATATGTACGATGAGCCGCCGACGGTGGCCCCGCTGCCGCGCAAATCGTGGGAAAAGCCGCACCTGCCTAACCTGTCGGGGACGCCGTTCGCGCAGTTCCCCAAGGGGTCGCTGAACGCCGAAGGCGAGCGTCAGGCGTCGAAGTCGGGCGACTATGAGGCGTGGAAGCCCTGATGAGAAAGACCGGCGCGATGGTTCGGGCGGTGCTGCTGATGGCCGGCGTGGCCGCCATCGCCTTGCCGCTCTATGCCCAGAACATCCCGCCCGACGAAGAAGCTCCGCGCCGCGGTGACCGCCGCGATGCGCGCGACAATGCCGACTATGACCCGGAACCCTACTATATCGACGGCGTAGAGTATAAGCCCTACGACCCGACCGGGAATAAACGTAATACCCCTCAGCGCGCCGCCAATACGCAAACCGTGAACCGCCCGGCCGCGCCGGTGGCCAGCCAGCCGCAGGCCGTGGGGACGGGTACGCCCGCCGCCGTGCCGCCAACCGCTGCCGCTCAGTCGTCGGCGGGCACGCCGTATGTCGATTCCGCCGGTCAGGTGGTGGGCAATGCGCCGGTGGCCAGCAGCAGCGCGTCTCAGTCATCGGCCCCTGTGGTCGTGGTGCCGCCCGAAAAGCGCCTGCGCTACAGTGCGGCCATCCTGACCGTGCTCGACAAGGTGACCGGCGAAGCCATTCGCTTTGAAGCGCCGGTGGGCAAGCCCAAGCGTTATCGCGGCATGGTCTATACGGTAAAGGCCTGCGAAACCTCGGCGCAGGACGAGGCGATGAGCGACACCATGACCTATCTGGAGGTACGTACCTCGCCGCAGCCAGCGGCTAATGGCACGGTGCCCAAGCCCAAGGACGTGTTCAAAGGCTGGACCTACGCCTCGACGCCGGGCGTCAACGGCATGGAACACCCGGTCTATGACGTCTGGGTGGTCAGTTGCAGGACGCCCTTGCCGGTCACGGCGGTCGCCAGCCGGTAGAAGTCGCCTTCGACCGACAGCGCGTCTTTCAGGCGCGCCTTGTAGTCCTCACGCGGAATTTCGATGACGCCGAACTGGCGCAGATGGTCAGTGAGAAACTGACAATCGAGCAGGCGATAGCCACCGGCGCGCAGCCGCGCCACCAGATGCACCAGCGCGATCTTTGAGGCATCCGTGGCGCGCGACACCATGCTTTCGCCGAAAAAGGCCCCACTGATGGCCACGCCATAAAGGCCGCCGACCAGCCTTGTACCGTCCCACACCTCGACGCTGTGGGCCAGGCCACGCGCGAACAGGGCTTCGTAAAGCGATTGAATGGAATGGGAAATCCACGTGCTTTCGCGGTCGGCGGCGCTTTCGGCGCACAGTTCGATGACCTGCCAGAAGGCCGTGTCGATCTTCACGGTGAAGGGGGTGTTGCGCACGGTGCGCGCCAACCGCGACGGCACATGGACGCCCTCCAGCGGCAATATGCCCCGCAGCGGCGGATCGACCAGAAACAGGGTCTCATCGTCACGCGCATCCGACATCGGAAAAATGCCGGTGCGGTAGCATTGGACCAGATCGTCGAGGGTGAATTCCTGCAAGGCTTTACTTGGGCAAGTGGTGGGATAATATTCTCCTAACTTCTTAGGAGGCGCAAATGGTAGGCTATGCTGAGGCTTTCAAAACTCTCGGTTATTACATTTCATCACCAATAAGTGACGTAAGTTCTGAAAAAGAAGATGGTGTAGTCATAGCAATAATGCGGCATGAATTAAGATATGAAAACAAGCGAACGATTTTTGATACTCGCCAAATACCCGACTGGGAAAAAATGAGAATGTCTCTGCCCGGTAACACTCGTCGTCGTGCACATCTTTCTAAAGCGGTCGATAAATTCGGGGGACTCGTTGACGTAATTCTTTATGATAAGCCAGTTAAAGGGAATGGAGACGCAGAAATTGCCAATAGCCCTAATAGTCGATGGGTTGTTACTTATTTCGATGAAATAACTGGTCATCATCGCGTGGAATTGCAACCAAATTGAATTGTAAGAAAAAGGCCTTGTCGGAAACAAGGCCTTTTTCTTTAGTTATACCTTCGCCTCTTCCTGCGCCTTGATCCACTTTTCCAGCCAGTGGATATTGTAATCCCCTTTCTGGATATCGGCTTCGTTCAGCAGGTCGAGGAACAGCGGAATCGTGGTGTCGATACCGGCCACCACGGTTTCCTGAAGGGCGCGTTTGAGGCGGGCCAGGGCTTCGGGACGGTCGCGCCCATAGACGATCAGCTTACCAATCATCGAGTCGTAATAGGGCGGGATGGTGTAGCCGTTATAGACGGCCGAATCCATGCGCACACCCAGACCGCCGGGGGTGTGGAAGTCGGTGACCGTACCGGGCGATGGCACGAAGGTGCGGGCGTTTTCAGCATTGATCCGCACTTCGATAGAGTGGCCTTTCAGGTCGACATCGGCCTGGGTGAAGGACAGGGGCAGGCCTGCCGCGATGCGGATCTGTTCGCGGACCAGATCGACGCCGGTGACGAATTCGGTGACCGGGTGTTCGACCTGAAGGCGGGTGTTCATCTCGATGAAGAAGAACTCGCCATCCTCGTACAGGAACTCGATGGTGCCGACGCCCAGATAGCCGATCTTGCGGATGGCCTCGACGACGATCATGCCGATCTTGTCGCGCGCCGCCGCGTCGATGACGGGCGAGGGGGCTTCTTCAAGCACCTTCTGGTGACGACGTTGCAGCGAGCAGTCGCGTTCGCCGAGGTGGACGACATTGCCGTGGCTGTCGGCGATGACCTGAATCTCGATGTGGCGCGGCTTCTGGAGGTAGCGCTCCATATAGACCGTGCCGTCGCCAAAGGCCGCGGCGGCCTCGGTCTGGGCGCTCATTACCTGTTCGGCCAGCACGTCGGCATTGGCCGCGACCTTCATGCCGCGCCCGCCGCCACCGGCAGCGGCCTTGATGATCAGCGGGAAGCCGATGGATTTCGACGCTTCGATGGCGTCTTCGACCGTGGCCACGCCGCCGTCAGAGCCCGGAACGACGGGGATGCCGGAGTCCTTGGCGGCCTGCTTCGCGGTGATCTTGTCGCCCATCAGGCGGATGTGGTCCGGTTGAGGCCCGATAAAGGTCATGCCGTGCGCGCCGACGATTTCGGCGAAGCGGGCGTTTTCCGACAGGAAGCCATAGCCGGGGTGGATCGCCTGCGCGCCGGTGATTTCGGCGGCGGCGATGATCGACGGAATGTTGAGATACGACTTGGCGGCAGCGGGCGGCCCGATGCAGACGCTTTCGTCCGCCAGGTGCACGTGCATGGCGTTGGCGTCGGCGGTCGAATGCACCGCAACGGTGGCAATCCCCATCTCCTTACAGGCGCGAATGACGCGCAGGGCGATTTCGCCACGGTTGGCGATGAGGATCTTGTCGAACAGTTTGGGGGTGTCGGACATGGCGTTAGTCGATTACCACGAGGCCTTCGCCGAATTCGACGGGCTGGGCGTCGGACACGAGGATTTCCGACACCGTGCCGTCCTTGGGCGCCGGGATCGGGTTCATGGTCTTCATGGCTTCGATGATCAGCAGGGTCTGACCGGCCTTCACCTTGTCGCCGACCTTAACGAAGGTGGCAGCGCCCGGCTGCGGCGACAGATAGACGGTGCCGACCATGGGCGATTTCAGCGCGTCCTTGGCGGCTTTCGGGGCCTCGGCAGCCACAGGGGCGGCCACTGGAGCCGCAGCCGCGGGAGCCGGAGCGGCCACAGGGGCGGGGGCCGCGACCTGAGCGGCGTAAGTGGCCACAGGCGCGGCGGTGAGGGTGCGCGCGACGCGGATCTTCAATTCACCCTGCTCGACCTCAATCTCGGTCAGCTCGGTTTCCTTCAGGATGTCCGCCAGCTTGCGAATGAGGCGGGGGTCGATCGGGTCAACCGGTTTTTGCGATGACATGCGCTTACCTTGGTTAGGGGGTGGGGCCGTGCGTAGGAACGGGCCGGTGGGCTATTGTTCGATGAGGCGTAGGGCCGCCTCGATAGCCAGTTCATAGCCAGTCGCCCCCATACCGGCAATAACCGCCTTGGCCGCCAGTGACACATAGGAGTGATGGCGGAACGGTTCGCGGGCGTGGGGATTCGACAGGTGGCATTCGATGATCGGCTGGCCGAGGGCCTTCAGCGCGTCGAGTAACGCGACCGAGGTGTGGCCATAGCCTGCCGGGTTGATAATCAGGACCGAAGCGTGTTCGCGCGCCTCCTGCACCCAGTCGATCAGTTCGCCTTCGTGATTCGTCTGGCGAAAGACGACGGGCACATGACGGGCCGCAGCCAGCTCGGTGCACCGGGCCTCGATGTCCGAAAGGCGTGTATATCCATAAATTTCCGGCTCACGCACCCCCAGAAGGTTGAGGTTTGGGCCGTTAAGGACATATATGGGTTTCGACATGCAAAGCCTGATCCTGTGGGATGCGGTCTTGTATCCCCTGTTGCGCTTGCTCACAAGAAAAAGCGGGCTTTTTCGCCCGAAAACGATCCGAAAATGACGAAAATTCTGTTGAATGGCGAAGAAACCGAGGTTTTGGCCGCCAATGTGATGGCGCTGATCGAACAGATCGGCATTGATCCGCGCAAGGTGGCGGTAGAGCGCAATCTCGAAATCGTGCCCAAATCGGCCTATGTCGCCACGCCTATTGAGGCCGGGGATCGCTTTGAGATCGTCCACTTTGTTGGCGGCGGCGATTGAGTCGTGTCTATCCGTGGTGAGGCCTTAATCGCGTTGCTTCATCCGAACACAACTTATTTCATGGTGCGATTGCCACGCGTGAAGGGGTGGTTTTGCCAGCAGAAAGTCTTATAGAGACGCAAAGCGTTTCATACGGGACCGATACTCATGACCGAACCGACCGCCGCCCTTTCACCGGATACCTGGACCGTAGCCGGGCGCACCTTTTCCTCGCGCCTGATCGTCGGCACCGGCAAGTATAAAGACTATGCCCAGAATGTCGCGGCGGCGCGGGCGTCGGGGGCGGAGATCGTCACCGTAGCCGTGCGGCGCGTCAATCTGACCGATCCGAACCAGCCCATGCTGATGGACTATGTGAAACAGGACGAATTCACCTACCTGCCCAATACGGCGGGCTGTTTCACCGGAGAGGATGCTGTGCGCACCCTGCGTCTGGCGCGTGAGGCCGGCGGCTGGAACCTCGTCAAGCTGGAGGTCCTGTCCGACCCCAAGACGCTCTATCCCGACATGGAAGAGACGCTGCGGTCGCTGAAGCTGCTGGTCAAGGACGGCTTCGACGTCATGGTCTATTGTTCGGACGATCCGGTCTATGCCAAAAAGCTGGAAGAGGCCGGGGCGTGCGCCATCATGCCCCTTGGCGCGCCCATCGGTTCGGGTCTCGGCATCCAGAATCGCGTGACGCTGCGCATCATTATCGAGAACGCGAAGGTGCCGGTGCTGGTCGATGCGGGCGTCGGCACGGCGTCGGATGCGGCGGTCGGCATGGAGCTGGGCTGCGACGCCATCCTGATGAACACGGCTATTGCCGAAGCCAAGGACCCGATCCGTATGGCTGTGGCCATGAAGCACGCGGTTATTGCGGGACGCGAAGCCTATCTGGCCGGGCGGATGGCGAAGAAGCTCTATGCCGATCCGTCCTCGCCGCTGGCCGGTTTGATCTGACGAAGCTTTAACCCGGGACGGCTCTTTCTCCCTTTTCCAGCCTTTCGAGATGTTCCCGGTGATAGTCGGGGGCGAAGATGGCCGGATGGCGACGCAGTTCGACGTCCGGCGGCTGACCCGTCTCCTCGATGATGCGTTTGTAATACTCACCCCACAGGTTCATTAGCTTGGTGACATCGGCTTCGACATAACCTTCGTCGCGCCACAGGGCGAGGTGCATCCCCTTGGCAATGGTGACGATCTTATCAAACATTTCGCCACGGTGGATTTCGTAGTGACCCTGACGGTTAAGTTCGGCCTCGGCGCGTTCCAGAGCCAGCTTCTGAGCCGCTTCTTCGTCGATGGTATAGCTTCTCAGACCGTAACGTTGTGGTTTCGCTTCTTCCGCGTCTTCAGAAGCGAGGGTGTGGGTAGCGGCCTTGAGGGATTTCGGCTCTGGCGGTGGGGCAAAGAGCTGACACAACATGCTGTCGGCCGCCATGACGGTGCGGGCCGTGCGTTCGGCTTCGAGCGCGGTTTCCGGTTTCGACAGCGCGGTTACGTGACCCAGCACGGTGTCGGCATAGTCGCGCAAGGCCGCACGACGCTCAGCCAGCATCGCTCTCAGTTCCGCCTTGTTTTCTGCGTGGACATCCATGCGCCCATGATGACACAGGCTGAACGCGCGGGGATAGATTCGCGTGCCCCCCCCTCCGGGGTCTGGGGGCAACTGCCCCCAGAGTCTTTTCGCTTACTTAGTCTTTTCGCTTACTTGGCCTTCTGACGCGCCGCCGTCACCAGAGTCTGGAGCTGCGGGATATCGCCGCCATTGACCAGTACGCCATCGACGATGAAGTTGGGAGTCGCTGCGATACCCAACTTGTACCCCAGTTGCAGGGTTTCCTCGATCTTGGCCTGAATGGCGGGCGACTGGGCCTTGGCGTGCAATTCGGCCGGGTTGACTCCGGCGGCGGTAAGGGCCGCATCGACATCGGCCTGAGAGCTGAGCTCGTGGCTATAGAGGGCGTTGTGCACGGCGGCGTAGTGGCCGGTATCGCGTGCGGCGAGGGCGAGGGCAGCCAGAACGCGCGAATTGTCCTTACCGATGATGGGATATTCCTTGACCACCACGCGCACGTCGGGATTGGCCTTGAGGAAGCTCAGCAGGCTGGGGTGGCTGGCGCGGCAGGCCCCACACAGATAGTCGTGGAATTCTATAATCGTAATGGGGGCTGACGGGTTGCCAAGGATGGGATCATCGGCGGCGATAATCGAACCTTCATTGGCCTTGATGGCGGTTTCGACGCTCTTGCGTGTTTCGGCGTCCTGCTTTTCACGCAGCGCGGTCGAGGCCTCGACCAGCACTTCGGGCCGCGTCAACAGGCCGCCGCGCACGATCAGGCCCTGAATATTGGGCAGGACGTACGGCGCTAACGCCAGCACAAAGGCCCCGGTTGCCAGAGCCAGCGCCAGATTGGATTTGCTGAGCAGCGGCTCACGCGGGGCGGGGGCGGGCGTCTCTGTTTTGGTTTCGGGTGCAGGCGTCGGCGTTTCGGGGGTATCGGTCACTTATCAACTTTCTCAGCGGCGAAGGCGGGTTTCTTCCTCCACCGGGTCGATACCCATGAGCGAGGAGGTGGTCAGGACGATGTCGCGGGCGCGGCGGTATTCGACGGAATCCTTGGGCAGGTTTTTCTGCGACCACACGGCGAAGGTGCGGGCCTGCGGGATATTGCCCTGATAGAATTCGGCTTCGGCCGAGGCCAGACGCGCCTGACCCGGCATTTTCAGACCGTCATAGCCCTGCGCCAGCAGGTTCCAGGCGAAGCTGTTGTCGGGTTCGTATTTCAGCGAGGCGTTGAGGCGGTCGATCCCTTCGCGCAGATTGTCGTCACCGCCGGCAGCGATCAGGGCCTGCCCCAGATTGACCATCAGCAGCGGCGCATCGGGCAGCAGTTCCACCGATTTGCGGTGCGCCGGGATGGCCAGCGTCGTCTGACCCGTTTCGAAATAGATCTGCCCTTTCAGTTCCCACAGATAGGGGTTGTTCGGCTGTTCGGTCAGAAGTTGATCCAGTTCAGTCAGGGCCTTCTTCACCTCGGTCTGTTTGTACCACGCAATGACGTGGGCGTAGCGGGCCGGGTAGGAGCGGTCGCTTTCGGGGTAGCGCATGAACACCTTTTGTGGGTGATCGAGGAAGCCCGACAGCTTGGCCTTGACTATGCTGAATTCGGCGATCAGTTCCGGTGAGTCCACCGCGTCCTTGTGCGGCTGTTGCTCGACCAGACGGCGCAGCGTGGCCACGCGGTCACGCGACAGGGGGTGGGTGCGGAAATACTGATAACGCTCGGCGTTAGAAAAGGTCTCATAATTGCGCAGCTTGTCGAAAAATTCGACCAGACCGCGACCGGACATGCCCGCACGCTCCAGCGCCTTGACGCCCGCGATGTCGGCGGAGGCCTCCTGCGTCTGCATATAGCGCAGCGCCCCCAGCGTGCCGAAGGTCTGCGATGAACCCAGAAGGCCCACGCCTGCATCCCCGGCCCCGGCCAGAATGGCAATAATCCCAAGGCCCAGCGAAATGGCCATCGGGGCCTTGGCGGCCTGATAGATTTCGTCGGAGCGTACGGTATGGCCCGCGGCCTGGTGGCCGGCTTCGTGGGCGATAACGCCGAACAGCTCATTGGGCGTTTCGGCTTCGCCGATCATGCCGGTATTGAGGCCGATGATCTGACGCGAGGTGGCAAAGGCGTTGATCGACTGATCGGCGATCAGCAGGAACTGCACCTGATCGGCATTGAGGCCCGACGCCGTCAGAATGCCGCGCGTTTCCTTGTGCAGGAACCGCTCGATCTCGGTGTCACGGATGACGGTCTGCGCCTGCGCCTTGGGGGCCAGTCCGGTGATGGCCAGTGTCATCAGCGAGGCTGCCGCCAGAGGCTTCAGCCAGCCAGACGCTCTGTTTTTAAGGCCGTTCCACACCATAGGCACGTCTCTGTCGCGGATTTCGTTCAGCTTTATATGGGCGGTAACAGTGACAAATCTAAGGCCCCCACACAACCGGAAAAGCCGGATGGCTGGCTGTAAACAAAAGGCCCGCAACGCTAACACTGCGGGCCTTTTGGGTCTATCGGCGCCACCAACCGCGCTTGGGCTTGGCGGGCGGGGTGTTGATTTCCGCCGGATCGGGCTCTGGCGCGGTCGGGGCGAAGCTGCCGCTCATCGGTTCGCTTTCCAGCACCGGTTCCGCAATGACGGGTTCCGGAGCGGTTTCGACGACGGCTTCGACCGGCGCGGGTTCCACCGCCGTTTCCATCACCGCCGGTTCGACGGCCAGTGCGGGCTCTGCGGCGATCTCGGCCACCGGCTCGTCGGTCTTCTTCTTGCGTGAGCGGGTCTTGCGCGCCGGTTTGACCACCTCTTCCGCAACGGCTTCGGCCACCACTTCCGGGACGGCGTCAGTGACCGGCTCAGGCGCGGTTTCCATCGCGGCAGGCTCAGCGGCGACCGCGACCGTTTCGCTCGCTTCGGCTTCGGCCTTGCCACGGCGCTTGCGCGGTGGACGTTTGCCCTTGGGGGCGGGCTGATCGCGCAGGTCTTCGGGCACCAGCGAGGTCGGGGCCTGAGTGGCAGCCCCCAGCACCGAGGTCGCTTCGGGCGCATCTGCCGCGATCGCCGGTGTTTCGGCGGCTACTTCGATCACATCGAAACCGTCCGGTGTTTCGCCCGGTTGCGGCGCGCGCTTGCCCTGTGATTCGTCGAACGGGTCGATCCACACATAGGGCTCTTCCAGCGACGGCGTGCGGGCGCGCACCCAGGCATAGGCCTCGCGCGGACGGGCGTCCGGACCGTTGCGACGGCCACCGCGACGACCGCGACGGCGGCGACGGTTGCGGCGGAAATCGCCGTCCTCGTCGCCATCCTCGTCTTCGCTGTCGGCGTCAGCATCGCTGGCCTCGGCCTCCGTCGTTTCCGCTTCGACGCGCGGCTCGTTGTCCTGACGGCCACGGCGACGTCGGCGACGGCGGCCACGCCGGTCATCGCGGTCCTCACGCGCTTCGGCGCGCTCAGAGGCCTCATCATCATCCGTGTCTTCGCGCTCGATGGCCTCTTCGTCGATGGCGATGACGTCTTCGTCCTCGTCCTCGTCGTAGTCCGGGTCGGGGCCAAGGTCGATGATCGGATCGGGACGAACGGGCGGCGTGAACTCCACCTCATCGGCGTGCACGGTGCGCACGATCTCGAATTCGGCGTGGTTCAGGTCGGAGTCGATCTCGACATTGACCTTCAGACCCCATTCGAGGCGCAGCTTGGCCAGATGCACCTGTTTTTCGTTGAGGATGTACAGGGCCACGGCCTGCGGCAGCTTGATGGTGATGGCGCCCGCGCCATTGGTCATGGCCTCAAGGTCGATGGCGCGCATGGCCGCCAGCGCCGAGGAGTCGGTCGAACGGACGCGGCCCATGCCTTCGCAGTGGGGACAGATGACCGTCGTGCCTTCGAGGAAGCCGGTGCGGCGGCGCTGACGGCTGATCTCCATCAGGCCGAAGCCCGAAATCTTGCCCATCTGGATACGGGCGCGGTCTTCGCTGAGGGCGTCCTTGAGCTTCTTTTCGACGGCGCGGTTGTTCTTCGACTCATCCATGTCGATGAAGTCGATGACCACCAGACCGGCCAGATCGCGCAGACGCATCTGACGCGCGGCCTCTTCGGCGGCTTCAAGATTGGTCTTGAGCGCCGTCGCCTCGATATTGCGCTCCTTGGTCGATTTACCGGAGTTGACGTCGATGGCGACCAGTGCTTCGGTCTGGTTGATGACCAGATAGCCGCCCGAACGCAGCGGCACGACCGGCGAATAGATACGGTTGAGGATGTCGTCTATGCCGTGGCGCGCAAACAGCGGCATCCCGCCGTTATAGAGCTGGATCTTCTTCGCCTGCGACGGCATGATCATGCGCATGAAGTCCTTGGCGGACTTGTAGCCTTCGACGCCCTCGACCTGCACGTGGTCGAAATCCTTGTCGAATAGGTCGCGGATGGCGCGCTTGACGAGGTCTTCCTCCTCATAGATCAGCGCCGGCGCGTTGGAACGCAGAGTCGTTTCGCGGATGTTTTCCCACACGCGCAGCAGGTAGTCGTAGTCGCGCTTGATCTCCTGCTTGGTGCGCTTGGCCCCCGCCGTGCGCACGATCAGGCCCATGCCCTGCGGCACGTCGAGCGATTGCGCCACAGCCTTCAGCCGCTTGCGGTCGGCTCCGTTGGTGATCTTGCGGCTGATGCCGCCGCCGCGCGCCGTATTGGGCATCAGCACGCAGTAGCGCCCGGCCAGCGACAGATAGGTGGTGAGCGCCGCGCCCTTGTTGCCGCGTTCTTCCTTGACCACCTGCACCAGCAGGATCTGACGACGTTTGATGACTTCCTGAATCTTGTAGCGCTTGATCAGGTGGGCGCGCAGGCGGCGCTCCTCGTCAGGCAGGTCGTCGCCGTCGTCTTCGTGATCCTCGTCCTCGGCGTCGTCATGGCCATTAGCGGCGGCCTGCGCCGCTAGCTCGGCCATCAGCTTTTCGCGGTCGGCGACCGGTATCTGATAATAGTCCGGGTGGATTTCGTTGAAGGCCAGAAAGCCGTGACGATTACCGCCATACTCAACGAAGGCCGCCTGAAGCGAGGGCTCTACGCGGGTGACCTTGGCGAGATAGATGTTGCCGCGCAATTGCTTGCGGGCGTGGCTTTCAAAATCGAATTCCTCAACTTTTGAGCCGTTCAGAACGACGACGCGGGTCTCTTCCGCGTGCGTCGCGTCGATTAACATGGTTTTCGACATTAACGCGATCTCCGCAGCGCGCACGCCTGGACGCCGCGCCGGACACAGGGCCGGGCGGTGACAGGGGGCGCTGACTGATTTGGGGTGAGAGGCGTGCGCAAAGGCCCGGTCCGGCGCGCGAGGTGCGCGGAGCGGCAGAAGTCCGGAGCCTGTTCAAATGAGCGGCACAGCCCATAGGGTGTTGTAAACCTTAGTACGCTTTGGCCGAAGCGTCCCGGTGCCGATAGAGGCCCCTTTGGCGGACGCGCCGGTGAATTTCATTCGGGTGGCGATTTATCCTGTGACGGACTATGTCGCCGGAAGACGGTCTGACCGGTCGCACAGGAACGGGCAGTGCCTCTTCAAGGAGGTGTTTGGTCCGGTGTGGGGCGCGTGCGACCTTCAAAATCTCGCAGGCCAGACACCGGCAACGGACACAAACGTCTGTCAGAATCGTTTATAAGACAAGGTCTGACGAAGACGCCGTGCACGGACGGGGCGAATATGCAACAAGGCGGCGCAAAAGAAAAGCACGCAATTATTTTTGTTGTTAACGAGATCGCTACCCGCATCGTGTATCCATTCTGTCACAATGCAAAAGCAGCGACACCAGAAAGGTGTCCACGGTGTTTTGGTGGAGCGGGTGAATGATCCGACGTGCGTGGCGTTTGGCCGGCAATGGTCAGCTATGGCTGGCCGCCCTGATGGCGGGTGCCATCGTGATTGCGACCGCAGACATTAACCCGGTCGAAGCGGCCTCCAGCGGTGATGTGGTCAATGTACGCCTGGGCGGCGCACCGAATCAGACGCGACTGGTCATCGATCTGCAATCCTCGGCCAAGGGGGAACTCCTCAGCCGTGAGGAAGACCAGCAGCGCGCCGTTCTGGGCCTGTCCGGTATCGATGTCGGTGCGGCGCTGAGCGGGCAGGGGCAGGGGCTTGTCAAGGGCTGGAAGCTGGATACGACGGCCGGCATGACCCGTCTGCGCCTCGATTTCAGCCGCAATGCCCGTATTGCACGCCGCTTCCTGCTGCCGCCGGCCGATGGGATCAGCACCTATCGCTACGTGATCGACGTGGTTGCCGCGGATGCGCCTGCGCCGCAGGTGGTCGCTGCCAAGACCGTGGCCGATACCGCGCCCATACCCCCCGCCTTGCGCACTGAAGCGGCTGACAAACCGCGCTCGGGCAAGAAGATCATCGTCGTCGATGCCGGTCACGGCGGTCACGATCCCGGTGCGCGTGGCGCGTCTTCGTGGGAGAAGGACGTCAATCTGGCGGCGGCCAAGGCGCTGAAAGCCAGGCTGGAAGCCACAGGTCGCTATAAGGTCATCATGACGCGCGACTCCGACGTCTATGTCGATAAGGTCGCCCGCGTGCGCATCGCCCGCAACGCCAATGCCGACCTGTTTATTTCGCTGCACTCCGATTCCGGGCCGAATACGGCCACCAAGGGGGCGTCGATCTATACCCTGTCGGATTCCGGCACCGAACGGGCGGCGCGCAACGCCATGAACCGCGGCGACTGGGCTTTGCCAACGGGCGCAACGGACAAGACGGTCGGGCGCATCCTGATCGACCTGACTCAGCGCGCCACCAAGAACCGTTCGGCCACCTTTGCCGAACTGATGCTCGACAATATGGACGGCACAGTACCCCTGCTCAAGGGCAGCCACCGTCAGGCCGGGTTTGTGGTCCTGCTGGCCGCCGATGTCCCCGCCGTGCTGCTGGAGATGGGCTTCATCACCAACCCTGAGGACGAGGCGCGTCTGAACGATTCGGGGGATCGCAACCGGATGGCCGGGCAACTGGTCAAGGCGATCGACCAGTATTTCGCCAATGATGTGCGCTACGCCTCGTTCGGGTTTGTCGCCCGCTGATCCCGCAAAACCCTTTGCCTCTAAAGCCCTGCCGTTTTGGCGGGGCTTTTTTCGTGCGGTAAAGCGTCGCCAATAAGCCGCATTTGCCCGCAATAAGCCGGATATGACCATGATCAGGGCTTTGCGCGAGGGGCGGGCTTTGATACACACGACGCAATATGATGCGGACGCTCTTCGTAACGGAACCGCGTCGCGGTGACGGAGGGTGTTTGTGAAGTCCACTGAGCGTTGGTTCGCCATGGCGGGGGTGGTGCTGATGTCGATGGTGGCCATCGCTGGCTTCGCTATCGCCATCTATGCCGCATGGCTGTTCCACGACCTGCCCGACGGCAATGAAATCGTCGATTATCGCCCGCCCACCTCGACGCGCCTGTTTGCCTGGGACGGCACGCTGATCGGTGAGTTTGCGCAGGAACGCCGTATCTTTATCCCCTATAACCGCATCCCTGAGCGCGTCAGCCGCGCCTTTCTGGCCGCCGAAGACCGCAACTTCTTCAACCATTCCGGCGTCGATGTCGGGGGCCTGTCGCGGGCCATGGTCAAGAATGTCATCAATTTTGTGCAGGGCCGCCGCCTCGAAGGCGGATCGACCATCACCCAGCAGGTGGCCAAGAACGTCCTGTTGTCGAACGAGCGGACCATCGGGCGCAAGCTGAAGGAATTTATTCTGGCGCGGCGGCTGGAAACCTCGCTGACCAAGGAACAGATTCTCGAACTCTATCTGAACGACATCTATCTGGGTTATCGCTCGAACGGGATTGGCACGGCGGCCTATAACTATTTCGGCAAGTCGGTCGATCAGTTGACCCTCGCCGAGACCGCCTATCTGGCGGCCCTGCCCAAGGGGCCCCACAACTACCACCCCATCCGTCGCAAGGATCAGGCCATTGCCCGTCGCAACTGGATTCTGGGCGAGATGGCGTCGGTCGGCTGGGTGACCAAGGCCGAGGCCGAGGCCGCCATGCGTGAGGACCTGGTGGTGCAGTCGGCCCCGCAGCGCACCAAGTACCGCGATGCCGACTTCTTCGTCTCGGAGGTCGAGCGCCGTTCCAAGGCCCTGTTCGGAGAAGATATCTACTCCGCCGGCTACTATATGAAGACCACGCTTGATCCCAAGCTCCAGACGGCGGCGCGTATGGCCCTGATGGACGGTCTGGAACTGTATGACCGTCGGCATGGCTGGCGCGGCGCGTGGGGCAATATTGGCAGCATCAATGAAGGCTGGCAGCAGGAGGCCGCCGCTATCGAAGCCAAGCTGCCCGAACGGCGCAAGGCTCCGTTTGAGCGGCCCGACTGGCAGGTCGCTGTGGTCGAACGCGCCGGTGGCTCCATTCGTCTGGCCGAGGCCCCGGCGGGCGAAAATCATGGCAATTTGCGCGCTTCCGATGTGGCTTGGGCGCAGGGCGGGGCAGGGCTCAAGGCCGGTGACCTGATCTATGTGGCGCGCGACGCCACGGGGGCCTATGCGCTCAAGCAGGTGCCGGCGGTCAATGGCGCGCTGGTCGCGGTTGATCCGTGGACGGGCCGTGTCGTGGCTATGGTCGGCGGTTACTCCTTCTCGCTGTCGAAGTTCAACCGCGCGACGCAGGCCAAGCGTCAGCCGGGTTCGGCCATCAAACCGTTCATCTACGCCACCGCGCTGGAAGGCGACTTCACACCGGCCTCCATCGTCGTCGATGGCCCGATCACCTTCAAGGGGGCCAATGGCGAGGCGTGGTCGCCCAAGAATTATTCGCGCACCTATTACGGGCCGCAAACCCTGCGTAAGGGGCTTGAGCTGTCGCGTAACGCCATGACCGTGCGCCTCGCCGATAAGGTGGGTATGAAGACGGTGGCGGCCAAAGTCGTGCAATATGGTGCGGTTGATAGTATGGAACCCTATCTGTCGAACGCGCTGGGTTCGACCGAAACGACGCCTTATCAACTGACGGCCGCCTATTCGGCCTTCGTCAATGGCGGGCGGCGCATCAAGCCGCACCTGATTGAGCTGGTGCAGGATTATCAGGGTAAGGTCATCTACCGCGCTGATCAGCGTAAGTGTCCGGCGGGTTGCACCCGCGCCTTTGACGGCACGGAATCGCCGCGCCTGACGCCCGAAGGTCAGCAGGTGATGGACCCGATCGTCGCCTATCAGATCAACTCCTTCCTGCAAGGCGTGGTGCAGAGGGGTACGGCGGCGCGCGCTAGTGCGCTGGGCATACCGCTGGGCGGCAAGACCGGCACGACCAATGAATACCGCTCGGCGTGGTTCGTCGGCTTCACGCCCGATCTGGTTGCCGGGGTGTTTGTCGGCTTTGACGACAACCGCTCTCTGGGTGAGTCGGAAACCGGCGGTTCGGCGGCCCTGCCCATCTTTATCGACTTCATGGCGGCGGCCACCAAGAACAAGCCGGTCAAGGACTTCCGCAAGCCCAAGGAAGCGATATATGTGTCCATCCGTGGCCACGAAGAAGCCTTCCGTCCGGGGACCGAGCCGAAGCCCATCGAGCGCACCCCCGATGTGGTGGATGGGCCCAAGCCCTATACCGAGGTGTGGCGCGATGGCCTGACCGGGCAGCCGTCCAATCAGGCGACGCCGCAGGAACAGCCGAAAAAGAAGAAGTACGTCGATGAGATCGAGGAAGAGGTTCTTTACTGAGCCTCTTCCGATCGCGGCCGTCTGACCGCGAAACGTGTTGCCATTTTGCGTGGGCGCGGCTATCCCGCTCGGCTACGCTTTTTACCGTAAGGACATTGTAATGCGACTGGATGTTGAGGCTTCGGCCAGGGACATCGAGCAATCCATCGGATTGCTCAGGAGGCGTCTTTGACTGGGACGTTGCTCTAAGACGTCTCGACGAACTGAATGCGCGGGTCGAGGATCCGACGCTGTGGGACAAGCCCGAAGAGGCGCAGTCCGTGATGCGCGAACGCACCAAGCTGAGCGGTGGCGTCGATGCGGTCAACAGCCTCACCAAAGAGCTTCAGGACGCGCTCGACTATGCCGAGCTGGCCGATATGGAGGGCGACGAGGAACTGCTCGAAGAAGCCCGCGCCATGCTGAAAGCCATCAAGGACAAGGCGGCACGCGCCGAGCTTGAGGCGCTGTTGTCCGGCGAAGCAGACGGCAACGACGCCTATGTCGAAATCAATTCCGGGGCCGGGGGCACGGAGTCGTGCGACTGGGCCGGTATCCTTTTGCGCATGTACACGCGCTGGGCCACCCAGCACGGTATGACGGTAACCATCGAAGAAGAGACGCCCGGCGAACAGGCCGGCATCAAGTCGGCGACCATCATGGTTAAGGGCACCAATGCCTATGGCTGGCTGAAGACTGAGGCCGGGGTGCACCGTCTGGTGCGTATCTCGCCCTTTGATTCCAATGCGCGGCGCCACACCTCCTTTGCCTCGGTGTGGGTCTATCCGGTGGTCGATGACACCATCGTCATCGACATCAATCCGGCCGATGTGCGCACCGATACCTACCGCGCGTCTGGGGCGGGCGGTCAGCACGTTAACAAGACCGACTCGGCGGTGCGTCTGACGCACATTCCGACCGGTATCGCCGTGGCCTGTCAGGCCGGGCGGTCGCAGCACGCCAACCGCGACGAAGCGTGGAAGATGCTGCGCGCGCGCCTGTATGAGTTGGAACTGCAAAAGCGCGAGGCGGCGCAAGCCGCTCTCGAAGACCAGAAGACCGATATCGGCTGGGGTCACCAGATTCGTTCCTACGTGCTTCAGCCCTATCAGATGGTCAAGGACCTGCGTACCGACGTCGAAACCTCGGATTCGCAAGGGGTTCTGGACGGTGATCTGGATGCCTTCATGGGGGCGTCTCTGGCGCAGCGGGTCGGCGCGACCCGCGATGCCGTCGAAGAGTAAAACCGAAAAGCCGGGGTTTGCGCCTCGGCTTTTTTTGTACCCATAGCCGATACGCCCATGCCGCCCGACCTTTGCCGCTCACTGGATTTGATCCGTCGTCTGATGCCGGTCGAACAGCCGTGGTGGCTGATCGGCTCGGCGGCCCTGTTTCTGAGCGGGGTGCCGGTCACGGTACGCGACGTGGATGTTTATGGCCCTTCAGAGGTCATTGAGGCCGCCCGGATCGCTTTGGGTGTGGCGGTGAGTCCGCCGCGCGCAGATAACCGCTTTCGCTCCCGCCCTTATTTCCAGTATCGTCCACCGGGCGGGCTGGAGATCGACTTTATGGGCGGATTGCAGGTGTCTTCGCCAGGTGACTGGTGTGAATTGCAAATCGAAAGCGATGTGTGGATCGAAGGGGTGCGGGTGCCGACCCTCAGCGAACAGGCGGCCCTACTGCGCCTGTTCGGACGACCGAAGGATGTGGCGCGTCTGGCCCTGATGCCGGGCTTGTAATTCATTGCTCGCCCTGCCTTACTGAGGGGCAATGGAGGCGGCGATGTGGAAATGGATCGGTGTGCTGTGGTGTCTGGCCGGACCGGTGGTGGCGGCGGACTACTACGTCAATGGGACGAGCGGTAATGACGCCCAGCCGGGCACTCAGGCGCAACCCTGGCGCAGCCTCAGCCGCGTCAATGCCCAGACGCTTGAGCCCGGCGACCGTATTCTGCTGGCGCGCGGAACGGCCTTTGTCGGGCATCTGACTATCGCCCAGTCCGGCACCGAGGCCAAACCCATCGTGGTCAGCGCCTATGGCGAGGGGCCCGCGCCCAAGCTGATGAATCCGCGCTTCGGGCTGGAATTCGGGCGGGTCGTGTCGGTGTACGGCAGCTATGTGACCGTCGAAAACCTCTACCTCTACGACGGGGCCACCCCTCCGCCGGATGAGCCGCCCTTGCCGTGGAAGGAAAGCCATCAGCACAAACTGGTGACCGATATGGCCGGGATCTATACCGATGCTGCCACCCACCACGTCACCCTGAAAAACAATGAATTCAACAACATGCCGGTGGGGGTTCGCGTGCGCGGCGCAAACTCACTTGTAAGGGGCAATTATTTTCATGATGCCTCGCGCATCACTGAATACTGGGGCGCGATGGCCATTGTCATCGTCGGGCCGCACAATGAGGTGGCGCACAACCGCATCGAAAACTACGGCTTTTACGGCGGGGCCTATGTCAATGACGGAGCGGCGGTCGAACTGGACGGCGAGGACCGTTTCTTCGACGCGCACCATACCTTTGTGCACCACAATCTGTCGCGCAATACCAAGGGCGGCTTTCTGGAAATCGCTGGCAATACGCACGACGTGACCATCGCCAACAATATCAGCGACGATGTCGATAAGTTCGTCGGCACCAATGGCATCCGTGATCTGAAGATCGACGGCAACATCATCATCCGTACACGGATTCCGGACATTACTGACAAGGACTTCTGGTCCCTGCGCGCAATCTTCTGGTCGATCTGCTGGAACGGCTGTGCCGGCGACCGCGACGCCGGGGTGAGCATCACCCGCAATATCTTCTATCTGACGGCCCCACATCGCATCTATCTGGCGCCGGACAATCCGCACGGCTTTATGTCGGCCCAGCACAGCGGCAATCTCTACTGGTCGCCGGACGGGGACGCCGCCGCTATGCTGGGTCAGCCACTGGGGGCCGGGGAGGCCATTGCCGATCCGGGGTTTAAAGACCTGGTCAACGGGGAGTACGGGCGGCAATTGCAATGAAAGGTCCTGATACCGCAACACAGCAAGTTGAGCGCAATATTGAGCGCGCTCGTTCGCTCTTCCTTCAATTGGCCGATAAGTATGCCTTAAAGTTGGAGTGGGATGAGACGTCTCCGGTTGAACTCGCGGCGACGCTGCCCCAACAACCTGACCTTGATTGGCCATTATGGCTGTGTTTGCAGAATAATGACGAGCTTTGGATTTCGGGCGGCTTTTTTACATTCTCGTGGTTTCGTATGAACGATTCCAAAGTAGAGGCAGCGATTGCTGAGGCTTTGGACGGTATTCTGTCAGGAGGATTGCAACTCAGGTGTGTTTACGGACCACTAGGTCAATCGCCGTGCCGAGTGGAACTTGAAACGGGCGCTTTCGATAAGGGGCCTTCGCTGACTTCATACGGGTTTTGGCCGATATTTTTCAGATTCGCTGGTGCCGAGGTGATCCTGCGCAATGGTCATCCGACGATTAAAACGGGCCGCGCGGTGAAGCTGCCCTTGCCGTGATGTGTGCCTGACCATCGAAGCGACGATCACAAAAAATAATCCCCCACACCCCCTCGACAAGTGGGGGCAGTTGCGCTATGGCATCCTCCCTTTTAAGGCGTATTGCGTCCTTAAACCTGCCCGAATGCCGGTCTTCTGCTCTTTCCACCGGCGATGGGGCCTGACTTTCTGTTTGGAAAGTTATTGAAAAACAGCGTCTTTGACCGCAAGCGGTCATAAAAGAGCGGGCGCATCCAACTGTTTCTCAATGCCCCATCCGGGGTCTCTCGACACATTCACTGCGTCTCAAACGCTTTACAGGAACAACGATGGCCTTATCGTTCACCGAAAAGAAGCGGATTCGGAAGTCTTTTGGCCGAATCCCCGAAGCGATCCGTATGCCGAACCTGATCGAGGTTCAGCGCTCTTCCTACGAACAATTCCTGCAACGTTTCGTCCGCGCTTCGGAGCGCGTTGACGACGGTCTGGAAGCCGTGTTCAAGAGCGTCTTCCCGGTCAAGGATTTCAACGAGCGTGCGACCCTCGAATACGTCTCTTATGAGTTCGAAGAGCCGAAATACGACGTCGAAGAGTGCATTCAGCGCGACATCACCTATGCCGCTCCGCTGAAGGTCAAGCTGCGCCTGATCGTGTTTGAAACGGACGAGGACACGGGTGCCCGTTCGGTGAAGGACATCAAGGAGCAGGACGTTTATATGGGCGATATCCCGCTCATGACGGACAAGGGCACCTTTATCGTCAACGGCACCGAGCGCGTGATCGTGTCTCAGATGCACCGTTCGCCGGGCGTCTTCTTCGACCACGACAAGGGCAAGACCCATTCGTCGGGCAAGCTCCTGTTCGGCGCGCGCATCATCCCGTACCGCGGTTCGTGGCTCGATTTCGAATTCGACGCCAAGGACATCGTCTATGTGCGTATCGACCGCCGCCGCAAGCTGCCCGCCACGACCTTCCTGTCGGCGCTGGGCATGGACGGCGAAGAAATCCTCACCACCTTCTACGACGTTGTGCCCTATGAGAAGCGCGATGCCGGTTGGGTCACGCCGTACAAGTTCGAGCGCTGGCGCGGGGTGAAGCCGGAATTCGACCTGATCGACGCCGACTCGGGCGAAGTGGTCGCGCAGGCCGGCACCAAGATTTCGGCGCGGACCGCCAAGAAGCTGGGCGACACGGTGAAGGCGCTGCTGCTGTCGCCGGACGCCCTGAATGGCAAGTATCTGGCGCGCGACGCGGTCAATTTCGAGACCGGTGAAATCTACGCCGAAGCCGGTGACGAGCTGGACCCCGCCGCCATCAAGGTGCTGGAAGAGCAGGGCTTCACCACCATCGACGTGCTCGATATCGACCACGTGACCGTGGGTGCCTATCTACGCAACACGCTCCGGGTCGATAAGAACACGTCGCGTGAAGACGCGCTGTTCGACATCTACCGCGTCATGCGTCCGGGCGAGCCGCCCACGATCGAAGCCGCCGAAGCCATGTTCCAGGGCCTGTTCTTCGAACTGGAGCGCTACGACCTGTCGGCCGTGGGCCGCGTCAAGATGAACATGCGTCTTGAGCAGGACGTCGCTGACTCTGAGCGCACCCTGCGCAAGGACGATATTCTGAAGATCCTGCGCATCCTGATCGGTCTGCGCGACGGTCGCGGCGAAATCGACGATATCGACAACCTCGGTAACCGTCGCGTGCGTTCGGTGGGCGAGTTGCTGGAAAACCAGTACCGCGTCGGCCTGCTGCGCATGGAACGCGCCATCAAGGAGCGCATGTCGTCGGTCGATATCGACACCGTCATGCCGCACGACCTGATCAACGCCAAGCCGGCCGCGGCGGCGGTGCGTGAATTCTTCGGCTCGTCGCAGCTGTCGCAGTTCATGGACCAGACCAACCCGCTGTCGGAAATCACGCACAAGCGTCGCCTGTCGGCCCTTGGGCCGGGCGGTCTGACGCGCGAACGCGCGGGCTTCGAAGTCCGCGACGTGCACCCGACCCACTATGGCCGTATCTGCCCGATTGAAACGCCGGAAGGCCCGAACATCGGTCTGATCAACTCGCTGGCCACCCACGCCCGCGTCAACAAGTACGGCTTCATCGAAAGCCCGTACCGCAAGGTTATCGACGGCAAGCCACAGGACGAAGTCGTCTATATGTCGGCGATGGAAGAGTCCAAGCACGTCATCGCCCAGGCCAATATCAAGCTGGGTGACGAAGGCATTGTCGAAGACCTCGTGCCGGGCCGTGTCAACGGTGAGCCGGGTCTGCAATCGGCCCCGACCGTCGATTATATGGACGTGTCGCCGAAGCAGGTCGTTTCGGTCGCCGCGGCCCTGATCCCGTTCCTCGAAAACGACGACGCCAACCGCGCGCTGATGGGTTCGAACATGCAGCGTCAGGCCGTGCCGCTGGTGAAGGCCGATGCGCCCTTCGTCGGCACCGGCATGGAATCGGTCGTCGCCCGCGACTCCGGGGCGACCATCGCCGCCCGTCGTACCGGCGTGATCGAGCAGGTGGACGCCACCCGTATCGTCGTGCGCGCCACGGATGAGCTTGACCCCACCAAGCCGGGCGTCGATATCTATCGTCTGTCGAAGTTCCAGCGTTCGAACCAGAACACCTGTATCAACCAGCGTCCGATCGTGAACGTGGGTGACAAGGTGTCTGCCGGTGACATCATCGCGGACGGTCCTTCGACCGACCTCGGCGATCTGGCTCTGGGCCGCAACGTCCTCGTGGCCTTCATGCCGTGGAACGGCTACAACTTCGAAGACTCGATCCTGATTTCCGAACGCATCGTGCGCGACGACATCTTCACCTCTATCCACCTGGAAGAGTTTGAAGTCATGGCCCGCGATACGAAGCTTGGGCCGGAAGAAATCACCCGCGATATCCCGAACGTCGGCGAAGAAGCCCTGCGCAACCTCGACGAAGCCGGTATCGTGGCCATCGGTGCCGAAGTGCAGCCGGGCGACATCCTCGTCGGCAAGGTGACGCCGAAGGGCGAAAGCCCGATGACGCCGGAAGAAAAGCTTTTGCGCGCCATCTTCGGTGAAAAGGCTTCGGACGTGCGCGACACCAGCTTGCGTCTGCCCCCCGGCGTCGCCGGCACCATCGTGGAAGTCCGCGTCTTCAACCGTCACGGTGTGGACAAGGATGAACGCGCCATGGCTATCGAGCGCGCCGAAATCGAGCGTCTGGGCAAGGACCGCGACGACGAACTGTCGATCCTTGAGCGCAACATCTATGGTCGCCTGAAGGAAGTTATCCTCGGTCAGACCGCCGTTTCGGGCCCGAAGGGTCTGGGTCGCGGTGAAATCACCGAAGAGAAGCTGTCCGAAATCTCGAAGGGCCTGTGGTGGCAGATCGCCCTCGAAGACGAGAAGCTGATGGGCGAACTGGAGGCCATGAAGCGCCAGTTCGAAGACGCCCGCAAGCGTCTGGACCGTCGCTTCGAGGACAAGGTCGAAAAGCTGCAACGCGGCGACGAACTGCCGCCGGGCGTCATGAAGATGGTCAAGGTCTTCGTGGCCGTGAAGCGCAAGCTTCAGCCGGGCGACAAGATGGCCGGCCGTCACGGCAACAAGGGGGTTATCTCCAAGATCCTCCCGGTCGAAGACATGCCGTTCCTCGCCGATGGTGAGCACGTCGATATCGTGCTGAACCCGCTGGGCGTGCCGTCGCGCATGAACGTCGGTCAGATCTTCGAAACCCACCTCGGCTGGGCCTGCGCCAATATTGGCAAGCAGATCACCAACCTGCTCGAAGAGTGGCAGAATGGCGGTCAGAAGCAGGCGCTCATCGACCACCTGAAGGGCGCTTACGGTGCCGATCAGGAACTGCCGGAAACGGAAGAAGAGCTGATCCAGCTGGCCAAGAACCTCGCGCGTGGCGTGCCGATTGCGACTCCGGTCTTCGACGGTGCGCACATCAGCGACATCGAGAACATGCTTGAGTTTGCCGGTCTCGATCGTTCGGGTCAGTCGATCCTGTACGATGGTCTGACGGGTGAGCAGTTCAAGCGTCCGGTCACCGTCGGCATCATCTACATGCTGAAGCTGCACCACCTTGTCGATGACAAGATCCACGCACGCTCCATCGGGCCATACTCGCTCGTCACCCAGCAGCCGCTGGGCGGTAAGGCGCAGTTCGGCGGTCAGCGCTTCGGGGAAATGGAGGTCTGGGCTCTGGAAGCCTATGGTGCCGCCTATACCCTGCAGGAAATGCTGACTGTGAAGTCGGACGACGTGGCCGGCCGGACCAAGGTGTACGAAGCCATCGTCCGCGGCGACGATAGCTTCGAAGCCGGTATCCCGGAAAGCTTCAACGTCCTGATCAAGGAAATGCGTTCGCTGGGTCTGAACGTGGAACTGGAAAACGGGCAGGGATAGTCCTGACCTTCGCCTACGCTCCTCCCCTGCGTAGCGGGGGAGGGGGACCACGAAGTGGTGGAGGGGGCCTGCCCCCGCATCGCTGCCCACTAAGTTCTAATGACGGAAAGCTGGAATTCATATGAACCAGGAAGTCCTCAATATCTTCAATCCGGTCCAGGTCGCCCCGACCTTCGACCAGATCCGCATCACCCTGGCCTCGCCTGAAAAGATCCTGTCGTGGTCGTTCGGTGAGATCAAGAAGCCGGAAACCATCAATTACCGCACGTTCAAGCCGGAACGTGACGGCCTGTTCTGCGCCCGTATCTTCGGTCCGACCAAGGACTACGAATGCCTGTGCGGCAAGTACAAGCGCATGAAGTACAAGGGCATTATCTGCGAAAAGTGCGGCGTCGAAGTGACCCTGTCGCGCGTTCGCCGTGAACGCATGGGCCATATCGAGCTGGCGTCGCCGGTCGCGCACATCTGGTTCCTGAAGTCGCTGCCTTCGCGCATCGCCATGTTCCTCGACATGGCGCTGAAGGATGTTGAGCGCGTTCTGTACTTCGAAAACTACATCGTCACCGAGCCGGGCCTGACGCCGCTGAAGCTCAACTCGCTGCTCAGCGAAGACGAGTATTACCGCTATCAGGAAGAGTTCGGCGACGACAGCTTCACTGCTGAGATCGGGGCCGAAGCCATCCGCAACATGCTGATGTCGATGGACCTCAACGAGGTCGCCGACAAGCTGCGCGCCGAGCTGGCCGACAATCCGTCGGAAATGAAGGCCAAGAAGGCCTCCAAGCGCCTCAAGCTGATCGAAAACTTCATCGAATCCGGCAACCGTCCGGAATGGATGGTGCTGACGGTCGTGCCGGTCATTCCGCCGGAACTGCGCCCGCTGGTGCCGCTGGACGGTGGCCGTTTCGCCACCTCGGACCTCAACGACCTCTATCGCCGCGTCATCAACCGCAACAACCGTTTGAAGCGCCTGATGGAACTGCGCGCGCCGGACATCATCATCCGCAATGAAAAGCGGATGTTGCAGGAATCGGTCGATGCCCTGTTTGACAACGGCCGTCGCGGTCGCGTCATCACCGGCGCCAACAAGCGTCCGCTGAAGTCGCTGGCCGACATGCTGAAGGGTAAGCAGGGTCGCTTCCGTCAGAACCTGCTCGGCAAGCGCGTGGACTATTCCGGTCGTTCGGTTATCACCGTCGGTCCGGAACTGAAGCTGCACGAATGCGGCCTGCCCAAGAAGATGGCGCTGGAACTGTTCAAGCCCTTCATCTATGCGCGTCTCGACGCCAAGGGCCTGTCGGGCACCGTCAAGCAGTCCAAGCGCATGGTCGAGCGCGAGCAGCCGCAGGTGTGGGACATCCTCGAAGAGGTGATCCGCGAACACCCGGTCCTGCTCAACCGCGCCCCGACGCTGCACCGCCTCGGCATTCAGGCCTTTGAACCGAAGCTGATCGAAGGCAAGGCGATCCGTCTGCACCCGCTCGTCTGTTCGGCCTTCAACGCCGACTTCGACGGCGACCAGATGGCCGTCCACGTGCCCCTGTCGCTCGAAGCGCAGCTTGAAGCGCGCGTGCTGATGATGTCCACCAACAACATCCTCAGCCCCGCCAACGGCAAGCCGATCATCGTGCCGTCGCAGGACATCGTGCTGGGTCTCTACTACCTGTCGCTGGTCAAGGACGGTGAGCTGGGTGAAGGCATGATCTTCGCCGACCTCAACGAAATCCAGTCGGCGCTTGATGCCGGCGTGGTTTCCATGCACGCCAAGGTCAAGTGCCGCTTCACCGAAGTGGACCCGGACGGCGTTCAGCGCACCCGCGTCATCGACACGACGCCGGGCCGCATGAAGATCGCTGCCCTGCTGCCGCTGCACGCCTCCATCGGCGTCCGCGTTCTGGAAAAGAACCTGACCAAGAAGGAAATCGGTAACCTGATCGACGTGGTCTATCGCCACTGCGGTCAGAAGGCGACGGTGATCTTCGCCGACCAGATGATGGCTCTGGGCTTCAAGGAAGCCGCCCGCGCCGGTATCTCGTTCGGTAAGGACGACATCGTTATCCCCGAAACCAAGCACGGCATCGTCGAAGAGACGCGCAAGCTGGTGGAAGAATACGAGCAGCAATACGCCGACGGTCTGATCACCAAGGGTGAGAAGTACAACAAGGTGGTTGACGCCTGGTCTAAGGCGACCGACCGCGTGTCGGACGAGATGATGAAGGAAATCAGCCGCAAGCTGAAGACCGACGATGGCCGTGAAAAAGAGATCAACTCGATCTACATGATGGCCAACTCCGGTGCCCGTGGTTCGCAGGCCCAGATGAAGCAGCTCGGCGGGATGCGCGGCCTGATGGCCAAGCCGGACGGTTCGATCATCGAAACGCCGATCATCTCGAACTTCAAGGAAGGTCTGACCGTTCTTGAATACTTCAACTCGACCCACGGTGCGCGTAAGGGTCTGGCCGATACGGCTCTGAAGACCGCGAACTCCGGTTACCTGACCCGTCGTCTTGTGGACGTGGCTCAGGACTGCATCATCATGGAAGAGGACTGCGGCACGACCAAGGGCATCACCATGCGCGCCGTCGTCGAAGGCGGTGACGTGCTGGTGTCTCTGGGCGCGCGTGTCCTCGGTCGCACCACGGCCGAAGACATCAAGGACGTCGCTTCGGGCGAAGTCGTGGTCCCGGCCGACACCTATGTCGATGAAAACGTCGTCGATCAGATCGAAGCCTCCGGCGTTCAGTCGGTCAAGGTGCGCTCGGTCCTCACCTGTGAGGCCGAACAGGGCACCTGCGCCGCCTGCTACGGTCGTGACCTGGCCCGCGGCACCCGCGTCAATATGGGTGAAGCGGTCGGCGTCATCGCGGCTCAGTCGATTGGTGAACCGGGCACCCAGCTCACCATGCGTACCTTCCACATCGGCGGTACGGCTCAGGTGGCCGAGCAGTCCTTCTATGAAACGACGTCGGACGGCGTGATCAAGCTGTCGGCGGCTCCGACCGTTCGCGGCTCGCACGGCGACCTGATCTCCATGTCGCGCAACCTGATCATCACCATCTTCCACGATGGAAAGGATCGCGAAACCTATAAGGTGCCCTACGGCTCGCGTCTGCGCGTCGAGGAAGGCACCGAGGTCAAGAAGGGCCAGCGTCTGGCGGAGTGGGACCCCTATACCACCCCGATCATCACCGAAGTCGGCGGTAAGATCCGCTTTGAAGACCTGACCGAAGGTCAGTCGGTCCGCGAGGAAACCGACGAAGCCACGGGCATCACCAACCGCGTCGTCACCGACTTCCGCGCCTCTTCGCGCGCGGCGGATCTGCGTCCGACGCTCGGTCTGGTCGATGACAGCGGCGCCTATAAGCGTCTGTCGAATGGGGCGGAAGCCCGCTACCTGCTGCCGGTCGGGGCCATTCTCTCCGTCGGCAATGGCGACGAGGTCCGTCCGGGTGAAATCATCGCCCGTATCCCGACCGAAGGCGCCAAGACCCGCGACATCACCGGCGGTCTGCCGCGCGTCGCCGAACTGTTCGAAGCCCGCCGTCCGAAGGATTGCGCCGTCATCGCCGAAATGGATGGCCGCGTCGAATTCGGTCGCGACTACAAGAACAAGCGCCGCATCAAGATCACCCCGGAGGATGGTGGCGAACCCGTCGAATTCCTGATCCCGAAGGGCAAGCATATCTCCGTCCATGACGGCGATATCATCCAGAAGGGCGACTACATCATCGACGGCAACCCCGATCCGCACGATCTGCTGCGTATTCAGGGCGTTGAGGCGCTGGCCGAATACCTCGTCAACGAGGTGCAGGAGGTCTATCGTCTGCAAGGCGTGCCGATCAACGACAAGCACATCGAAGTCGTGGTCCGTCAGATGCTGCAAAAGGTCGAAATCCTGGAGCCCGGCGATACCGGCCTCATCAAGGGCGATCAGCTCGACAAGGGCGAAGTGGAAGCCGAGAATCTCAAGGCCGAAAAGCGTGGTGGTCGTCCGGCCCTCACGGCTCCGGTCCTGCTCGGTATCACCAAGGCCTCGCTCAACACCAAGAGCTTCTTCTCGGCCGCTTCGTTCCAGGAAACGACGCGCGTTCTGACCGAAGCCTCGGTGCAGGGCAAGATCGACACCCTCGACGGCCTGAAGGAAAACGTCATCGTCGGCCGCCTGATCCCGGTCGGCACCGGCGCCTACCTGCGCCGCCTGCAACGCATCGCCATGAAGCGCGACGAGGCTCTGGCCCATCAGCGCGAAGAGACGATGGAACCGCTGCCGGCGGAAGTCCTGCTCGAAGGCCCTGCGGCCGAGTAGGCATGAAAGAAAGGCGAGGGGTCTCGACCCCTCGACCCCCAAACAAAAAAGCCTCCGGGGTTCGCTCCGGAGGCTTTTTTTGTGTTATTTTAGCAGGCAAGTTTTACGAGGAGGGGGCCTTGGCTGCGCACATTGAACCTGTCGATAGCGAAGACCTTGCGGATGCCGTGGCCCGGATAGAGACGGCTGCAAATTTTCAACTCCCGGCAGATGCATTTGACTCCGACCACGAACTTACCCTTGGCGAAGTGTTCGACAGGCTGTGGGATGGCTTGCCAGAGTCTGCCAAGCGAGGGGGTAAGTGTCCGACGCTTCTGGTCTTTCTGACAATCAAGCAGTGGTGTGCGGCTCAGGGTTGCGACGTCCGGCCCGATATACTCTTGAGAGATTTGCAAGGCTTCGACTACGGCAAATTCCGCTCGGATTTTCGACGGGCAGGGTGGAAGACAGGCCCCCACGATGGCGGATTAAGTTTTTATGCCGGCTGTCTGGTGGCGGTCATTGCCGCATCTATTCTATGGCCGATAAATAGCCTCGACCTCTTCTGGGCCTTGGCGGTCTTCGTTCTGAGCGCATATGCCGTAAATCAGCTCCATATCACAATCGGTATGCCGAAGGCATGGACAGTGGCGCAGCTAACGCGGCACGTCGCTTATCACAACATCGACCGGCTTCGTCGTGAGGGTGCCTCCTTCCCACGGAAATTCATCTGGGGCTATTTCGGTGAGTGGCTGTGTGACGGAAAAGGATGCCTGCGGCGCGAGTCACCCGTTATCTGATCAGGCAGAATGACTAGAGCGCCTGCTCTGCTGAGTAGGCAGGAATGAAAGGCGAGGGGTCTCGACCCCTCGACCCCCAAACAAAAAAGCCTCTGGGGTTCGCTCCGGAGGCTTTTTTTTCGTTTCTTGACGATATGTCACCCATGGGTTACATGTAACCTATGGGTTATATTTCTGGGGCAACCGACGTGGATAATGAAAAGCGGATTGAGCAGGCCGAAAGACAGAGACTCTGGCGGCGTCTGTTGCTGGCCATTAATGGCGTTACCTATTTTGCGTGGATTGGTTCGCAAGGTTTACACCACACCGGCCTCTTCGGCTGGTCCCCGCAACAGTGGAGCCTCATTCAGACACTCAGTTGGCCGATCTGGGCAATGAGTCTGGGGGGCGTTTTCGTGCAGATGGCGTGGTTGCGCCGCAACCGGCAGGTGACGCGACTGATCGACGATGAGCGCACCACCCATGTCACAAGATACGCCCATCAAGGGGGATATTGGGGGTTGTTACTGGCGGTCGCAGCCGTTTATGCGGCGACCTTCTTTACTCAGGTGGATGCCCGCGTCGTCCTGCCGCTACTGCTGGCAACGGGGGTCACGCTCAATTCGTTTATCTATGCCTGGCTTTACCGGGGATAGGGCCCAATGCACGAAGTGAGGCTTAAAAACCGTCTGAAAGATATCCGTTCAGCCCGCAATCTGACGCAGGCCGATCTGGCCGTGATGGCCGGTGTATCGCGCAAGACAATCAATACCATTGAAAACGAGGTCTTCGTGCCTTCGACCCTACTGGCGCTCAAAATGGCCGAGGTGCTCGATTGTCGTGTCGAAGACTTGTTCTATCTGGAAGGAGGCTCCCGATGAACTGGATGCAGGCCGATAAACAGTATCGGAAAAAGCGTTTTGAGAAGGCTGAGCAGCGCCGCAAGGCCATGATGCAGGTGGCTGTCCAGATTGCGTTATGGAGCGGCACTTTAGGGGGTATGGCCTGGCTGGCCAGTCTGGCCCTCCTTGTGCGGTGATCACAACGCCTGACCGGCGGCCCAGCCCGACGACCAGGCCCACTGAAAATTATAGCCGCCTAGCCAACCCGTAACGTCCAGCGCTTCGCCAATAACGTATAGGCCGGGACAGAGCAGACTTTCCATGGTTTGCGAAGAGATTTGCCGGGTGTCAATCCCCCCCACGGTAACCTCGGCGGTGCGGTAGCCTTCGGTGCCGTCCGGGATCAGTGCCCACGGCTGTATCAGGGCCGTCAGCGCGCTTAAGCGCTTATCCGAAAGGTCGGCAATGCGCGTCTCAGGGGCGATGATCGTGGCCTCTAGAATGCGCTCACTGAGGCGCGCCGGCACAAGGTCGGGCAGGACATTGCCGATATGCTGGCGCGGCGTGGATTGGCGGCGCTCTTTCAAAACGGCCAGGGCGTCGGTGCCCGGCAGGAGGTCGATTTCCACCGTCTGTCCCGGCGTCCAGAAGGAGGAAATCTGCAACATGGCTGGCCCCGACAGGCCGCGGTGGGTAAACAGGAATCCATCCTCAAACACCGTCTTACCGATGCGGGCGCGTGCCTGAAGAGAGACGCCGGAAAGCCCTGAAATATAATCGAGTTTTTGTCCGCCCAACGTAAAGGGCACGAGGCCCGCACGCGGGGCAATCAGCCCATGTCCGAAGCGTTGCGCCACCTCATAGGCAAAGCCCGTCGCTCCCATCTTGGGGATGGACAGCCCGCCAGTGGCCAGCACCAGCTTCCTCGTCTCGATCACGCCATCCGGCAGGGACAGACGAAACCCCTCTGGCGTCTTGTCGAGCCCCTGCACCGGGCTTTGCAGCCACAGTTCGCCGCCGTGGGCGCGCAAGTCACCCAGCAGCATGTCGACAATGTCTTTGGCCGAATGGTCGCAGAACAACTGGCCTTCGGTCTTGTGATGATAGGGGATATTGTGGGCGATGACGCGGTCGAGAAAATCCCACGGTCCGAAGCGTTTCAGCGCCGATTTGCAGAAATGCGGGTTTTGCGACAGATAGTGTTTGGGCGCGGCTTCAAGGTGCGTAAAGTTGCAACGCCCGCCACCCGAAATGCGAATCTTCTCCGCCGGGGCCCGCGCATGGTCGATGACGACCACCTTGCGACCGCGCTTCGCCGCTTCGATGCCGCACATCAATCCGGCGGCACCGGCCCCGATTATGACCGCATCAAAGCTACGCATGGACTTATCCCGAAAAATTTACCGCGACCTGACGCTTGGTCACGCTTGTGTCTGAAAAAATTGCCGTTAAGGTCAAGTCCGACGGCGTCAACTCAAGCGCCTTACACACACTCAGAGGAAATGACCATGTCCGATCTGGCCGCCATTACGCAAAAAATCACCGCCGCCGTGGGCGAAAACTCCGGTCTGGGCAAGATCGTCAAGCTCGACTTCGGTGACGATGGCAAGATCCTGATCAATGCCGCCAATGTGCCGAACGTCGTCTCCAACGAAGACGGCCCCGCCGATACCACGGTCGTCGTCTCCATCGACAACCTGAAGGCGCTGGCGCAGGGCCAGCTCGATCCCATGATGGCCTTCATGCAGGGCAAGCTGAAGATCATCGGCGACATGGGCATCGCCCAGAAGCTGGTGCCGCTACTCAAAGGCTAAACCTCGAAAGCCCCGTTTCAAAACGGGGCTTTTTCTATTACCCCGGCCCCGACCGATTGGGGGCCGACTGCCCGATCACGCGGTCGCCGACAAACGGATTGTGGGCGCGTTCTGCGGCGAAACTCGACATCGGGCCGTGGCCGCAGACGAACTGCACATCCCCCAGCGGCCATAGCCGCGTGGTGATGGCGTTGATCAGGTCGGCATGGTTGCCGCGCGGAAAGTCGGTGCGCCCGATCGAGCCGCGAAACAGAATATCCCCCACCTGAGCGAACTGGCTTTCGGGGTGGTAGAAGATGACGTGGCCCGGCGTATGGCCGGGGCAGTGGATCACCTGCCATTCGGTTTCACCCAAGGTCACTGTGTCGCCGTGCGTGAGCCAGCGCGTAGGCTCGAAACTGCGGGCGTCGTAAATGCCCCAGCGTTTGGCGTCTTCCGGGATGCGCTCGATCCAGAAGCGGTCGTCTTCGTGCGGGCCTTCGATAGGCGCGCCCGTCGCCTCATGCAGGGCCTGCGTCCCGCCCGCGTGGTCGGCGTGGCCGTGCGTTACCCAGATTTTCTCAGCCGTCAGGCCGCGCCGCTTTATTTCGGCCAGCACCGGCTCGATATCGCCGCCGGGGTCGATCACGGCGGCTTTCTGCGTTTTCGTGCACCACACGACGGTGCAGTTCTGCTGTAGCGGCGTGACGGGGGCGACGAACAGACGGAGAGGGGGGTCAGCGGTCATCGGGTTTCCGGCAATGAAAAGGCTCCGGCCAGATATGACCGGAGCCTTGGTAAACTACAAGCCTCAGACGGCCTATTTCACATCATCGACGCCCTTTCCGAAGGCTTCGGCTGGCGACGCCAGATCGGTGTCTTCGGTAATGTCGATGCCCTTTGCGAGCTTCGACTGCCAGAAGCCATAGAGGGCATAGATCAGCGCGCCGACAATGGCATAGACCACCAGAATGGTCAGTGGCAGGGTATTGCCCTTCATAGCGTGATCGACCATCGGCGCAAAGTTTTGCCAGGCGAGGAACAGACAGGCGAGAATGCCAAGGACCGCCGTGAAGATACCACCGGGCACTTTGAACGGACGCTCCATTTCCGGGTGGGTAATACGCAGGAAGATCACCGAGAAGCAGACGATCGAGAAGGCCACTGCCGTGCCCAGCGACACCAGATCACCCAGCAGGCTGATCGGCAGGAAGGCGGCGGCAATGGCGATCATGATGCCCAGAACGATGGTGCCCAGCCACGGCGTGCGGAACTTCGGGTGGATCTTGGCGAAGACGGCGGGGATCAGGCCGTCGCGCGCCATGGTGTAGAAGATACGCGTCTGACCGAAGCAGAGGACCAGCATCACCGACGACAGACCGGCGACAGCGCCAATCTTGATCAGCAGGCTGATGGCGTTCATCGTGCCGGTTTCCGTCCACGGGGCCGAGAAGTTGGCCCACGTCAGCGCCATGCGGTCGATAGCCACCGCAATCGGGGCCGGGCTGGCCAGTTCCTTGTACGGGACGACGCCGGTCATGACGGCGGCGACGGCCATGTAGATAAGCGTACAGATGATCAGCGCCCCCAGAATGCCGACGGGCACATCGCGCGACGGGTTCTTGGCTTCGGCGGCGGCGGTGGACACGGCTTCGAAGCCGACATAGGCGAAGAAGATGATGGCCGCACCGCGGAAGATGCCGCTGATGCCGAACTCGCCCTGATTGCCGGTGGGTTCAGGGATAAAGGGGTGCCAGTTGGCCGGATTGATATAGGTGACGCCCACCGCGATGAAGGCCAGCAGCACGATGATCTTCAGAACGACGATGGCGTTGTTGACATTGGCCGATTCCGATACGCCCAGAACCAGCAGGCCGGTGACCAGAGCGATACCGATGGCCGCAATCAGATTGAAGGTGCCGGTCATCATCATGGTGGTGTGGCCGGAGTCATTGGCCACCGCCTGAACCAGAGGCGTCGCCCACATAGCCGCCGGGTGCGAGGGGTCGCCTCCGGCCAGAGCTGGCAGGTGGACGCCAAAATCCGCCAGAAGACTGACCACATAGCCGGACCAGCCGACGGCGACGGTGGAAGCGGCAATGCCGTATTCCAGCACCAGCAGCCAGCCCATGATCCACGCGAACACTTCGCCCATCGTGCCATAGGCATAGGTATAGGCCGAGCCCGATACCGGCATGGTCGAAGACAGTTCGGCATAACAAAGGCCGGCAAGCGCACAGGCTATACCGGCCACAACAAAGGAAATCATGATCGCCGGACCAGCATTGGCCGAAGCGACCTGTCCGGTCAGGACGAAGATACCGGCGCCGATAATGGCCCCGACGCCCAGAGACATGAGGTTGATCGGGCCGAGCGTGCGCTTTAGCGGGCTCTTGGCCGCTTCTGCCTGAATCTTGGCAATGGACTTTTTCAGGCCCAGCCGAGCAAATATATTGGACATGCGTCCCCCAAATGGTGCGACAGAAGGGCTGCGCCCTGACGCAAACCCTTAACTAAACCGTGACGCTAACGTCATCTTGTCGCTTTGGCAACGACATATATTTACACATTTCGCCGCTTGCGTCTGCAAACTGTTTGGGATTGCCGACAAAGGACGCTCACACTTTGCCCCAAATCGGAGTAGATGAGGCATATGCTGCCCATTGAAGAGATTTTTGCGCCGCTGAGAGCCTTTCTGGCTGAGCGCACGACCGCCATACTGATCGCGCCGCCGGGGGCGGGCAAGACGACCGGCGTGCCTCTGGCCCTGCTCGATGAGGCGTGGCTGGCCGGGCAAAAGATCGTGATGCTTGAGCCCCGTCGGCTGGCGGCGCGGGCGGCGGCCATGCGTATGGCTGAGGTTTTAAGCGAACCCGTGGGCCAGACAGTCGGCTACCGCGTGCGTGGCGACAGCCGGGTGTCGAAGCAGACGCGCATCGAAGTCGTCACCGAAGGGGTGTTTTCGCGGCTGATCGTCGATGATCCGGCGCTGGAAGGCATTGGCTGCGTCATTTTCGACGAATTTCACGAACGCAGCCTCGACGCCGATCTGGGGCTGGCCTTCGCCCGCGACAGCCAGAGCGTCCTGCGCGACGATCTACGCCTGCTCGTCATGTCGGCGACGCTGGACGGGGAGCGGGTCTGCGGCGTCTTACCCGATGCGGAGGTGTTTCATTCTCTGGGCCGCGCCTTTCCGGTGACCACCCACTATACCGGGCGCGATCAGACGCTGCGGCTGGAAGAGGATGTGGCGAAGGTGGTAGCGCGGGTGGCGGCCCGGCTGACGCCGGAGCGCGCCGAGACCATGCTGGTCTTCCTGCCGGGGCAGGGCGAAATCCACCGCGTGGCGACTCTGCTGGCCGAAAAGGGCCTGCCGCCCTTCATCGAGGTGCACAAGCTCTATGGCGCGATGGAGGCGAGGGATCAGACGCGGGTGCTGGCCAAAAACGCCCCCGGCACGCCGCGCATCGTGCTGGCCACCGCCATTGCCGAAACCTCGCTGACGCTCGATAAGGTGTCGATGGTGGTCGATAGCGGCGTGGCGCGGTTGGGGCGCTTCGATGCGGCGCGCGGCGTTGTGCGCATGGTGACCGAGCGCGTGTCGAAGGCCGCCGCCGATCAGCGGCGCGGACGCGCCGGGCGGACGCAGGCGGGCGACTGCTACCGCCTGTGGGACGAAGAAAACGACCGGTCTCTGATCCCCTTTGCGCGGCCGGAAATCCTCGATACCGACCTGTCGCGGCTGGTGCTCGACCTGCGCCTGTGGGGGGCGAAATCGACCGATGGCCTCGCCCTGCTCGACCACCCGCCCAAGGCCGCGTTGCAGGAGGCCGAAAAGCTGCTGCGCGGGCTGGATATCCTTGACGCAAAGGGTGAGGTGACGCCGCACGGGCGGCTGGTTGGGCGGCTGCCCATGTCGCCGCGTCTGGGGCACATGCTGCTGCTGGCCGCGCGTGACGGCCTGAGCGATCAGGGGGCAGCGCTGGCCGTTCTGTTGTCAGAAAACGGTCTGGGGGGCAAGGCCACCGATCTCGACCTGCGGCTGGAGGGCCTGTCGAAGGACCGTTCGCCCAAGGTGACGCAGGCGCGGCAACTGGCGCAGACTTGGGCGCGGCTGGCCGGGCAACTGGTGCGTGACGTGCCAAAGGACGCAGCGTCAGCGCAAACCGCCGTCAAATCGGTTCATGCCCTGCTGGCCGAATGTTTCCCGGAGCGTGTGGCCAAGGCGCGGGGGAAGGCGGGCGAATTTGTCATGGCCAATGGGCGCGGCGTCTATGTCGATGAACATGATCCACTGGCGCGGGCGGCCTATATCGCCGTCGGCGATCTGGGCGGCGGGGCCGGGCGCGACCGCGTGCTGCTGGGGGCCGCCCTGAGCGAGGCCGAGGTGCTGACCCTGTTCGCCGACCGGCTAGAAAAGCGCACCGTGCTGGAGCGCTTTAATGGCCGCTATCGCGCGTTGGCGCAGGTGCGCTTCGGCGAACTGATCCTGTCGAGCCAGCCTTTACCCGCCGTGCCGCCGGAATTGCTGATTGAGGCTGAGGCTGAAGAAATTCGCACCAAGGGACTGAAAGTCCTGAAATTTTCCGAAAATGCCGAAAGCCTGCGCGCGCGCGTCAATTTTCTGCATGCGCAGGACCCCACCTGGCCCGATCTGTCGGATGAGGCCCTGCTGAGCGGTCTGGCCGTCTGGCTGGGGCCCTATGCAGCGGGGCGGCCCCTGCTGTCGCTGACCGCCAGCGACGTGTCTCAGGCCCTGCTGGGGCGACTGGATTACGAGCAGCAACGCGCGCTGGACACACTGGCGCCCGAACACTGGCGGATGCCGACGGGGTCGAATATCCGCATCGACTATGGGGCTGAGGGCGGGCCGCGGCTGGAGGTGCGGGTGCAGGAACTGTATGGCGTGACGCAACACCCCGTCGTCGGGCCGCAGCGCACGCCGCTGACCCTGGCCCTGTTGTCGCCGGCGCATCGCCCTATTCAGATTACGAAAAACCTCCCCGCCTTCTGGGACGGCTCATGGGCGGAGGTGCGTAGCGACATGAAGGGCCGCTATCCGCGTCACGTCTGGCCGGAAAACCCACGCGATGCTGATCCCACGACGCGGGCCAAGCCGCGCGGCACGTAAAACTATCTTCTCACACTTCACGTATAAGCCACAGGAGTTGCCATGATCACCGTCCATCACCTGAATAATTCGCGTTCGCAGCGCGTGCTGTGGCTTCTGGAAGAACTGGGGCTCGACTATGAGATCGTGCGCTATCAGCGCGATCCCGACATGTTCGCACCGCCCGAACTGAAGGCCATTCATCCGCTCGGCAAGTCGCCGGTCATTACCGATAATGGCCTGACCATCGCCGAAACGGGCACGATTGTGGACTATATTCTGGACACCTATGCGCAAGGGCGACTGGTGCCCGCCGATCCGAAGGCGCGGCTTCAGATGCGCTACTGGCTGCACTACGCCGAAGGGTCGGCCATGCCGCTATTGCTGCTGAAACTGATCACCAGCCAGCTTCCGGCCAAGGTGCCCGGGCTGATACGCCCGATTGCCGGGCTGATCGCCAAGGGACTAGAGGCCAGGATGGTCACGCCGGGCCTGAAGACGCATCTGGCCTTCTGGGAGGCATCGCTGAAAGACACCGGCTGGTTTGCGGGCAACGCCTTGAGCGCCGCCGACATCATGATGAGCTTTCCGGTCGAGGCGGCGGTGAGCCGCGCCGGAGCGGGACAGAGCGCGGTGTTGCGGGGCTTTGTCGAGCGTATCCACGCCCGCGAGGCCTATCAACGCGCCCTGTCCCGTGGTGGGCCTTACGACTACGCCTGAGTCTTGGTCGTGGTCGTCTTGGTTTCGTGGTTATGGATGGGCTTCGACTGATCGTCCTTAACGATGACGACGCAGCCCGACAGGCTGGCGGCGAGGACGGTGAGGGCGGCCACTTTGAGGATAAGCGATTTCATGTCTGATCTTTCTGGGTAAGGGGAGGAAGGAACGGCGGTTTATCCGCGCGTTTTAAGGGTAAGAGCGCTTTTGGGCTGCAAGGCCTGGCTGTCGTCGGCCTTCCCTTCCAGATACATCAGGCATCCGGAGAGCGTCACGGCCACAGCCGCTACCGCCAGAAGTTTCAAGGTCAGTTTCATTGGTGTTGATCCCATTGTTGGTACAGGGGACCAAGCACCCAGCCCAAGCCCCACCCAAGGCATACTGCCCTGAATCTGAACGCAGACTGAATGACAAATATGTAATGAAACCCGTCTGTTCGATCGACAGGCTAATACCAACGGTCGTTCTTTATGATCGTTGGTATAAGAGGTGGGTTACAGGCCACAGGCGGCGTAGATCATGATGCCCGTGGCCACCGACAGGTTGAGGCTGTCGGCCCGTCCGCGCATCGGGATCTTGACGTGCAGGTCGCAGGTATCGGCAATCTCCGGCGTCAGGCCCGATTGCTCGGTGCCCATCAGCAAAAGCGTCGGGCGTTTGTACGGCGCGCTGCGGTGATCGTGTTTGGCCGTCAGTAGCGTGCCGACGACGGAGCCGGTCCAGCGACCGCGATCGGCGATAAATTCCTCGCGTGTGCATTTGACGATGGGCAGGGCGAAGATCGAGCCCATGGTGGCGCGCACGGTTTCGACGCTGAACGGATCGACGCAATCCCCGATCAGGATGACGCCGCCGATGGCTGCGGCGTCGGCGGTGCGGATGATGGTCCCCAGATTGCCGGGATCGCGCACCTGCTCCAGCGCCACCCAGACCTCATGGCTGTCCGGGTCGATCTCCGACAGACGCCGGATGCGTTGGGCAAAGACCGCCAGCACCATCTGCGGGTTTTCCTTGCGCGAGATCTTTTCGAGGATGTCGCGCGTCACCTCAAGCACCTGCCCGCGGGCTTTCAGCGTCTCGTCAATGGCGCGCTGAAGCAGCGGATGGTGGTCGGCGTCCTTGCCATAGATCAGGATTTGCGGCGCGATCCCCTGATCCAGCGCGTCGATAATGATCTTCAGACCTTCGGCCAGAAACTGCTTAGTGGCCTCGCGCTCCTTGCGCATATGCAGGGCGCGGATGTCCTTGATCGTCTGGTTGGTGAGGGAAGTAATCTGCTTTATAGACATGAGCTTAGACCGGGTCCTTCATCCAGCGCGCAAGGAAGGACATGCCGAATTCGCGCGGGGCGATCAGCGATGGCTTCGCGCCTTTGGGAGTCTTCGGGTCTTCGCACAGGGTCAGTTCGCCATAGTCGATACGGCCGGGACGCTGCCCAATCGTTTCGGCCATCAGATGCGCCAGCGCCGGGCCTGAGACGCGCGCCGCGTAGGCATTGAGCAGGAAGAACGCCGCGTCATCCGACAGAAGCTGCGCACACAGATCGAGCAGTTCGGGCAGGTCTTCGAACAGCCGCCACACTTCGCCGGTCGGGCCGCGCCCGTACTTAGGCGGATCGAGAATAATGCCTTCGTACTTGGAGCCGCGCTTGACCTCTCGCTGCACGTATTTGCGGGCATCTTCGACGATCCAGCGGATGGGGGCGTCTTCCATGCCTGACAATGCGGCATTGTCGCGGGCATAGGCGACGGATTTCTTGGAGGCATCGACGTGGGTGACACGCGCGCCGGCGGCGGCGCAGACAAGGCTGGCCACGCCAGTATAGCCAAACAGGTTGAGGACGCGCGGCTGATCGTTGCGCGCTTCGATGGCGGTCTTCTGCCACGCCCAGTTGGCGGCCTGTTCCGGGAAGAAGGCGAGGTGGCGGAAGGCAGTGAAGCGGCCGTAGAATTTGACGCGGTCATAGCCTAGGGCCCATTGCTCGTCCGGGCGGCGGCGGAAAGACCAGCGGCCGCCATCCTCGTCCTCGTTCTCGGCGTCGAAAACCGCGTCGGCCTTGTCCCACAGTTCGGGATATTTCGGCGACCACCAGCATTGTGGCTCCGGCCGGATGACCAGATAGTCGCCATAGCGTTCCAGCTTCAGCCCCTTGCCGGAGTCAATCAGGGCATAGTCGCGCCACGGCAGGGTGCGCAGGGTCAGGGGCGTCGGGCTGATCTCGGTCATGCGCTGGCCATACCGCCCGCCGCCGCCCGCGTCAAATCTTCCTGTCAAGGCTATGACGGGTTTGTAACCGCGTCTTCGGTTGGCGCGTGCTCGGTCTTGTCCCAGTGGAAAGGCCGAACGACAAGCTGATAAAGCGCGAATAGCGCGCCGAAGGATTGCAGGCCCCAATAGACAGGCAGCCCCAGACGATCCCACAGGCTGAGTTTCAAACCTGCGCGACGGGCGCCGGTATCGAGCGCGATCTGCGCAAAACCCATCCCGCACACCAGAAGAATCAGATCGGGCAAGGCTACGCCACCAAGATCGGGTTGCCACAGATGCAATACGCCCTGAGCGAGCGTCAGCGCCATGAACGGGGCGTAGCACAGGGCCGAGAAGACGTTCAGGCCAAGACTCAGCATCAGACCAAGGGCCGGCATGACGGGTAAATCGCTAAGGCTACGGGTGTGCACCAGCAGGGTTTGCATATGGCCCTTGATCCAGCGCGTGCGCTGAGGCAGCCAGGTGCGTGTATCCTCAGGCGGGCTTTCACGGGTCGGGGCCTCAATCAGGCCGCAGCCATAGCCAAACCGCACCAGACGATAGGCTAGGTCGGCATCTTCGGTGACATTATGGGCATCCCAGGCTCCGACGGCTTTCAGCGCCGTGGCGCGGAAATGGTTGCTGGTGCCGCCTAGCGGGAAGGTCAGGCCGAAACGGTGCAGGGCCGGCAGCAGCACGTCAAATTGCACGGCGTATTCGGCGGCGAACTGCCGCGCGATGAAGCTGCGTGCCCCGGCGGGCCTCAACGGGGCCTGAAGGCAGGCGATGTGTGCGGGCAGGCCGGCAAAGGCGGCGGCGGCTTCGCGCAACTGCGACGATGCCGGGATGTCCTCGGCGTCATAGATGGCCACCAGATCACCGCGCGCGCGGTTCAGGGCAAGGTTCAGGGCACGCGGCTTGGTGCGCGGCGTGCCGCTTTCGACCCGCACAACACGCATATGGTGGCGATGCGGATGGTGGTCGCGGTCCAGAAGCGGCTCAAAGGCGATCAGCGTTTCGGCATCATCGTCTTCGAGCGCAAACAGAATTTCCAGTTTGTGACGCGGATAGTCGAGGGCTTCGAGGGCGGTGATTAGTTGCGGCGCTATGGCCGCTTCCTTGTACAACGCGACAATCACCGTATAGACGGGCAGCTGGCTATCGGTCAGGGGCGGGGCGCTGTGCGGTGTGCGGCGGGTAAGAGAGGCGATCAGTCTCACGGTCGCATTTGTCATGAATAGCGACCAGCACAGACCGTAAAGACATGGCGTCATCGCATCGAACGCCAGCCACAGACCGATGATGAGCGTCAGGCTTAACACCATCAGCGCCGCCCACTGCCAGACGACCGGGGGTGATTGCGCCGAAAAACGCGGATCAAGTGCGGCTATGCCTCTTGCGGAATCGGAGACGACGTATAGGTTCGGCCGCGCGCTGTTGGCGAGGGCCGCGTGTTCGACGGCCATGCGTTTAGGTTCCGGCGGCATGTTTCCCCCCACGGCCTGAGGGGCACAACTTAAGACCGAAAATAGCCCTGTGGATAACTAACCCAAGGTGGTAAACGGGATGAAAAATATCACCTTTTGGTTGATTTTAGGCTGGGCAAGCCTTTTTGCGTGTGGCGCCTGGACTAAACCCCTGCGTGTTGTGTCGCTGGACATGTGCGCCGACCAGTATGCGCTGGCGCTCCTGCCCCCTGACCTTATCCTCAGTCTGTCGCCACGCGCGCGCCATCAGGACAGTTTCTACCGCGCGCGGGTCGGGGCGATCCCGCTGCGTCGCCCGACGCTGGAGGCGCTGCTGGCGCTGAAACCCGATGCCCTTGTCCGCACCTGGGGTGGCGATGCCCGACTGATCAAGCAGGCACAGGCACACGGCATAAAAATTATACAGATCAATGAGATTTCGACCTTTTCTGAGGCGGGAGCCGAGGTCAGAAACGTGGCGGTGCAACTGGGCGTGCCACAGGCCGGCGCACGCGAAGCGCAAGACATGGCGGCGGCTCTGGCAAAGGTGCCGGTGCCGGAACGTCCGCGAAAGGTGCTCTACTACACGCCTTCCGGCTATTCGGCGGGGGCCGCGACCTGGGTGGGTCAGGTCATCGGCGCGACCGGTCACAGGCTGGTGGCGTCGCAACCCTATTTCTACTATCTGTCGCCCGAAGTGTTTTTAAGCGAAAGGGCGGAGGTCTATGCGCTGGGCTTCTATGAGGATGCCTACGCCATGCGGCGGGCGCCGGGGCGGCATCCGCTGGTGCGGGCGCGAATCGAGCGGGCGGCGCACGTGACCATCCCCAGCCCGATGCTGGCGTGCAGTGCGTGGTACGCGGCGTTTGGCCTGCCTGAACTGGCGGAGAAAATATCTTGAAAATAGGGATCATTCTGGCTCTTTCGGCGGCCCTGTTGCTGGTCCTGCTGATGGGCATGGGCGAGGTGGCGCTGAGGCCCGCCGACTATGCCGAGGCCTTGCACGCGCCCGGCAGTCTGGCCGGTGAAATCCTGTGGCAGATCCGCCTGCCGCGTAATCTGTGTGCGCTGCTGGTCGGGGCCATGCTGGGGGTGGCCGGCGCGGTGGCGCAGGGCTATTTCCGCAACCCGCTGGCCGAGCCAGGCCTGATGGGCGTGTCGGGCGGGGCGGGACTTGGGGCAGCGGTCGCCATCGTGCTGGGGCTGGGCCTGACGCCCGGCGCGGTCGAAGGCTTTGCCCTGCTGTTTGCCGGTGGCGTCTCGCTGATTATTCTGGCCTTTGTCAGCCGCTTTCCGGACCGGCAGGCCCTGATTCTTCTGGGGGTCGGCTTGTCGAGCCTGACCGGGGCGCTGATGGCGCTGGTCTTCAATCTGTCGCCCTCGCCGGTGACCACCGCCGAAATTCTGGGCTGGATGATGGGATCGGTCGAAAACCGTAGCTGGACGGATGCGGCCATGGCGGCGGGCGGGCTTCTGCTGGCGGCGCTTATGCTGTGGCGGGTGGGGCCGGGCCTGCGGCTCCTGACGCTCGGCGAAGACACAGCGCGCTCGCAAGGCGTCGATCTGCGCCAACTGGCGGCCCTGTCGGTTGTCGCCATCAGCGTGCTGGCCGGGCTGGCCGTCGCCGTGTCGGGGGTGATCGGTTTTGTCGGGCTGGCCGCGCCGCATCTGGTGCGGGGTCTGGGCGTGCGCGACCCCTATCGGCTGATCGCGCCCTCTGGACTGGCGGGCGGGGTAATGGTGCTGCTGGCCGATGGCGCGGTGCGCCTGCTGCCGACCTCGACGGATATTCGACTGGGGGTGCTGACCTCGCTGATCGGCGCGCCGCTGTTCGCAATTCTGGCCTGGAAAAGCGCGAAGGAATGGATGCAGGGATGATCGAGACACACAGCCTTAGCGTCCGTCTGGGGCAGACCGAAGCCGTCCGCGATGTGTCCCTGCGCTTCGAGCCCGGACGCCTTTACGGGCTGGTCGGGCCGAATGGGTCGGGTAAGACGACGCTTTTGCGGGCGCTGGCGGGGTTGGTGGCGCCGTCGGCGGGAGCCGTGCGGATCGACGATCGCGCCCTGTCGTCCCTGTCCCTTTCCGAACGCGCGGCGCGGATTGGCTATCTGCCGCAGACGCGCAGCATCAGTTGGGATCTGGCGGTGCGTGAGATTGTGCAACTTGGCGCGCAGCGCTTTCGCGATGCCGAAGCGCGCGCCGAGGTGGCATTGCGTGAGGTGGGCCTGAGCGAGGCGGCGCATCGGCGGGTCTTTTCGCTGTCGGGCGGGCAAAAGGCGCGGGTGCTGCTGGCGCGGCTTCTGGCGACGGACTGTCCGGTCCTGCTGCTCGATGAGCCCCTGACGGCGCTTGATCCGGCCTGGCAGCGTCAGGTACTGGGCGTGCTGAAGGCCGCTGCCGCGCGCGGCCACATAGTGATCGCCAGCCTGCACGATCTGGGGCTGGCGGCGGCCTTCTGCGATGCGGTGTGCGTCATGCACGACGGGCGCGTGGCGGGGTTTGGCGCGCCTGAAGAGGTCTTTACACCGTCTTTGCTGGCTGAGGTTTTCCACCTGAACGGTGGGTTCCGTGCCAGTGATGACGGCCCCGCCCTGCACCTTGCGGCCAGTCCGGTCAGTTCCCTGACGTCGCTTTCAGCTCATTATAGTTGATCGGGCCGGTCGGCAGGCTGCCCGTATCCTCGCTGTCGCCCGTTTGTGGCGTGTAGGCGATGATCATGCCGCGTTTCAGGTCGGCCATCGGCGTCAGAGGCGCGCTGCCGCCATTGAGGCGGGCGCGATAGACGGCGTTGTTTTCCATTACCCGCATCATGTAGTTGCGCGTCTCTGTAAAAGGCGCACATTCGATAAAGGCGATGGGGTCGGCTGTTTCGCCGCGCGGATCGCCGCAGTCGATGATCCACTGCGGCGGACGGTTTGGCCCGGCATTGTAACCAGCGGCGGCCATGACGTAGGACCCGCCGAAGCGATCCACCAGTTCCCCGAGGTGATAAGCCCCCAACTGCATATTGTAGTCAGGATCGTACAGCATCGAGTCGGAATAGGTCAGCGACATGCGCCGCGCCACGCCCTTTGCGGTCGGTGGGATAAGCTGCATCATGCCGCGGGCATTGGCACCAGAGCGCACCATCGGGTCAAAGCCCGATTCCTGACGCGTGATGGCCAGTACAAACGACCCTTCGGGCGATTTGACAGCGGGCAGGGCACGCAGCGGATAGGCGCGTTCGGGCAGGTAGAAGCCGCGTTGCTGAGAGACGCGCGCCACGCGCATGGCCAGATCCTGCGTGCCATAGGTCCCGGCCAGATCGACCAGCAGGGCCTGTTCCTCGGCGGACGGCAGCACGTCGTCCAGCGCCAGAATCAGGGCGTTAAACAGGTCGCGCTCGCCCGTTTGCCCCAGAATCTTTGCCGCCTTGACCATGTCACGGTTCTCAAAACGCGCCCGATCAGCGGCGGTCGGCACGGGGTCCTTGCCCAGGGTTATGGCCTTCACACCGGCCTTTTCGGCGGCCAGTTGTCCGTAAAAGGCGTAGATGAACTGACCGCCTTCGACGAAATGGGCGTGCGCCTTTTCGGCGTCACCGGCCTGCCTGCGGGCCTCATAGGCGCGGCCCAGCCAATAGTGGGCGCGGCTGCGGGTAATCGGCGAGGTGCCGGCTTCGCGGACCTTTTCGAAGTGGGGCAGGGCCAGATCGGGGCGATTGAGGCGGATCAGGGCGGTCCATCCGGCGAAGAACTCACCCTCGGCCTTCTTTTCGCCGTTGGGGAAGCCGCCGCCGTTCATCGCCTCATAGGCGGCCTGATAATTACGCGCCTTCAAAGCTGCGCGGAAATAGGACAGGCGCTCGACCCACAGATTGCTCATGGCGGCGTCCGAGGCCGGGGCGGGTGGCAGGTCGGCCAGCAGGCCAAAGCCCAGCGTCTCCAGCTTGGCGCGGCGCAGCGAACGCAGGCGCTCATAGGCCAGAACCGGGTTGCGCGGGCTGACGGCCAGCGCCTGCTCGTACAGGGTGACACCCGCCGCCGAGCCGGAGCGCAGGGCCATGGCTGCGGTGGCCACCTTGCGGCTGGTTTCATCGACCAGCGGCAGCATGGCATTGGTGGCGGGCCCTTGCGTGCCCAGCAGCAGGGTGGTGAGGCGCGCCTTGTGGTCCTCGCTCGTCAGATAGCGGCCAAAGCTGGCCTGAAAGCGCGACTGATCGGTCGCGTCAAAGGCCTGATCGCGCCACCACGAGCGCGCCAGCGCCGAGGCTTCGGCCGTCTGACCTACGCGCTCATAGGCGCTGATCAAGGCCATAGCCCCATCGACCGACAAGGGCGGCGCGCCTTTGAACCACTCGATGGTCTGCTGCGGCGTCAAACTTCCGTTCCCGATCTGCTTTTCGGCGGCCAGTTGGCGCTTCTGCTCGCGCGGCCAGCCCCACAGATCGCGGCGCGCGCCATCGAGCGCGGCAAACCCATAGATGTCGCCGTCCGTGTTGATGATGGCCCACTGCACGATCTTGCGCGCCACCGGATCGCTTAAGCTGCCGCGCAGCGACTCAGCCAGAGCGAAATTCTTGCTGCGCGCCGCCTCCAGCGCCTGTTTCAGCGTGGCGCGGTCGGCTTCGGTGATAAGCTCCGCCTGATAGGGACGCGGTGCCGAAGTCGTGTCCTGCGCCAGAACGGGTGACAGGGCCATGCCCGCCGTCAGCGCAATCAGGGCCGCGCCGCCCATCCAGCGGCACCACGACGTCACCGAGCGCGCGTTGAATGTCCGGAAAGCCTTGGTCATCACAAATTCCTCAAGCGTAGGCGGGCAGGTCATAATGGCCGTACATGACGGCACAATTATGTGTCCGGGTTTTGTACCGTGATTTCCGCGGTGCGGTGGTCACGCTTCGATCACAAAAACCGTCAGAGCAAACGTAACGGCGTAATGGTGCGGATATTTAGGTTCGACGCGAGTCGCGCCTTATTCCGACGTTTTCTTTTTACAAAGTCGTTGCAGCAAATCCATTGTGGTTTTAAGGCTCATCCCCACATTTCGATCTGTCTTAGAGCGGAATGACTTTTAATGATTCGTCATTCCGCTCTAAGATTTTGTTTGATCGCGCAATTGTTCCGAAAAGTGCCAAGACGCTTCCATGGCACTTTGTCGGATTGCGCTTAATCCGGATGATGACCTCCATGTCGAACCTTGATGCCCTGCCCCTGTTTTCCGGCGTAATTACCGCGCTGGTGACACCGTTCAAAAACGGTGAGGTGGACTATGCGGCTTTCAAACAACTGGTTGAGACGCAGATCAAGGCGGGTGTGCACGGTCTGGTGCCCGTCGGTACGACGGGCGAAACCTCTACCCTGTCAATGGAGGAGCACAAGGAAATCGTGCGCCTGTGCGTCGAAGTCGCCGCCGGGCGGGTCAAGGTCATCGCCGGGGCCGGGTCGAACAACACCGCCGAGGCGCTGGAACTGGCGCGTCATGCCAAGACGGTCGGCGCCGATGCCGTGCTGGTCGTTGTGCCCTATTACAACAAGCCGTCTCAGGAAGGTTTGTATCAGCATTTCAAGGCACTGAACGATTCGGTTGAGATACCGGTGATGCTGTACAACGTGCCCGGCCGCACGGTGATCGACATCACTAATGACACCATTGTGCGCTTGTCAAAGCTGCCCAACATCGTTGGCATCAAGGATGCCACCGGTGATCTGGTGCGCATGAGCCAGTTGCGTATTGCTATCGAACCGGGCTTTTCGTTCATCTCCGGCGATGATCCGACGCTTCTGGGCTATATGGCGCACGGCGGTCACGGCGTGATTTCGGTGACCTCCAATGTCGCACCGGCGGAGATGGTGGCACTCTATAATGCCGCGAAGGCAGGTGATTTCGCCACCGCCCGGACCTGGCAGGACAAGCTGATCAAGCTGCACAAGGTGCTGTTTGCCGATGCGTCTCCGTCCCCCACCAAATACGCCCTGAGCCGTCTGGGTCAGACGACTGACGAGGTGCGCCTGCCCATCGTGCCCTGCGCCGAAGCCGTGCGGCCGCTGGTTGATGAGGCCATGAAAGCCGCGGGGCTCTGACTTGGCCGAAAAAGAGCAATCCAACTATAAGGTCATCGCCGATAACCGGCGGGCGCGCTTCGACTATTTCCTCGAAAACAATACCGAGGCAGGCATCGTCCTGACCGGCACCGAGGTCAAATCGCTGCGTCAGGGCCGCGCCAATATCGCCGAATCCTATGTGTCGATCGAAAATGGCGATGAGCTGGTGTTGATCAATGCCGATATTCCTCCCTATGGTTTTGCTAACCGCTTCAACCATGAGCCGCGCCGCCATCGCAAGCTGCTGATGCACCGGCGTGAGATCGCGCGCTTCATGATCGCCGTGCAGCGCGAAGGCATGACCATCGTGCCGACCAAGCTCTATTTCAACGACAAGGGCAGGGTGAAGGTCGAGATTGCTCTCGCCAAGGGCAAGAAGTTGCACGACAAGCGCGAGACCGAAGCGAAGCGCGACTGGGGCCGCGAAAAGGCCCGTCTGTTGAAAGACCACGGATAAACAAAAGGCCCCGCCGGGTGGTGGGGCCTTCTTCTTTTAGTCTTCGAACTCGTCGTGGCGCGTATTGGCCTGCTGCTGACGGGGGCGGCCTACGACGCTGGCCAAATCGGCCAGATCGACAAAGGTGTCGGCCTGACGGCGCAGTTCATCGGAGGTCATCGGCGGTTGCGACTTGACGGTCGAAACGACCGTAACGCGACAGCCCTTGCGCTGTACGGCTTCGATCAGGCGGCGGAAGTCGCCATCGCCGGAGAACAGCACCAGATGGTCGGCGTGGTCTGCAATTTCCATCATGTCGCAGGCGATTTCGATATCCATATCGCCGCGCCACCGCTTGCGCCCCTGCGCATCGGTATATTCTTTGGCGGTCTTGGTAATCAGGGCAAAACCGTTATAGTCCAGCCAGTCCACCAACGGGCGGATCGGCGAATAGTCGTCACCCTCGACCAACGCCGTGTAATAGTAGGCCCGCAACAGAACGCCGCGTTTACGAAACTCATCGAGAAGCTTGCGGTAATCAATATCGAAGTTAAGGGCCTTGGCTGCCGAGTAGAGGTTGGCACCGTCAATAAAGAGAGCAATCTTGTCGGTTGGATAAAAACTCATTTAAATGTCTTTCGTTTAAAAAATCGAAGAAAAAATGTCTAAAACAGTATCAGCGTTATCGGCGAGGGGGCCTGACATTTACATTGCCTATGGCGCGAATTTGCCTCACGATTATCTAAATCCTTTGCAGGCCTTGGCGAGGGTTGTCAAGCGCTTGTGCCTTGATGACATAAAGGTTACGCAGATTTCATCCCTGTGGCGTTCGCAGGCCTGGCCGGACACGGACCATCCGCCGTACCACAACGCTGTCATGGCGGTTTGCACCACTTTGAAACCGGACGATTTACTCAGGTACTTACACGCGCTGGAAGCCGAAACCGGTCGCGTGAGGGGCGAAAAAAGCAATCTGCCGCGCGTGCTCGATCTCGACCTGATTGTCTATGGCGATGTCGTGCGACAAGGCGACCTGGTCCTGCCGCATCCGCGCGCCCATGAGCGGGGCTTCGTTATGGGGCCGCTGGCCGAGATTGCGCCGGACTGGCGGCATCCGGTGCTGGGGTTGAGCGCGCGGGAATTGTACGCGCGGGTGACGGTGGGGACGGACGCCTATCCGGCGGAGGATACGTCCGCCTTATTGGAGCGGAATGATTTCTAGTGGAATCATTCCGCTCAAGCCGCCATTGAGGCGGCGGCCAAGGTGGCGAAGCCACCGCCCGGCGAGGGACTAAACAAAAATCTAGATCATTATGTTTCTACCAGAAATCATAATGATCTAGACCGCTGAGGGCGCTGTTCCAGCCAGGTGTATAGCCCGACGCCACCCAGCACCAGCGCGGTGCCGATCAGGTCGATCAGCGAGAGGCTTTCTTTCAGGATCAGAACGCTCAGTCCCATGGTGAAGATGGGATTGATGAAGCCGATGACGGCATTGGCCTGAGAACTGATGCGCGCCAGAGCGAAGCTGACCAGATAGCCGGGCAGGACGGTCGCGCCAATAGCCAGACCGAGCGCCAGTGCCCACAGTCCCGGATCAGCCGGGATGGCGCTGGCCTGATGCGTCAGGCCGAAATGGATGAAGGTGGCGATGGCCGCCCCCACCATGCCGACCGAGGTAAACAGGGCGGCGCCCATCTGCGCGATCAAAGGCTTGGCCAGCAGCAGATAGAGGGCGAAGGCGACTGAGGAGGCCATGACCCAGCCGGCACCGATGGCAACGTCCGGCCCGCCGCTGCCCGCTTCCGACCAGAAGACGAGGGCCAGACCGGCATAGGCAATTCCAAAGGCGGGCAGGGCCAGTTTCTTCAGTGGCTGCCGGAACAGCCACGCGCCCAGAAGGATGACGAACAGGGGGTAGGTGAACAGGATCAGGCGTTCAAACTGCGGCGAAAGGTGCACCAGCCCTTCGAAATCGGTATAGCTGGCGAACCAGTAGCCTAGCGCGCCGACCGCCAGCGCCTTGAGGTACAGGCTGCCCGACAGGGGCGCGGCCTTGCGCTGGCGATAGCGGGTGATCAGGCCGACGGCTATAAAGAACGGCGTGGCGATGAGAAGCCGAAGGGTCAGCAGAGTCGAGGCATCGACCTGATAGGCATAGGCCAGCTTGATAAAGATGCCCTTGGTGGCGAACAGGAACGCTCCGGCCAGAGCCAAAGCATAGCCGCTCCAGCGCGACAGGGCGGACGGGGACGCAACAGGGGAGGACGCAGCGGACATGATGCGCGTCTCTTAGGCGAGGCGGGCAGGCGGTGCAACCGCTGCACGGCGGCTTGAACGCAAATGACAAGTAATTCTTGTGTTTTGCAGCGACACTGGCTAAAGACAGGGCGAACGAACACGGCTCACGCTGTCGGTCAAGGCGAGATACGTCTTGGCGGCGGCGTTTTTGTCATTATTTGCAAAGGGTTCTGCATGGCTCGCGTCACCGTCGAAGATTGCGTCGAGAAGGTCGATAACCGTTTCAATCTGGTGCTGCTGGCGGCGCATCGCGCCCGCGCCATCTCTTCGGGTGCTTCGATCCTGCTCGACCGCGACAACGACAAGAACCCGGTCGTGGCCCTGCGTGAGATCGCCGAGGACAAGCTGCCGCCGGAAAGCCTGACCGAGAGCCTGATCGCCTCGCTGCAACGAGTCGATGAGCGCACCGAGGCCGAGGAAGAGGCCGAAACCCTGGCCCTGCTGGCCGATCCGCAGCACCAGCAGATGTCGGAAAGCGAGCTGATCCGCGCGCTTCAGTCCGATCGCGACGGCGGTCAGGAAGAACGCTACTAAGCCTCTGCTATTCAACGCATTTTGAAAACGCCGGACTGTCGCTCAGTCCGGCGTTTTTATCTGTGCGCCCCCTTGCCCATAACTTTGCGGATAACACCAACGCCCGAAGATGCTGACGCATCCGGTCGTTTAAGAAACTCGCGAATGTCTCATATGTATCAAAGGCATAAGACATTCGCGAAACGAATACCAGAGTCGTCTTCAATACCTCCTGGTATAAACCCTGCTTTTTTATTGGCGATTAAAGGTTTGCGGGGTTACTCTTTGACTCGCGTGGCGGGGCTCTTATCTAAGGAGCCTGCATGTATGAGAAGAGTACGGTTCGGGACATGGCAACTGAAGGGCAATCGGTAATCACGGCACGGGTTTCGTCTGAAAACGAACCGCCTGCCGTGCCGCCCGGTTTTCCGGAAGAAAAGCCTCAGGAAGTGCCGCCCGGTGAGCCCAAGGAGGGGGATGTCATACCCCCGCCCGAAACGCCGCCAATCGATCCGGTGGAAACCCCACCGCTCGATCCGCCGGCGGAAGCGCCTCCGATCCAGACACCTCCCGAAATGCCGTCAATGACGGAGAGGGCGCAGGCTCACAAGCCTGCGCCTACCCCCGCTCCGAAGCGCCGTTTCCTGCGTCAGATGGAGCTGATCGACCGCGTCGCCGCCTATGACCCGACCGTCGATGAGGCTCTGCTCAACCGCGCCTATGTCTATGCCATGCGCATGCACGGGGCGCAGTTGCGCGCTTCGGGTGACCCCTATTTCGCCCATCCGATCGAGGTGGCGGGGATTCTCACCGACTATAAGCTGGATTCGGCGGCCATTGTTACGGCGCTGCTGCACGACACCATCGAAGACACGCCTGCCACGCGCGAGGAAATCGCGTCGCTATTTGGCGAAGAGATCGCGCAACTGGTCGAAGGTGTCACCAAGCTGACGCGACTCGAGCTGAAGTCCGAATATACCAAGCAGTCGGAAAACCTGCGCAAATTCATTCTGGCCATTTCCAAGGACGTGCGCGTGCTTCTGGTCAAGCTGGCCGACCGTCTGCACAATATGCGAACCCTGCAATACGTGCCGGAGCACAAGCGTGAACGCATTTCGCGCGAGACGCTGGAGGTTTATGCGCCGCTGGCCCGGCAGATCGGTTGCAACCGCTTTGCGACTGAGCTGGAAGACCTGGCCTTCACCTTTATCAATCCGCGCGGGCGGGCGGCGATCCTGCAAAGACTGGCCGATCTGCGCGATCAGAAGGGCGCGGCGGTCGCGGATATTGCCCGCGACATTCAGGACACGCTGTCGGTCGCCGGTATCCGGGCGCGGGTGTCGGGGCGGGAGAAATCGCCCTATTCGATCTGGCGCAAGCTGCAACGCAAGTCGATCGGCTTCTCACAACTGTCGGATATTGTGGCGTTTCGCGTCATCGTCGATAGCCCGGACGACTGCTACCTGTCTCTGGGCGTGCTGCACCGCAAGTGGCCCTGCGTGCAGGACCGCTTCAAAGACTTTATCTCGACGCCGAAATCCAACAATTACCAGTCCCTGCACACCACCGTCATCGGCCATAAGGGCGCGCGCATCGAAATGCAGATCCGCACCGAGGTGATGGACCGCGTGGCCGAAGAGGGGCTGGCGGCCCACTGGGGCTATAAAAACCAGTCCTATGGCTTCGATGAGGCGGCGGCGACGCAATGGGCGGAACGCAACCCCATCGCCAATCTGCGCGCCATCGTGCAGATCGCCGAAAACGGTGGCGATTCCGATGAATGGGTCGAACACGCCAAGCTGGAAATGTTCCTCGATCAGGTCTTCTGTTTCTCGCCCAAGGGCCGCCTGATCTCCCTGCCGCGCGGGGCCATGCCGCTCGATTTCGCCTATGCGGTGCATACCGAGGTGGGCGACAAGGCCATCGGCGCCGTCATCAATGGCGAGCACAAGCCGCTGCGCACGCCGTTGCAGAATGGCGATCAGGTCGAAATCATCACTGGCGTCGAAGCGCGCGTGAACCCGGACTGGCAGTCGCTGACCATTACCGGTCGCGCACGCGCCGCCATCCGCCGCAGCATCCGTCAGACCCAGCGCGACGACTTCATCCGTCTGGGGCGCTCGGCGCTGGAACGCGGGGCGGCACAGGTCGAAAAGACCCTCACCGACATGTCCTGGCGTCCGGCCTTTGAACGCTTTCAGGTCCAGAGCGAGGACGAACTGTTTGAGCTGTGTGGCCGTGGCAAGATCGCGCCGGCCAAGGTGCTGGAGGCCCTGTTCCCCGGCCTGAAACTGCCCGCCACCCTGACTACCGATTCCTTCAGCCGCATCAAGGACGGCGAAGACGCCACGGCCTTTGTGCGCGGCCATGCCCTGCGGCCGCAACAGAAGATCGTCTTTTCGCGCTGCTGCACGCCGGTGCCGGGCGACCGTATCGTCGGCATTGTCGAAGGGGCGGAGGTTCATGTCCATTCCATCGAATGCGAGCAACTTGAGGCCTATGAGGGACAAAAAGAGGTGTGGATCGACCTGCAATGGACGCTCAACGCCGAAAAGAACACTGTCTCGCCCGCCCGTATCCGCGCCAATATGCGCAACAAGCCGGGTGTTCTGGGGCAGGTCTGTACCCTGATCGGTGAGGCGAAAGGCAATATCGTCAATATCCGCCTGTCGAACCAGCAGGTCGATTTCCTCGATGCCGAATTCGAGGTCGAGGTGCTGGATGCCCGCCACCTGACCAATATTACGGCGGCCATCCGCACCAATCCCTCGGTCGAGGGGGTCGAGCGGATCAGGGGCTAAAAACCCTTTGGGTTCGACGGCGATTTGGCCTATGTAGCGGCAAAACACATACTGCCGGGACCCTCCCATGACCTCTGAAGACGTGATCAATGAATTCCGTGACGCCAATGCCCTGAGAGAGGGGCATTTCGTGTTGTCGAGCGGGCTGCATTCGCCGCTGTTCCTGCAAAAAAACCTCGTCTTTATGAATGCCGGCCGCTGTGAGCGCCTGTGCAAGGCACTCGCCGAAAAGATCGTGGCGCAGGCCGGCAGCGTCGATGTGGCGATTTCGCCAGCGGTGGGTGGCATCATTCCGGGCTATGAGACGGCGCGGCACCTGAAAGTCCCGTCCATGTATGTTGAGCGCGTCGAAGGTGAGTTCAAGCTGCGCCGCGGCTTCCACATCGAGCCCGGCGCGAAAGTGGTCATGGTCGAAGACATCGTCACCACCGGCCTGTCGTCGCGAGAATGTATCGCCGCCATTCAGGCGCTGGGCGGCGAAGTCGTCGCGGCGGCCTGTATCGTTGACCGGTCGGGGGGCAAGGCAGATGTCGGCGTGCCGCTGATCTCGCTGGCCAGCCTCGAAGTCCCGGCCTATCCCGCCGATGCTCTGCCGCCGGAACTGGCCGCCATTCCGGTGCAGGACCCCGGCAGCCGCCGTCTGTCGCAAAAGGCCTGATGACATGAACCGCATCCGTCTGGGGATCAATATCGACCACATCGCCACGGTGCGCAATGCGCGCGGCGGCCATGCGCCTGACCCTGTGCGTGGCGCCCGTCAGGTGCTGGAGGCCGGAGTCGATGGCATCACGGCGCACCTGCGCGAAGATCGCCGCCACGTGCTCGATAAGGATATCTGGGCGCTGAAGGCCATCTGTGATGAGTTTCGCAAACCGCTGAACTTCGAGATGGCGGTGACCGATGAGATGATCGGCATTGCGCTCGATCTCAAGCCGCACGCCTGCTGTCTGGTGCCCGAACGCCGTCAGGAACGCACCACCGAAGGCGGTCTGGATGTGGCGGGTAATATAGACGTGGTGGGGCCTGCGGTCGCACGGCTCAATGCGGCGGGTATCCGTACCTCGCTGTTTATCGCCACCGACCCGCTTCAGGTATCGGCAGCGTCGAACATCGGCGCGCCGGTCGTCGAATTCCACACGGGGGCCCTGTGCGACGCCTGGCGCGAAGGTGAACGCTCCATCGTGGAATCCGAGATGAAGAAGCTCGAATGGGCGGCGCACATGGCGGCCGAGGTCGGCATAGAGGTCCATGCGGGCCACGGCATCGACTACGATACCGTGACCTTCATTTCGCGCGTACCTCAGATCAAAGAGCTGAATATCGGCCACTTCCTGATCGGCGAGGCGATCTTTGTGGGGCTTGAGGCATCGGTCAGCCGTATGCGGCACCTGATGGACGCTGCGCGCCTATGATCCTTGGCGTGGGCATGGACCTGACCGATACCCGGCGCATCCGGCAATCGGTCGAACGTTTCGGTCAGAAATTCCTCGACCGCGTGTTCACGCCCGCCGAGCAGGCCTACGCCCTGTCGAAAACGCCGGTGCATCCGACCCTGGCCAAGCGTTTTGCCGCCAAGGAGGCGGTGATGAAGGCGCTGGGCAGCGGTTTGCGCGGCTTTCATTTCACCGACATAGAGGTACGCAATGATGCGCTGGGCAAGCCTGAGGTGACGCTTAAAAACGGTGCGCTTGACCGGCTTCGGGCGCTGTTGCCGCAGGGCTGTGCGGCGCGCATCCACCTCAGCCTGACGGATGAGGGCGATCTGGCCGGGGCCTATGTGATTATCGAGGCGCTCCCTGAATAAAATGTAACGTCTATTTTTGGCCGGAATCTAAAAATAGACAGGTCGAAGGAATGCGCTTAAAGCTATAGGCGCTAAAGGAATGGGGCTGTTTATGAGCGCTGAGGACAAGGTTACGGAAGACGTGGCCGTAGAAAAAGATATTGTCGAAAGCGACGAAAAGTCGGCGATCAAGGACGAATGGTCCGATATCATCAAGACCGTGGCGATCGCCCTGATCATCACTCTGGTCTTCCGCACGCTGTTTTTCCAGCCCTTCACCATCCCGTCGGCCTCGATGGAGCCCAACCTCTATGAGGGTGACTACATTGTGGTGCGCAAGTGGGACTATGGCTATTCGAAGCACTCCATCCAGTTTTCGCCGCCGGTGATTTCGGGCCGCATTTTCGAAAAGCAAGCCAAACGCGGTGACATCGTGGTGTTCAAGCTGCCCAGCAACACCAAGGTCGATTACATCAAGCGCGTTATCGGCCTGCCCGGCGACCGCGTTCAGGTGAAGAACGGTCAGGTCATTATCAATGACCAGCCGGTGACCACCATCGACAAGGGGCCGATCTCCGCCGGCATCACCTATGCGACGCAGGGTGTTGAGGTGATGGAAGAAGACCTGCCTGACGGCGCGACCCACCTGACGCAGGATATGGGCTATAAGCCCGAAGCCGACGACACGCAGGAATTTACCGTCCCCGAAGGTCAGTATTTCGTGATGGGCGACAACCGCGACAACTCGCTCGACAGCCGTTTCTCGCCCGCCGATCCGTTCCAGCCGGGCGTTGGCTTCGTGCCCGCCGAAAACCTTGAGGGCAAGGCGGTCATGGTGCTGATCTCGTGGAACAAGGGGGCCTCGCTGTTCAAGCCGTGGACCTGGCTCGACCTGCGCTGGGACCGTTTCTTCAAGTCCCTGAAATAATGACACGTATGCAAAGGGATGTCTCCGGCCACCGGCAGAAGGTGCTGGATGAACTGGAGGCGAAACTCGGATACCGCTTTTCAGACCGCCAACTGCTCGACAGCGCGCTTACCCACGCCAGTGTCAGCGACGGACGCCCCAAAAAGACCGTCTCCGGCGATAATGAGCGGCTGGAGTTTCTCGGGGATCGCGTGCTGGGCCTGCTGGTGGCCGAAGCCCTGATGCAGGCCTTCCCGCAGGCCGCCGAAGGGGAGATGTCGCAGCGCCTGCACGGGCTGGTCAGCCGCGAAACCTGTGCGGCGGTGGCCACGTCTCTGGGCGTCGGGGCGGCCATGCGTCTGGCCCCCGGCGAAACCAAAAGCGGCGGGCGCTCCAACCTGACCATTCTGGGCGATGCCTGTGAGGCCCTGATCGCAGCGGTTTATCTCGACGGCGGTTTTGAGACGGCGCGGCGCATCTTCGCTCCGCTGTGGCAACCGCATATTCGCGCCAGCCATTCCCGTTCGCACCTGAACCCCAAGTCGCACCTTCAGGAATGGGCCGCGCAGCAGAAGCTGGCTTCACCGAAATATGAGATCGTGGAACGCACCGGTCCCGATCATGCCCCTATCTTTAAGGTCGCGCTCACGCTAGAAGGCTATGATCCCGTCGTCGCCAGCGGCAAGTCCCGTCAGGAGGCCGAAAAGGCGGCGGCCCTCAGCTTTATCGAACACGCAGGTCTTAATTGACGATCACCTCTTCTTCTCCCGCGACGACGCGCGCGGGTTTCGCCGCCATCATCGGCGCGCCCAATGCCGGCAAATCCACCCTTGTCAACGCTCTGGTCGGCTCCAAGGTCTCCATCGTCACTCAGAAAGTGCAGACGACGCGCTTTCCGGTGCGTGGCATTGCCATTCATGGCGAAGCGCAGATCGTGCTGGTCGATACGCCGGGCATCTTCAAGCCGCGCCGGCGTCTCGACCGTGCCATGGTCAAATCGGCCTGGGGCGGAGCCGAAGACGCCGACATCGTCGTCATGCTGATCGACGCTCCGGCGCATCTGGCCGTGCATTTCCCGGCCCCCGACACCAAGCCGACCGGTGCCGATAAGCTGGCGGTCGAAGACGCCGAGACCATCATTGCGGGGCTGAAAGCCAATAATCGCCGCGCCATTCTGGTGCTCAACAAGATCGATCTTCTGCGCCGCGACAACCTGCTGGCCCTGGCTGACAGCCTGTTCAAGGAAGGCGTTTTCGATCAGGTCTTCATGATCTCGGCCGAAAAGGGCAATGGCATTGGCGACCTTATGGAGGCGCTGGCCGATAAAATGCCTTCGGGGCCGTGGCTTTATCCGGAAGATCAGGCCGCCGATGCGCCGGTGCGTATTCTGGCCGCCGAAATCACCCGCGAAAAGCTGTTCCTGCGCGTGCATGAGGAACTGCCCTATGCCTGCGCCGTGGTGACGACCGACTTCAAGGACATGCCCGACGGCGCGGCGCGTATCGAACAGACCATCTTCGTCGAACGCGACGGTCAGCGCGCCATCGTGCTGGGCAAGAACGGTCAGACGCTGAAATGGATCGGCCAGCGCGCCCGTCAGGAATTGATGGATATTCTCGATCGCAAGGTGCACCTGTTCCTGCACGTGCAGGTTAATGAGCGCTGGAGCGACGACCGGGCTTTATATGCGCAGTTTGGTCTGGAGTTCGGGGAGTAATTTCACGTGAGGCTGGCCTGCAACGGGCACTTTTCTGCGCTTCCGGTGCTCACGTACTTAAGTACGCTGCGCGCCGGTTCTCGAAAAGCGCACGTTTCGTCTCAGCCTGACGTGAAATTTTCTCGCGTCGTGAAGGGGGGATCGTCGTGACCTTCGAAGACGATGCCTTTGTTTTAAGCGCCCGGCCGCACGGGGAAACCGGTGCGGTGGTGCATTTTCTGACTCTGGAACACGGCCATATCGCCGCCCATGTGCCCGGCGGGGCCTCGCGTCGGCTCAAGCCTTATCTGCAACCGGCCAGCCGTGTGCGCCTGTCCTATCGGGCGCGCACTGCCGACCAACTGGGCTCGGCTACGCTCGAACCCGAGGGCGACGCCACGGCTGAATTTTTCGACGATCCGATGGCCCTGATCGGCGTGCAGTGCGCCTGCGTCATGACGCGCGCCGTCCTGCCCGAACGCGAGGCCTATCCGGGGGCGTTTTTTGCCTTTGAAGCGCTGATCAAGGCCTTCGGCCTGCCTGGCGTCTGGCCCTATGTCTATGTGCGCTTCGAGATGGGCCTGCTGGAAGCCGTCGGGTTTGGCCTCGACCTGTCGGCCTGCGCGGTGAGCGGCAGCCGCGATGATCTGATCTATGTCTCGCCGCGTTCGGCCCGCGCCGTCAGCCGTCGCGAAGGCGAGCCCTATAAGGATAAGTTGCTGCCCTTACCGGGATTTTTGCTGTCGTCACAAGGCGGGGTTCAGGCGGACGATCTGCGCCGGGGGCTGGACCTGACCGGTTATTTTCTGGAGCGGCATATCTTTCATCCGCTCAATCAACCCTTGCCCGAAATCCGCACGCGCCTTATCGACAGTGTACAAGATCAGTGATTCCGTTTTTAAAATGTACGCGAAAACATCGTTCTCCATGCTTTGGTAACGTGTTTTCACTAAGTTAGGCCGATGGGCTCGATTCGGGCGGGTAGTTTGACGGGTATGTCAGGGTATAGCGAACAGGAACTGCGGGCAGCCAACGTCAATCCGGAGACGGGTTTGGCGACGGACTACCTCAACCTGTTCAACGAAGCCATCATGCTGTTTGAAATGGGCCTCGACATGCCGGACATGGCCGAGGAGCTGATGGACTGGCGGCGTCGCGGCTATGTCGAGCATTTCGAAAATTCCGGCTTCGAGCAAAAAGACGTGGTTATTGCCGCCTATAAGGCGTCGCCCGACATGGTGCGCAAACCCTTCGATGAAGCCTGCGAAAAGGCGCTTGAAGAGTTCGAGTCCGGCATCCAGATCCTGCTCAGTTCCAATCTCGAAGACGAGGCGGCGCGCGAAGATCTGGCGGCGCGTCTGGACAGCCTGAAGGCGCGGGTCGTTGAAATGGACGCCCATATTCACGGGCGGGCCGAGCGTATCGAAAGCGATCTGCAAAACGCCGTGGACGCCCTGTTCTGAGCATTTAAATCCTGCTGACAGATTTTGTCATCATGCTCTGCGAGGTTTGCTCCCTCAACAGGAGCGAACCATGACCCTCACAGCCACCTGCCATTGCGGCGCGACCCGCATCGACATCTTAAAAGCCCCCGAAGGCGGGCGAACCTGTAACTGCACCTACTGCCACCGCGTCGGGGCCGTATGGGCCTATTTCGCGACAGGTGAGGTGACGATCCACAGCTCGACGCACGATCGCACCTATTCGGCCAGTGGCGGCCTCAATCAGCATCATTTCTGCGGCCATTGCGGCGGCAATACACACGGCGACAGTCCGGACTGGGCCTCCGCCTATAATGCCGATGGTACGCCCAAGGGGGAGGCGGGCGTCGTGCCTGATCAGCGCATCGTCGCCATCAATATGCGCATGGTCGATGGCTTTGATCTGAGCAGCCTGCCGATCGAAACGCTGGATGGCCGCAACAATTGGTGAGTGCGCCCTCCACAACCTGTTCTGCATATGTGCTTGTGCGAAAAGCGCGAAAGCCTTACGCATAAGGCATGAGCAACGATGTGATTCCTGACGAAGGCGGCCGTATCCTCAGCGAACCGATGGGCGAGGCCCTGTCGCGGCGCTATCTGGCCTATGCGCTGTCCACCATCATGCACCGCGCCCTGCCGGACGTGCGCGACGGCCTGAAGCCGGTGCACCGGCGCGTGCTGTACGCCATGCACAGTATGCGGCTGAACCCGCAGGCGGCGGCGCGCAAATCGGCCAAGGTCGTCGGGGAAGTCATGGGTAACTTCCACCCGCATGGCGATCAGTCGATCTACGACGCGCTGGTGCGTATGGCGCAATGGTTCGCCCAACGCTATCCCATGGTCGATGGGCAGGGGAATTTCGGCAATATCGACGGCGATTCCGCCGCCGCCATGCGTTACACCGAATGCAAGATGACGACGGCGGCCATGCTGCTGCTGGACGGTATCGACGAAAATGCCGTCGATTTCCGCCCGACCTATGACGGTCAGGACGAGGAGCCGGTCGTGCTGCCGGCGGCGTTCCCGAACCTGCTCGCCAATGGCGCGACGGGTATCGCCGTGGGTATGGCGACCTCCATCCCGCCGCACAATGTGGCCGAACTGATCGACGCCTGTAAGCTGCTGATCGCCGAACCCGATACCGACACCAATGGCCTGATGGCCATCATTCCGGGGCCCGACTTCCCGACCGGCGGCATCTGCGTCGAACGGCGCGAAGCCATCTTTGAGGCCTATGAGACGGGCCGCGGCAGCGTGCGGGTGCGCGCCCGCTATGAGGTTGAGGATCTGGGCCGCGGCGCCTGGCGTATCCTTGTCTCCGAAATCCCGTATCAGGTGCAGAAGTCGCGCCTGATCGAGCAACTGGCTGACCTGATCGAAGCGAAGAAGGCCCCGCTGCTGGGCGATGTGCGTGACGAATCCGACGAAGAGGTGCGGCTGATCCTTGAGCCCAAGACGCGCAATATCGACCCCGAAGTGCTTATGGAAAGCCTGTTCAAGATCTCCGATCTGGAAACGCGCTTTGCCTTCAACATGAACGTGCTGGATAAGACCGGTACGCCGCGCGTCATGGGTTTGAAGACCATCCTGACCTCGTTCCTCGACCACCGCCGCGAAGTGCTGATCCGGCAGTCGCAATGGCGTCTGGACAAGATCGAGAAGCGTCTGCACGTCCTCGACGGCCTGATGATCGCCTTCCTCAATCTGGATGAGGTGATCCGCATTATCCGTGAGGACGAGACGCCGAAACAGACCCTGATGGCGCGCTTCGAGCTGACCGAGGTGCAGGTCGATTACATCCTCGATACGCGACTGCGGCAACTGGCGCGGCTGGAAGAAATGGCCATCAAGGGTGAGCACGACAAGCTGTCGAAGGAACGCGACGGCCTGTTGTCGCTGCTGGGTTCGGAAAAGAAGCAGTGGAAGCGCATCGACGAACAACTTACCGAGGTGCGTAAGCAGCTTCTGTCGGCGCGCCGCACCACCTTTGCCGACGCGCCGCAGGGTGTCGAGGTGGCATCCATCGAATCCTATCTGCCCAAGGAAGTCCTGACCGTTATCCTGTCGGAACGCGGCTGGATTCGCGCCACCAAGGGCCGCGTCGATGATCCGTCAGAGCTGAAGTTCAAGGAAGGCGACAATCTGGGCTTCCTGGTGCCCGGCTACAATACCGACAAGCTACTGATCATGACCTCGGACGGGCGTTTCTTCACGCTGGGCTGCGACAAGCTGCCGTCCGGTCGTGGGCATGGTGAACCGCTCCAGTTGATGCTGGAGATGGAAGAAAACACCCGTATCGTCAACGTCTTCATGTTTACGCCGGGGGCCAAACGCCTGATGGTGTCGAAGAACGGCTATGGCTTCGTGATGAACGAAGAGGACGCAGTCGGTAACAAGAAGGCCGGTAAGTCTGTGCTCAATGCGGATGGCACCGAGGCCTTTGTGGCCCTGCCGGTGACGGGCGACCACGTGGTTATTCTGGGTGAAAACAACAAGGTGCTGGTCTATCCGGTCGCAGAACTGCCGGAAATGGCACGCGGCAAGGGCGTCAAGCTGCAAGGCTATAAGGACGGCGGCGTCAAGGACATCGCCATCTTCGATCAGGCCGGGCCGGTGCAGTGGTACGACGGATCGGGCAAGGCGCGCGACTTCAAGGACTGGAAAGACTTTGTGGGCAAGCGCGCCAGCGTCGGCAAGATGGCCCCACGCGGCCTGCGCAAGCTGCGTCCGGCGTAAGGCTAAAGGATCACAGATTTCACAGATTGGGACGCGCCCCGGCGCGTCCCTTTTTTTGGCAGAGCTGGCTACGCAGCCAAAGACTGTATGGTTTTAACCGCACACGGTCTATCTTTGTGCGTCTGTGGAAAACCGTGTTCCACGCAAACGATTTTCCACTTGCGCCCTTATGCGCCTTTCGTTGCATATGCCGCATGCGTAAGATTTTTGGCTTTCACGACACCTCCGAAACTCTCAGTGCCATGCTGACCCATACGGTGGGGCGCATTGAGGGTAAGCACACAACACTACGGGAACTGATCGACATGATGGGCGAGCAGGGCCTGCTGCTGCTCTGCGTGCTGCTGTGCCTGCCGTTTTTGATCCCCGTGTCGGTGCCGGGTATTTCCATTCCGTTCAGCGCCGCCATCATCCTCATTGCCGTGGCCATTCTTTTCAACCGCCTGCCTTGGCTACCGGAAAAGATACTGGACCGTGAGATCGAGACGGCGAAGCTGGTGCCGGTGCTGCAACGCGGGGTCGGCGTAGTGTCGAAGATCGACCGTTTCGTCAAACCACGCCTTCTCAGGCTGACCAGCGGCGCAGTGTCGAACCGCGTCAATGCGCTGGTCCTCATCTATGCCGCTGTGATCATGATGCTGCCGCTGGGGATTATCCCCTTTTCCAACACCCTGCCGGCGGTGGCGATTCTGCTGACGGCGGTCGGCATGATCCAGCGCGATGGTCTGTTTGTGCTGCTGGGGCAGGTGTTTGCGCTGGCGGCCACGCTGTATGTTGGCGGCATTGTCTATGGGGCCTTTGCCGCCGGGCGCGGACTGAATTCAGTTTTCAGTTAAATCCGGATCGATCTCGGTCCAGCCGAAATCGGTTAGCGCCTCCAGCGGCCGGTAGCGTGCCTTATAGTCCATCTTGGGCGAGCCCTTCACCCAGTAGCCGAGATAGACATAGGCATAGCCGGCGCGCTGCGCCTGATCTATGTGGTCCAGAATGACGAAGCGGCCCAGCGAGCGGTTCATCAGGTCCGGATCGTAGAAGCTATAGACCAGCGACAGGCCGTCATTAAGCGCATCGACCAGTACGCAGCCGATCAGTTGCCCGTCCAGCCGGTATTCGATCATGTGGGTGCGCACCAGCGTGTCTTCGACCATGGCCACCAGATCGGGCCAGGTCATATCCATCATGCCGCCGTCGGGGTGGCGCGCCTTAAGATATTTTTGCAGCAGGTCATACTGTTCGCGCGTCGCTTCGGCCTCACGGAAATGCCGCGTCAGCCCCGCATTGCGTTTCAGGATGCGCTTGTCCGTGCGGTTGTGCTGATAGCCGTGCACGGGGATGCGCACCGACTGACAGGCGCGACAGGCCGGGCAGGCCGGACGGTAGGCGATGTTCTGAGAACGGCGGAAGCCGATGGCCGAGAGTTGATCATTGACATTGATGGCTTCAAGGGGGGGGAGGTGCACAAACACCTTCCGTTCCTCCTGACCTTCCAGATACGGGCAAGGGCCAGGGATGGTCAGATAGTATCTGAGCTTTCGTCCCGGAAAATGCTCGCTCATGGGGTGATGCCTGATGATCCTGTCATCCCATCAGACCCCATTTTTCCGTCAAAGAGAAGGGTTTTCTGGGAGAACGGGGGCTTCGCGCAGCAAAATAATCGCAATGCGGCGATTGCCAGCCAAGGTCGGGTCGTCCGGATACAGAGGTTCTTTCGCCGCCTTACCCGAAACCTGCGCCACGCGGTCCTGATCGACGCCCGCGCCCTGCAATACCTGACGCGAGGCGTCGGCGCGATCAGCCGACAGTTTCCAGTCCTTATCCGACTGACCCATGCCGGGGGTGCCGGTCGTGTGGCCCGTGATCGAGATGCGGTTCGGCAACTGATTGACCACCTTGGCCACAGCGCGCAGCAAAAGGCGGGCGCGTTCATTGGGCTGGGTCGAGTTGGCGTTGAACATGGCGCGCCCTTCCTGATCAATCAGTTGAATACGCAGGCCTTCGGGCGTCTGATCGACAAGGATGTTTTTCGACAGCTCGGCCAGTTCGGGCATGTCCTGAAGCGCCTGCCGCAGCGATTCGGCGGCCGAGCGGAACGAAACCTCCTCGCGTTTTTGCAGTTCCTCGCGCAGTTGCTCTTCCGGCGTTTGCGACAGGTCGGCGGCTTTTTGGGAGGAACCGTCGCGGTCCTGTACGTCCGGGGCTTCGGGGGCCATCTGCTCGATAAAGGCCATCGCGCCTTCCTGCTTGACGCCATCGCGGCCAATCGCGGTACCTGCCAGAATACCCCCTGAGCCGGAGGTGGTTTGCGACACGCTGGCCGGGGCGAAATAGTCGGCCACACCCCGTTTCTGTTCGGGGGAGGTGGTGTTGATCAGCCACATCAGCAGGAAGAAAGCCATCATGGCGGTCACGAAGTCGGCATAGGCGACCTTCCACGCGCCGCCGTGGTGTCCGCCGCCGACGACCTTCTTGACTTTCTTGATGACAATAGGGGCGTCGCGACTGGCCATACGAACTCCGGAAGTTCATCAATCTATCGGTCATTAATCTTAACAGGCGGTTGAAGCCGTCAGCGGTTTTGAGGCGGTTTCAGCGATTGACCCCCGCAGGCTTTTGGGGTCAAAGGAGGGGGTATTCCTGTTGCCATGAGGTTCCGTTGAGCGACCCTGATCGTCTGGCCTATCGTCACGCGCTGGGCACCTTTGCCACCGGCGTGGCTGTCGTCACCATTCCCGTGGTGGACCGTGAAGGCCACCCGTGCGTCATGGGGCTGACCATCAACTCGTTCGCCTCTGTGTCTCTGGAGCCGAAGCTGATTCTGTGGTCGCTGGACCTTAAGTCCGAACGCTATGCCCTGTTTGCCGAGGCGCAGAGTTTTGGCATCAATATCCTCAGCGTGGCGCAACGTGATCTGTCTGACCGCTTCTTCCGTGAAAACCCCTATTGCCGCGAAGCCGACGACCTATCGTTTGCCGACGAACCACTGCGTTTGAAAGGGGCGCTTTCGTGGCTGAAATGCCGTCAGTATCAGACGCGGGTACTGGGGGATCATCTGGTGATTGTCGGTGAGGTCGAAGCCTTCGATCAGTCCGAGACTCATTTTGGCGAACACGGCCTGACCTATTTCCGTGGCCGCTATGGCCAGACCCACCCTTTACCGGTTTGAGGCATTCCATGCGCATCGTATTTGCAGGTCTGGGCGTCATGGGCGCCCCTATGGCTGGTCATCTGTTGAAGGCCGGTTTCGAGGTCGTGGGCTTCAACCGCTCGGTGGATAGGGCCATGGCGTGGGGCGAGGCGCACCGCGCGGCCTTTGCCACCGACTTTGAAGAGGCCGTGGAAAATGCTGAAGTGCTGGTCCTCTGCGTCGGGCGCGATGATGATGTGCGCGATCTGGTGACGCGGGCTGCGGATCGCATGGCGGCGGGCAGTCTGATCATCGACCACACGACGACTTCGGCCCGACTGGCGCGTGAACTATCTGTTCTATGTGCAGGGAAAGGTTTGCATTTTGCCGATGCGCCGGTGTCGGGCGGGCAGGCGGGGGCCGTCAATGGTGCCCTGTCGGTCATGGTCGGGTGCGAAGAGTCGCAACTGGCCCGCGTGCGCGCGGTGACGCTACCCTATACCAAGTCTCTGACCCGGATCGGCGAGGCGGGTGCCGGCCAGACGGCCAAGATGTGCAACCAGATCGCCATTGCCGGGGCGGTGCAGGGCATTGCCGAAGCGGTGCACTTTGCCAAATGCGCCGAGATTGACCCTGAACTGGTGTTTCAGGCTATTTCGCAGGGCGCGGCCGGGTCGTGGCAGATGTCGAACCGCTGGGCGACCATGGCCGAGGGCAGGTACGATTTCGGCTTTGCCGTGGACTGGATGCGCAAGGATCTGGGGATTGCGCTTGATGAGGCGCGCTCAAACGGCGCGCACTTAAGCGTCGCCGCACTGGTCGATCAGTTCTATTCCGAGGTGCAGGCCATGGGCGGCCAGCGCTGGGACACCTCATCGCTGCACGCGCGTCTGGAGGCGCGGCGGAAGTAAGGCGGTGTCTCCACAGATGGCCACAGATGAACACAGATAGGTCGTGCCTGTGGTTGGGGAAGGGGGAATTATGACAGACAGGGACGCACAAGCCTATGCAATCATCGGAGCCGCGATGGGGGTGCATAGCACCCTTGGCCATGGCTTTCTGGAATCGGTTTATCAGGAAGCCTTGGCGGTCGAAATGCACATGAGGTCGATTCCGTTCAGGCGCGAGGTGGTTATGCCTGTGACTTACAAAGGCACGACCCTTGCGTGTTCATATCGCGCCGATTTTGTTTGCTTTGATGCCGTCATTATCGAGGTCAAAGCAGTGGCCCGTCTCTCTGCCGTTGAGGAGGCGCAGGTCCTGAATTACTTGAAGGTGTCGCGATTACCCAAAGCTTTATTGCTGAATTTTGGTGCCAGTAGCCTTGAGCGCAAGCGGCTCGTCATGTGAAGGCAAATCGGGTTTGAACCACAGATTTCACAGATTTCACAGATTTGGCGCTTCGCGCCTCAAATACGCCATCAGGATTATTAAAACACTGAATAATCTGTGTAATCCTTGTAATCTGTGGTTTCTTCCTATCCCCTTAGCTTCTCCGCCACGTATTTTGCAAAATACGTCAAAACGCCCGATGCGCCGGCCCGTTTGAAGGCGAGCAGCGTTTCGAACACGCCCTTGTCGTGGTCCATGAAGCCGGCATTCACAGCGGCCTTGATCATCGCGTATTCGCCCGACACCTGATAGACGAAGGTCGGCACTTTGAACGTTTCCGATACGCGCTGCACGATGTCGAGATAGGGCAGGCCGGGCTTGACCATGACAATATCGGCGCCTTCCTGAAGGTCCATGGCAACTTCGCGCAGGGCCTCATCCGTATTGGCGCTGTCCATCTGATAGGTCTTCTTGTCACCTTTCAGCGCCGAGGTGCCTACCGCGTCGCGGAACGGGCCATAGAAGGCCGAGGCGTATTTGGCGGCGTAGGACAGGATCAGCTTATCGGTCAGGCCCTGTACCTCCAGCGCCTTGCGAATCTCGCCGATTCGCCCGTCCATCATGTCCGAAGGGGCCAGCACATCGGCGCCGGCTGCGGCCTGCACCAGCGCCTGCCGGGTGAGAATTTCGATGGTCTTTTCGTTGTGGATTTTGCCGTCGCAGAGGATGCCGTCGTGGCCGTGCGAGGTGAAAGGATCGAGCGCCACATCAACGATCAGGCCTATTTCCGGCACGGCCGATTTGATGGCGCGGCAGGTGCGCGCGATCAGGCCGTCGGGGTCATAGGCGGCTGTCGCGTCATCATTGCGCAGCGACGGGTCGATATTGGGAAACAGGGCTAAGGCCGGAATGCCCAGAGCGTGGGCTTCCCTGGCTTCCTTCACCGCTTCGGCGATGCTTAGCCGATCGACGCCTTCCAGTGAGCGGATGGGGTCACGCGCCACGTCCTTGTCGTGCACAAAGATCGGCCAGATCAGGTCGGAAACGCTGAGGTGGTGTTCGGCCACCAGATCACGCACCCAAGCCGATTGGCGCAGGCGGCGCGGGCGGGCCAGAGGGTAGGCACCGACGAGAGGGGGGAAGGTCATGGAGGCACCCCATTTTTTTCGCGCATTTGATTCCGAAAACCGTTGAACACTTTTCGGAATGCGCTCTAAACGCATCGCTTACCGCGGCGCGCAATTACCAGATCAACGGGGCAGGGGCTTACGCCGTTCTGAAGCGTTTGCCAATCGGCTTGTGATTATTGAGCTTCAGCACGCCGTTCACCGACGTGGCCAGAATCCATACGGTGGCCATGAAGGTCAGCAGGGCCGAAACCAGATAGCCCGAAGAGACGCCGAGTATGGTCGAAACCGGGATGCTGGAAATATCGAGGTCGCTGAGATCGAGGTCGATTCGTCGCCAGTCGGAGATGTCATATTGCGACCAGATGAGGTTGGCCAGCGTCCAAGTCAGTACGACGGTACAGATAACAGCGATAAAAGTCGCCATGCCCCACAGGGCAAAAATCGCCCAGAAGTGTTTGATCTGATAGCGAAAATGTGTCTGAACATAGGAGGTGCAGTTGTTTTTGCGCAGATAGGCCAGTGCTGCACCGATCAGGGCCGTAATGCCCAGCGAAAACGGGCTGACGAACAACAGGCCATAGACGACATAGGCCAGATTACGCTCGTCCTCTTCGCAGGCGGCGGCACTGGATTGACCGGTAAAGGCAGTATCGGCGACGGCTTTGGAAGACGAAGCGTTCATGACCGGACCTTTGCTGACGGTTGTTAGCGCACCCCATGAGACCCTATATTTGCAAAAAATTCATTATAATGCAAACACAGTTCGATTGTGCCGATAGGCGGGTTGGCAAGAGGTGCGTCATTATGCACCAGCGCCAGGGGCAGATTTGATGCGCCACAGGTCGAAACCTATGGCATATTGATACTGGCCAAGGGCGGAACAACCCACTATACCGGCTATGGTCAAACAGGGCGTTGAGACCCTGACAACAACCCACCGAGGGCCCGGTTTCTTTTGCGGAGACGGGGTTGAGATAAGTACATGGATTACAACGCCGCATTCGAGGCCGCCATCGACGCCGTCCGCAAGGAGGGTCGTTACCGCGTTTTTGCCAATCTGAAGCGTCATCGCGGCGCCTTCCCGCGCGCCACCTGGCAGCGCGAGGATGGGAGCGAGCGCGACGTCACGGTCTGGTGTTCCAATGACTATCTCGGTCAGGGGCAAAATCCGGTGGTGATTGAAGCCATGCACCGCGCCATCGACGAAGCCGGTTCGGGCTCGGGTGGCACGCGCAACATCTCTGGTACAACCTGGTATCATAACGAGCTTGAGGCCGAACTGGCCGATCTGCACCACAAAGAGGCCGCTCTGGTCTTCTCGTCGGGCTATGTTGCCAACGAGGCGACCCTGACGACCCTGTACAAGATTTTGCCGGGCCTGATCATCTTTTCGGATGCGCTGAACCACGCCTCTATGATTGCGGGTATCCGCAACGGCGGCGGGGCGCGTCACGTCTTCCGTCACAACGATCTGGCGCACCTCGAAGAGTTGCTGGCGGCGGCGCCGGTCAATGCGCCCAAGCTCATCGCCTTTGAGTCGGTCTATTCGATGGATGGCGATATTGCCGACATCGCCGGGACCATCGCTCTGGCCAAAAAATACAACGCCCTGACCTATATCGACGAAGTGCACGCCGTGGGCCTCTACGGGGAGCGCGGGGCCGGGGTTGCTGAACGCGATGGCGTGATGGATCAGATCGACATTATCGAAGGCACGCTCGGTAAGGCCTTTGGCATGATGGGGGGCTATATTGCCGGTAAGGCCGCCATGTGCGACGCCATCCGCCTGTGGGCTTCGGGCTTCATCTTTACCACCTCGTTGCCTCCGGCGGTGATGGCGGGTGCGGCGGCCAGCGTGCGCTGGCTGAAAGCGCACAATGAGCGCCGCATTGCGCATCAGGAACGCGCTCAGACCCTGATGCGCCGGTTCCGCGAACTGGGTATACCGGTCCTGCCGTCGGTCAGTCATATCGTGCCGGTGCTGGTCGGTAATCCGGTGCATTGCAAGATGATTTCGGACATGCTGCTCAATGATTTCAACATCTATGTGCAGCCGATCAATTACCCGACCGTGCCCAAGGGCACCGAGCGTCTGCGCTTCACGCCGTCACCGGACCATGATGACGACATGATGGATGAACTGGTCAAGGCGATGGACAAGCTGTGGAGCCACTGCAATGTGGCCCGTATGCCGGCGGTGGCCTGACGTCTTGGCAGATCAGGGGTTTGGGGGTATCCTCACTCCATGAACGCTGTGTCCAAAATTGCGATCTCTGATCTGACGGTTGAAGAGCGCCTCGAACTGATCGAAGCGCTGTGGGATAGTCTTGAAGACGACTTGGGTTTATTTCCGGCTCAGATGGAAAAACGTGATCGTTATCTGGCGATGATCGACGGCCCTGTACCTGAATCACATCTGGCTGAACTCGAACGCCGCATGGAAACCTTCGAGCAAGACAAAGCGGATTCCGTGCCTTGGGACGTGTTCCGGGAGCAACTCGCAAATAAATACGGCTTCTGACGAATGCACGACATCCGCATCGGGCCCGCCGCGCAAGCTGATGTCGAGGCAGTGTGCAGATGGTATGAGAGCGAACATCCGGAGGCTGTGCAGCTCTGGCTTGAGGCGTTTGATCGGGCGCTGACAAGTGTAAGAAAACATCCGCAGCGGTACGTTTTGATTGCCGGGAATATTCGACGCATTAAATTGCGGCGGCATTCGTACACGTTGTACTACCGCTTTAGCGAAAACGAGATTGAAGTTTTGGGCGTTTTTCATGATCGGCAAAGCCCCGATCGCTGGCAAAGCCGTTTCAGGGAGTAACCCATGTCCGAATTTCTCCTCGAACTTCAGCGAAACGGCGCCTATCTGAAGGTCACGGCGGTCGACCCGGTGTCGGGCGAAGAGGTTTCAACCCTGGGGCCCGCCACGGACCCGGAGGCGGTCAAACGGCTGGCGGTGCAGAAGCTGACAAACCGCCTCGAAGCGCTCAAGCCGCAGCCTTTGGACCGCGGGCGCGGCGGCATTATTTGCTAAACCTGAGGATCAGACGTTTTCGCTTGGATTCGCTGTCTCAAAGGTTTAACAGACGCGCAATTTCGGACGATGCGCTATATATAGTGCCGACCTTCCTCCAGACGACAGGATAAAGCTCGTGAACGCTCCCGCTTCCTTCATCCCGCAAGGCTATTTCAACAGCGACCTGGCCCATGCCGACCCGGCCGTTCTGGCGGCGATCAAGGGCGAACTGACCCGTCAGCAGGATCAGATCGAGCTGATCGCTTCGGAAAACATCGTCTCGAAGGCAGTGCTTGAGGCGCAGGGTTCGGTCCTGACCAACAAATACGCCGAAGGCTATCCGGGCCGCCGCTATTATGGTGGGTGCGAATATGCCGACGAAGTCGAAAAGCTGGCGATTGAGCGCGCCAAGCAACTGTTCAACTGCGCCTTCGCCAATGTGCAGCCGCATTCCGGCGCCAACGCCAATCAGGCGGTCTTCTTCTCTCTGCTGCAGCCGGGCGACACCTACATGGGTATGGACCTGGCCTGTGGGGGGCACCTGACGCACGGTTCGCCCGCCAACCAGTCGGGCAAGTGGTTCAAGGTCGTCCCCTATGGCGTGCGCGAAGACAACCACCTGATCGACTATGATCAGGTCGAAGCGCTGGCCAGGGAACATCAGCCGAAGCTGATCATCGCCGGGGCCTCCAACTACAGCCGTCACATCGACTTTGCCCGCTTCCGTCAGATCGCCGACAGCGTCGGGGCCTATCTGTTTGTCGATATGGCCCACTATGCCGGTCTGGTCGCCGGCGGCGTCTATCCGGACCCGCTGCCGCACGCCCATGTCGTCACCACCACGACGCACAAGACCCTGCGCGGTCCGCGCGGCGGCCTGATCCTGTCCAATGATGAGGCGCTGGGCAAGAAGATCAATTCGGCGGTATTCCCCGGTCTTCAGGGCGGCCCGCTGATGCACGTCATCGCCGCCAAGGCCGTGGCGTTTGGTGAGGCGCTGCAACCGGAATTCAAGGCCTATGCGGCGCAGGTCGTGGCCAATGCCCGCGTGCTGGCCGAAACCCTGATGGCGCGCGGTTTGGGCGTCGTCTCCGGCGGCACCGACAGCCACGTGATGTCGGTCGATCTGCGCCCCAAGGGCCAGACCGGCAAGGCGACCGAGCATGCGCTGGAAGAGGCCTTCATCACCTGCAACAAGAACGGCATCCCGTTCGATCCGCAACCCTTCACCATCACCTCCGGTGTGCGTCTGGGCACCCCGGCGGGCACGACCCGCGGCTTCCGCGAGGAAGAGTTCCGCCTGATCGGCAACCTGATCGCCGACGTGGTCGATGGCATGGCGTCGAACTCCGGCGCGCCGGATGAGGCCGTGACGGCGAAGGTGCGCGAGCAGGTCAAGACCCTGACCCAGCGCTTCCCGATCTACGGCTAAGGAGCGGTCATGCGCTGCCCCTTCTGCGGAAACCCGGAAACCCAGGTCAAGGACTCCCGTCCCTCCGAGGATGGGGCAGCCATTCGTCGTCGCCGCTCGTGCAGCGAATGCGGCGGGCGCTTCACCACCTTTGAGCGGGTGCAGTTGCGCGAACTGATTATTGTCAAACGTTCGGGCCGGCGCACGCCGTTTGACCGTGAAAAGCTGGAACGCTCGATTTCGCTTGCAACGCGCAAGCGACAGATCGACCCGGAGCGCATCGACCGCATGGTGTCGGGCATTGTGCGTCAGCTCGAAAGCCTGGGCGAGACCGAAATCGGCTCTGAAGTGGTCGGCGAACTGATCATGAAGGCCCTGCGCTCGCTCGATTCCGTGGCCTATGTGCGCTATGCCTCGGTCTATCGGGATTTTCAGGAAACGTCGGATTTCGCGAAGTTTCTGGGGGCCGAAGGCTTTGACAGCGATGGGATGGATGTGCCGCTGACACCCGCCCTGGCCGGCAATCCCGACCCGAAGGACCCGTCGTCCATCTGTCAGGGGCTGGGCGAGCAGGATCTCTCTGCCACCGATGATGCGTGAAGCCGGCGCAATATGATCCGTCCGTTCGTCACGCTCAAACTGGCCACCACCCTCGACGGGCGCATCGCCACCCACACGGGCGAAAGCCGCTGGATCACCGGTGAGCCCGCCCGCCGCGCCGTGCACGAACTGCGGGCCTCGCACGACGCCGTGCTGGTTGGCATCGAAACCGTGCTTAAAGATGATCCCGAACTGACCGTGCGTTTGCAGGGCTACGAGGGCTATCAGCCGGCGCGTGTCGTTCTGGATTCGCGGGGACGCATCCCACTACACTCCAAGCTGGTGCAGACGGCGCGCGTCATCCCGACCTATGTGGTGACGACGCACGACCTCAATCCGGAGCTGGTCTCGCTGGGGGTGCGGCCATTGAAAGTCGCCTCACGGCATCAGCGCGTGGACCTGATCGCGGCTCTGGAAGCACTCAATGAGGCCGGGATCGACCGCCTGTTTGTCGAAGGCGGCGGACAGATCGCCACGGCCTTTGTCAAGCTGGGCGCGGTGGACCGACTGGAATGGTTCCGCGCGCCCACTATATTGGGCGGTGACGGTCGCGCCGTGATCGGTTTTCTCGACATTGCGGACATCAACCGGGTGATCCGTTTCACCCGCGTGGGCGTTCAAGCGGTAGGCGACGATTTGTGGGAAAGCTACGAGCTGGAGTAGGGCCGTCTGCGTTTGACGCAGAGATGGCAAGTAAGGACGCAGTATGTTTACAGGCATCATCACCGATATAGGCAGCCTGACCGCCATTGACCGCCACGAGGGTGGGGCGCGCTTTGAGGTGCAGACCGCCTATGACCTTTCGACCATCGATATCGGGGCCTCGATCGCCCATTCCGGCTGCTGCCTGACCGTGGTGGAAAAGCGCGGCGACCGTTACACGCTCGACCTGTCGAATGAGACTCTGGCCGTTACCACGCTCGATCACTGGCGTGTGGGCGACCGCGTCAATCTAGAGCGGGCGCTGAAGGTCGGTGATGAACTGGGCGGCCATATCGTATCGGGCCACGTCGATGGGGTAGGGGAGCTGATCGCCCTGACCGAAGACGGTGACGCCTACCGCCTGAAGGTGCGGGTGCCGCGCCCGCTGCACCGCTATATCGCGCATAAGGGCTCGATTGCGCTGGATGGTATCTCGCTCACAGTGAACGAGGTCGAGGACGATGTTTTCGGCGTGGCCATCATCCCACACACCTGGACGCATACCACCCTGTCCGACCGCAAGGTGGGCGACAAGTTAAACCTTGAGATCGACCTGATGGCACGCTATGCCGCGCGCTGGCGCGAGACGCTCTAGAGCGAAATGACTTTAGATGGAAACGCCATTTCGCTCTAAATTTCTGTTTTGTCGCGATGTTTTTGCAGAAAACCGCTCACACTTTTCCGCACATCGCTCTAAATTCGCGCCCCCTGTTTCTACGCTCCTGTGAGGGGGCGTACTCGTAAGAGATACCCATGACCTTCAACCGTATCGCCACCGACCTCAACCCGGTCAGCTCCGAAAGCCCCATCTCGACCATCGAGGATATTCTGGAGGACGCTCGCAATGGCCGCCCTTATATCCTCGTTGATGCCGAGGACCGCGAAAACGAGGGCGACATCTGCATCCCGGCCCAGATGGCGACGCCGGACGTGGTCAACTTCATGGCGCGCTTCGGGCGTGGCCTGATCTGTCTGGCCATTACGGGCGAGCGCTCGCGTCAGTTACGCCTGCCGCCGATGGCCGCTGAAAACGGCGCGCGCAACGGCACAGCCTTCACGGTGGCCATCGAGGCCAAGGACGGCATCACCACCGGCATTTCGGCCCACGACCGCGCCCGCACCATCGCCGTGGCTATCGACCAGACCAAGGGCTATGACGATATCGTCAGCCCCGGCCACGTTTTTCCGCTGGTGGCGCGTGATGGCGGCGTGCTGGTGCGCGCCGGTCATACCGAGGCTGTGGTCGATATTTCGCGCATGGCGGGCCTTTATCCGGCGGGCGTCATCTGTGAGGTGATGAACGACGACGGGACAATGGCGCGCCTGCCCGACCTGATCAAATTCGCCCAGACGCACGGCCTGAAGATCGGCACCATTGCCGACCTGATCGCCTATCGTCGCCGCACGGAGCGCTTTGTCGATCGCGTACTGGAAAAGCCCTTCGAAAGCCAATGGGGCGGTCAGTTCCGCCTGTTCGTCTATCGCAACCGCCTCGATCAGGGCGAACATATCGCGTTGGTCAAGCATCAGCCGGTGCCGAACAAGGCGACCCTGGTGCGGATGCATCAGCTCGATGTCGCCGCCGACGTGCTGGGGGCCTCGGACGGTCGCGCCGGGCTCGTCGAACAGGCGATGAAGGCACTGGCGGCCTATGATGGCCCGGCGGTGATGGTCATGCTGCGCGATCTCGACCCCAAGGTGATTTCCAACCGCTTTTCCGCCGACGAAGCAGGTACGCCTCAGCCGCGCGGCCTGCGTGACTATGGCGTTGGGGCGCAAATTCTGCTCGATCTGGGGGTGCGTGACATGATCGCCCTGTCGGATTCCAAGCCTAAGCCTGCCGCGCTGGAAGGCTACGGGCTTCAGATTATCGACTGGAAACCGCTAAGCTAAACACACGCCGTCGTGAGATTTGGCTTTTTATGTTCTCGATAAGCCAGTAAGTACGGACTGAACCTGTCCTCAAGGATTGAACTCTTGACCATTGATACCCCCCTGCGCATCCTCATCGTCGAAAGCCGTTTCTATGAGGATATTTCCGATGAGCTGCTGGCCGGTGCCAAGGCGGCGCTGGAAGCCTATGGCGCGGAATATGACGTGATCACCGTGCCGGGAGCGTTTGAGGTGCCGGGCGCCATCGCCATGGCCGAAGACGCCTCTCAGGGCCCCGCCGGGCGCAAATATGACGGCTATGTCGCACTGGGTTGCGTCATCCGTGGTGAGACGACCCACTATGATTATGTGTGCGAAGAATCGGCGCGTGGTCTGATGGACCTGACGCTGAAACAGCTTCTGTGCATCGGCTACGGCATCCTGACCGTCGAGGACGAGGATCAGGCCTGGGCCCGCGCCCGCCGCTCGGAAGGCGACAAGGGCGGCACGGTCGCCAAGGTGGCGCTCGACATGATCGCCCTGAAGAAGGCCCTGCGCGGAGGCAACCATGGTTGATCCGCTGAGCCTGAAGTCCGTCATTGAGCAACTGAACGCCAATGAGGCCGCCGAATCCGGGCGTCTGTCGCTTAAGGAAAAGCGCGCCCGCACCGTGGCGCGTCTGGTGCTGGTGCAGGCCCTCTATCAGATGGAAATTGCCGGGACGGGCGTTGAGTCGGTCATCCGCGAATTTGCCGACTTCCGCTTTGATGGCCACATCGAAGGCGAGGGCGGCGAGGCGCAGCGTCTGGGCACGGCCGATGAGGCCTTTTTCGCCGACGGTCTGCGCACCATCGTCAAGGCTCAGGCCGAAATCGACGTGCTGATCGCCGAGCGTCTGGCCTCCAACTGGCGTCTCGACCGCATCGACACCACGCTGCGCGCCATCCTGCGCGCCGGGGCGTGGGAGCTGAAATTCCGCCCGGATGTCGCCGTCGAGGTGGTGATCAACGAATATGTCGAGATCGCCAAGGCCTTCTTCGGCAATGAAGAGGCACGGTTCGTCAACGGTGCTCTGGACGGCATCGCCAAGGACGCAAGGTAAGCCTCTCATGACCGGCGACAACAGCGAATTCAGCGTCATCGACCGGTTGTTCAAGCCTCTGGCCGGACTGAATGCCGAGGCGCGCGGCCTGATCGACGACGTGGCCGTGCTGGGCGCGCGCGAAGGCTATGACCTTGTGGTCACCACCGACGCCATGGTCGAAGGGGTGCACTTCCTTTCGACCGATCCGCTCGATCAGGTGGCGCGCAAGCTGTTGCGGGTCAATATCTCTGACCTCGTGGCCAAGGGGGCCGACCCTTATGGCTATCAACTCCTGACCGCCTGGCCCAAGGGTATGGCCTATGAGGGCAAGGCGGCCTTCGCGGCGGGCCTGCGCCTCGATCAGGATGAATTTGATTTCGACCTTTTTGGCGGGGATACGGTTTCGACCGAAGGTCCGCTGCTGCTCAGCATTACCGCCTTCGGTCACGCGCCCGTAGGCCGCGCCCTGTCGCGCGCCGGCGCGCGGGTTGGGGATCATGTGCTGGTTGGCGGCTTTATCGGCGACGCACATCTGGGCCTGCGCGTGCTGCGCGGGGAGTTCGACGAACTGTCTGAGGCGCACAAGGCGCATCTGGTGCAGGCCTATCGCCTGCCGCAGCCGCGCGACGATCTGGCCGAGGTGGTGCTCGACCACGCCCATGCCTCAATGGACGTCTCCGACGGTCTGATCGCTGACGCCCTGCATATGGCCAGAGCCTCTGAGGTGGCGCTTGTGATCGACCTCGACCGCGTACCGACTTCGGCCGCGGCGCGCGCCGCCATCGCGCTGGGGGCCGATGTAACCGATCTGATCACCGGCGGCGACGATTACCAGATTCTGTGCACCGCCAATGCCGCCGGGGCCGAGGCTCTGAAGGCCGCCGGTTTCTATGAGATCGGCCATTGCAAAGCCGGAACCGGTGAGGTTTCGGTCATCAGCGGCGGCAAGGTCATCGAGATCGAGGATAAGGGTTGGGTCCACGTCTGAGGCCTGGAAGAGTCTCTACTGATGCCCCGCATGTGTGCCAAGCTTTGTTAGAGAAACCACAGATTGCACAGATTGCACAGACTGGCGCTTTGTGCCGTGGAGCCCCCGGAAGTGGTCGCTTGCCATTTGAAACGTATAATCTGTGAAATCTGAGCAATCTGTGGTTCTCAAAACCATCTGCACAAAGGCATTTCTGAGGGCGTTCCGCACGAAACCGGGCCTCCTAAACGGCTTCTAAACCGTTTTCGCCTACACTCAGGACATGACCCAGACCCGACGCCTTTTGCTCAGCACGCTCCTGTGCGCCTTCGCCATGCCTGCACTGGCCTCCGAAGCCAAGAAGGAGGGCGGGGAGCCTTATGTTAAGCTGGCCCCCGTGGCCCTGCCGGTCACCGAGAATGGCCGCGTCATCAACTATCTGTTTGTGACCCTGCGTATCAATCTGACGGCCAAGGCCGACGTCAATGCGCTGCGACTCAAGGAACCCTATTTCCGCGACCTCCTGATCCGTGCAGCGCACAAGCAAAGTTTCGCGCTGCCGAACAAGCGCGACACGCTGGACGAGGCGCGTTTCAAAAAGGTGATGATTCCGGAATTCACAAAGATCGCCGGGACCGGCAATATCGAAACCCTGGAAATACTGGCGCAAAACCCCAAGAAGTTGATGAACTGACGGTGTGTCGCCACCGCTGATCCGGCAAGTTTTCACGGGTTTGTGAAGTCTGAATACCGGTTGCGGCGCAATAAACGTGCGACATTTTGCGGCGATTACTTTCGCAATTACCTAACTTGCACCTGTCTGAAAGTTGCGGCACTCTCCTGACCTTGCCGGGAGGGGTATGGACGTGCCCGCCCAGCACGCGCGTCACCCGGCGCGCCACAACAGATAACGACAGGGGTTTGGTATGACGTCATGGATAGGGCTGGTCATAGCGGCTGGCGTGTTAGGTTTGGTGTATGGGGTCGTTCAGACCCTCAGTCTGCTTAAAAAACCACAGGGCAATGCCCGGATGCAGGAAATCGCGGCGGCGATTCAGGAAGGGGCCGGGGCCTATCTCAAGCGGCAATATACGACCATTGCTTTTGTCGGTGTGGTCATCTTCATCGCGGCCTTTTTGGTGCTGGGCACCTATGCCGCCGTTGGCTTCCTGATCGGGGCGGTCCTGTCCGGGGCGGCGGGCTTTGCCGGGATGCTGATTTCGGTGCGCGCCAATGTGCGTACCGCCGAAGCGGCCTCGCACAGCCTGCAACAGGGGCTGAACCTCGCCTTCGGAGCCGGGGCCGTGACGGGCCTGTTTGTGGCGTCGGGCGCGCTTTTGGGCGTCGCGGGTTATTACTTCATCCTGACCGATGTGCTGGGCCTTGAGGCCACCAGCCGACTGGTGATTGACGCCCTTGTGGCGCTGGGCTTTGGTGCGTCGCTGATCTCGATTTTCGCGCGTCTGGGCGGCGGTATCTTCACCAAGGGGGCCGATGTCGGCGGCGACATGGTGGGCAAGGTCGAGGCGGGCATCCCCGAAGACGACCCGCGCAACCCGGCCACCATTGCCGACAATGTGGGCGACAATGTCGGCGACTGCGCCGGTATGGCGGCGGACCTGTTTGAAACCTATGCGGTGACGACGGTGGCCACCATGGTGCTGGGAGCGATCTTTTTTGCGGGCACGGCTCTGGTCGGGCCGATGATGCTGTTGCCGCTGGTCATCTGCGGCGCGTGTATCATCACCTCTATCATCGGCACCTTCTTTGTCCGTCTGGGCAAGGACAACCATATTATGAACGCCCTGTATAAGGGGCTGATCGTCACCGGCGTCCTGTCCATCGGCGCGCTGGCGGCGGTGATCGAACTGGTGATCGGCTTTGATACGCCGATTACCTATGCCGGCGCGCCGACGGGCTTTACCGGCCTGACCCTGTTCTGGTGCGGCCTGATCGGGCTGGCGGTGACGGCGGGCTTTATCGTCGTCACCGAATACTATACCGGTACGGGCAAGCGGCCTGTGGTGTCGATCGCGCAGGCCTCGGTCACCGGGCACGGCACCAATGTCATTCAGGGGCTGGCCGTTTCGATGGAAGCCACGGCCATTCCGGCCCTGATCATCGTGGGTGGCATTATCGGCTGTTACCTGCTGGCCGGGCTCTATGGCATCGCCATTGCTACCACCACCATGCTGGCCCTGGCCGGGATGATCGTGGCGCTGGATGCTTTTGGGCCGGTCACCGACAATGCCGGGGGGATCGCCGAAATGGTGGGCCTCGACAAGGCGGTGCGCCACACCACCGACGCGCTGGACGCCGTGGGCAATACCACCAAGGCCGTCACCAAGGGCTATGCCATCGGTTCGGCCGGTCTGGGGGCGCTGGTTCTGTTTGCCGCCTACACGTCGGACCTCAAATATTTCGCGGCCAATGCAGCGCCGGGCTCCTTCTTTGAGGGGCTGGGCGAGCTGACCTTCTCCCTCTCGTCGCCCTGGGTGGTGGTGGGCCTGCTGATCGGCGGCCTCTTGCCCTATCTCTTTGGCGGCATGGGCATGACGGCGGTCGGCAAGGCGGCGCAGGCCGTGGTCGAAGAGGTGAGGCGTCAGTTCCGCGAAGACTCCGGCATCATGGCCGGGACGTCCAAGCCCAACTATGGCCGCGCCGTGGACATGCTGACCAAGGCGGCCATCCGCGAAATGGTCGTGCCCTCCCTGCTGCCGGTTTTGTCGCCTCTGGTTCTGTTCGGTATCGTCTATGCCATAGGCGGCGCGGTCCCGGCCTTTGAAGCGCTGGGGGCCATGCTGCTGGGGGTCATCGTCACCGGCCTGTTCGTCGCCATTTCGATGACGTCGGGCGGCGGGGCCTGGGACAACGCCAAAAAGTCGTTCGAGGATGGCTTTGTCGATAAGGACGGCGTGCGTCACCTCAAGGGCTCTGAGGCGCACAAGGCCTCGGTGACCGGCGACACGGTGGGCGACCCGTATAAGGACACGGCGGGCCCGGCGGTCAATCCGATGATCAAGATCACCAATATCGTCGCTTTGCTGCTGCTGGCTGTGCTGGCGCATGTAGCCTGATCACTGGAGGGCGGCGTTCATGTGAGCGCCGCTCTCTCCCCAAATGCCCACGGATAGACCGAGCGTGGGGCAGGCCTTTCAGGGGAAACCACAGATTACACAGGTTTTGGGTTTCAAATGACAAGCGATCGCCGCCAGATGTCCAGCGGCGCGAAGCGCCAATCTGTGAAATCTGTGTAATCTGTGGAGAAACAAAAACCCCTCCGGCACGGTCTCCGGAGGGGTTTTTCATATCCATAAGACACAAAGACTATTCGCGGCGGCGCTGGCCGCCCGGATTGGTGTCTTCTTCGTTGGTAATCGTCTGGCGGCCGACGTTGCCGAGGATCTGCTCCAGCGCCGTCAGTTCACGGCCGCGCGTCGGCGTCTTGTTGGGGTTCAGCGCGATGTCACGGCTATCGGCCAGCGACAGGGTCTTCACGTTTTTGACCGCCTGCGTCTCCTTGTCGAATTCGACGATGGTGACGCTGCGCGAGGTCAGGGTCGCGGGCTTATAGGTCATTTTCGAGGTCGTCTGCGTGATATAGTACCACACGCCGGGGTCGAAGGTGGCGACCTGAGACGGAGAGCCGAACTTGGTGCGCACGCTGGTCTGCGTATCCTCACCCACCTTGATGTCGGTGGCGGGATTGGCTTCGATGGCGAGATAGCCCTGACGCGAAACGCTGGGGGCGCAGGCGCCAAGCGTGGAAGCGGCGGCGGCAACGGCGGCGAGAGCCAGAAGGGTGGACGGCTTGATCATCAGGTTCCGTTCGGGTTTGACCTTGGGTGCCAGACTGTTTAGTGCAATCTTGGGGCCGAATGAAGGCCATAAATATTCCGGCTTGGCAAGAACGCAAACGGAGACGGGGACGTAAATGCTCGACAAATTCCTCAGCTCGCTCGGCGAAAGTCTGGGTCTGAAAAAGCCCAGTCCGACGCGCGTGGCCGGCGAAGCCCTTTATGCGGCGGCTGTGGCGCAGTCGCGTCAGGTCGTTTTCTATACCGATTATGGCGTGAAGGATGAGATCGGCGCGCGATTCGAGCTTCTGGTGCTGCATGTCGTCCTGCTGATCAACCGCCTGAAATCGGACGACGAACACTATCGCGAAACCTCTCAGGCCCTGTTCGATTCGCTTCTGCTGGCGCTGGACGACACGCTGCGCGAACAGGGGGTGGGCGACCTGACCGTGCCGAAAAAGATGAAAAAGCTCAGCCAGCAGGTCTATACGCGGCTGGTGCGCTGGAACGAAATCTGGGACGAGGCAGGCGCAGAGGACGCGACCGTCGCGCAGGCCGATTACCTGCTGCGCACCGTCTATGCCACAGATGACGCTCCGGACCCGCAGGCCCCTCTGTGGGCGGCGGGCCTGAGCGCCTATATGAATGAGGTCCGCACGCAGGTGCGCGCAGACAAATTGCTGGCCGGTGAGGTAAACTGGCCGGATGTAACGCGTTTAAATACCAAGGAGAACTGAGCCATGACCGAAGCCGATGCCCCGCTGTGGACGCACACCGTGCGCTTTGACGAGGCCTTTCGCGGGCTCGATCTGACCCTGACGGCCGACGAGGCGCGCCGCACGCTGATCGCCGAAAACTTCGGCATGATCGAACTGCATGCGCTGACGGCAAGGATCACGACCAAGGGTCGCAAGTCACCGGGCAGCGATGAGGTGATCGTTGATGTCGATCTGAGCGGTGAGGTGACGCAGGAATGCGGCGTGACGCTCGATCCCTTCCGTCACCCGATCGCGGCGCGCATCGACGTTGTGGTGGTGGCGCAGGCCCGCAAAAGCAAGGCCGACGACGAAGAGACGGAACTGAGCGTCGAAGACCTTGATGTGCCCGATGTGGCGGTCAATGGTCAGATCGATGTCGGCCAATACGTCATCGAAGCGCTGGGTGAAGCCTATGATCCCTTTGCGCGCAAGCCGGGTGCCGTGTTCGAGGAACCGGATCAGCCCAAGGAGCCGTCGCCTTTCGCCGTGCTGTCGCGCCTGAAGGGCGATGACGCCTGAACGGACGATCTGAAAAAGCATCTTGATAAGTTCGGCGGGGTCGTTATCGTCCGCCGCCTCGGGGACTCGCTTTATTTCCACCTTCCGGCCGTGCGCCGGAGGGTCTATAAGGGCGGCCCTGGCACCTTTGTGAGGTCTTAGAGCGTCCCTTGTCTTCCCCTGATCCTATTTCGCCGTCCGAAACGCCTGTGGGAGGCATAGGCGTCGCCCATGAGGGCACAGTTGTCATCGCAATCGATGCCATGGGCGGCGATCATGGCCCCCGTGTGACTGTGCCGGGTACGGCAGAAGCGCTGAAGCGCGACGGTTCGGGCCGGTTGCGCTTTCTGCTGCACGGCGATGAGGCGTTGATTGCGCCGGAACTGGCCAAATGTCCGGAACTGAAGGCCGTTGCCACCATCGTCCACACCGATCAGTCGGTGGCGATGGACGAAAAGCCGGCTCAGGCCCTGCGCCGCCGGACAACCAGCCTGTTTATGGCCATTTCCTCGGTCAAAAACGGTGCGGCCCACGCGGTCGTCTCGGCGGGCAACACCGGGGCGCTGATGGCGCTGTCGAAAATGATCCTCAAAATGATCACCGAGGACCTTGAGCGTCCGCCGATTGCCTGTTCGTGGCCGAACGCCAAGGGCGGTATGGGAACGGTGCTCGATGTCGGGGCCAACGTGACCTCAGACGCCAATCAGCTGATCGAATTCGCCGTCATGGGCACGGCCTTCCACCGCGCCGTGCGCGGCAAGGAGAGACCCACGGTCGGCCTGCTGAATGTTGGCTCCGAGGACGTCAAAGGCCATGAAGAGGTGCGTGAGGCGCATCGTCTCCTGCGCGAAGGCGTGGACGGCATCAATTACTACGGGTTTGTCGAAGGTGACGATATCGGCAAGGGCACGGTGGACGTCGTCGTCACCGATGGCTTTACCGGCAATATCGCGCTGAAAACCGCCGAAGGCACCGCCAAGTTCGTCAAGAACCTGTTCAAGGACGCGCTGACCTCCTCGTTGCTGTCCAAGCTGGGGGCGCTTCTCGCCGCACCGGCGCTGCGGGCTATGGCCAGGACGGTCGATCCCGGCGCGGCCAATGGCGGCCCGCTTCTGGGGCTCAACGGTATCGTGGTCAAAAGCCACGGTGGGGCCGAGGCCTGGGCCTATTCCAATGCCGTGAGCGTCGCCATTTCGCTGGCCGCCAGTGCCTATGCGACGGACATCCGCAAGGCGCTGGCCCACGTTCGCAAGGCGCACGTCGCGTCGCCCGAAACGCCGCAGATGGCGGATGAAAAGGTATCCTGAGCATGAGCGTAACACGTACGGCGGTAACCGGCGTCGGCGGTTATCTGCCTGAGACGATCCTCTCTAACGAGGATTTCACCCGCATGGTGGATACCACGGACGAATGGATCGTGGCGCGCACCGGTATCCGCAAGCGTCACAAGGCCGGTGAGGATCAACAGACCAGTGATCTGGCCGTCGAAGCGGCGAAGATCGCTCTTAAGGCAGCGGGGCGTACCATTGAGGATATCGACCTCATCATCGTCGCCACCACCACGCCGGACATGACCTTTCCGTCCACCGCCTCCATCGTTCAGGCCAAGCTGGGCGTGCCGCGCGGCGCGGCCTTCGACGTTCAGGCGGTCTGTTCGGGCTTCGTCTATGCCCTCAGCGTGGCCGATGGCTTCGTCGCGCGCGGCCTGTCGAAATGCGCGCTGGTCATCGGGGCCGAGGTGATGAGCCGCATCCTCGACTATACGGACCGTTCGACCTGCATCCTGTTCGGCGACGGGGCCGGGGCCGTGGTGCTGGAGCCCGTGCAAGGTAACGGCACAGCGCAGGACACGGGCATCCTCAGCTTTGACCTGCAATGCGACGGCTCGAAGACCGATCTTCTGTACGTCGATGGCGGGGTCTTTGATTCGGGGCAGCGTGTCGGCAAGATTCGCATGCAGGGCAATCAGGTGTTCAAGCACGCCGTGCAGAAAATCTCCGAAGCCGCCGAATCGGCCATTCACAAGGCGGGTCTCGACCACAAGGCCGTGGACTGGTTCATCCCGCATCAGGCCAATCAGCGCATCCTTGACGGTGTAGCCGATCGTTTGGGGCTTGATCGTGAGAAGGTCATCTCGACCGTGGCCGAACACGCCAACACCTCAGCGGCCTCGATTCCGCTGGCCTGGTATGCCGGGATACAGGATGGACGGGTCAAAAAGGGCGATCTGGTGCTGATCGAAGCGCTGGGCGGCGGCCTGACCTGGGCGGCGGCGGCGATCCGCCTGTAGGGCCAACCGCATATTGAGACGAAAATCTCATTTATTTGATGACAAGCCGCGTCCAACCCTTTGACGTGAACGGGAAAATGCGTATGGTTCCCTCTGATGGATCATTCCGGAGGGGATTTGATATGAAAGCCACGACCCTGACCCGCGCCGAACTGTTCGAAGCGGTGCACAATGAGCTGGGCCTGCCGCGTCAGGAATGCGCCGCGCTGGTCGAGCGCACCCTCGATCTGGTCATTGATTCGCTTGAAAAGGGCGAGACGGTCAAGCTGTCGGGCTTTGGCGTGTTTCAGGTCCGCGAAAAGAACGCTCGCGTGGGACGCAACCCCAAGACGGGTAAGCCGGCGGCCATTGATCCGCGCAAGGTCATCTCCTTCCGCGCCTCGCAGATCATGAAGGCGCGCGTTGATGCCGGCGTCGGCGAATAAGTCGTAATAAAGGCCAGTACACGTGTCCAAGGGGCCTCTCGCCTTTCGTACCATTTCCGAAACCGCTGACGCGGTGGGCGTGCCCCAGCATGTGCTGCGGTTCTGGGAAACCAAGTTCACCTTTATCCGTCCGACCAAGCGCGCCGGGGGGCGGCGCTTCTACCGTCCGCAGGATATTGACCTGCTGATGGGGGTGAAGGTGCTGCTGCACGATCGCGGCTACACGATTCGCGGCGTGCAGAAGCTGCACAAGGACGAGGGGCAAAAGGCGCTGCTGTCGGCCGGGCAGGGCGGCAGCACGGCCTTCATCCCGGCGGCGGAGGGTTACTCTGAGCCGGACGACGTGCCGATGGAGGTCGTATCCGCGCCGCCCTTACCGCGCAAAGTCATGGCCGACAGTGCCGAACCGGCGTTTGATTTTGAGGAAATGTCGGCCCTGTCCGTCGTTCGCGGCCTGAGCGAAGAGACGCGCACGCGGCTTCTGGCCATCGCTCAAAGCCTCGAAAACGCACAGAAAACCATGCTACGCAGCCTCAAGGGGCTCTGATCCGCCGCATGTGAGCGGTGGAAAACGCCTGTGGCCTATTGCAGGCCGCTTTATTCCTCTCTATAAGCCGCGTTCTCCTTACCAGGGGAGGCCTCTGCGAAGAGGTGTCGGAGCGTGGCGCAGCCTGGTAGCGCACTTGACTGGGGGTCAAGGGGTCGCAGGTTCGAATCCTGTCGCTCCGACCATTTAAACACATAAGGGTCGCCCCGTCGGGGCGGCCCTTATGTGTTTAAGGTCTCCGCTCCAGGTTCCGAACCGCGACGGCTCACAGATTTCGTAAGGCCTGCTCTCCGCGGCTATCCTCTCGTTTCTCCCCAACATACTGCATTTTTTTGACGGCAAAGGCTTGCGTGAGTTCCGGCGTTTCCGTATAGAGCGGCCTCCAGACGCAGACGACCGGTTTCGGGCGTGTGCGTATCCCTCATTCAAAGGGATGTCTTCTTTGTCGGGGAGTGGCGCAGCCTGGTAGCGCACCTGCTTCGGGAGCAGGGGGTCGCAGGTTCGAATCCTGTCTCCCCGACCATCAAAACAAAACAGACGGTCCCATCAGGGACCGTCTGTTTTGTTTTTACCATCGCTCACGGCGGTGATGATAATATTCCCGTTCGCGCCGCTCATAGCGATCGTACCGGTCATAGCGGTCGCGGTAGTAATAGCTGCGCGGGGCCGGATAATAGCGCGGGCCGTAATAGCGCTCGCGATAGACATAATAGCCATCATAGCGCGGGCGCGATTCGTAATAGACGACGCCATAACCCGGCGGCGGGGGCGGCGGGTCATAGTAACCACTGCGCTCATAGGAATAGTAGCGGCCATCGTGACAATCGACCGAGGCATTGCCCAAGGCTCCGCCCACCACGGCACCGACGGCGGCCCCGGCGACCGTATTGCCGCCGCGGTCATAGCGGTGCGACGAGCCGTTGCCGATGGCCGCTCCGGCCAGAGCGCCAATAACCGCCCCCGTGGCGGTGGAGTTGGATTTGCGCTGATAGCAATAGCCATCATAGCCTTGTGCCGATGCCAGGGTGGGGGCGGACAGACCGATAAGGCCGACCCCGATCAGGGCCAGCGGCAGATGCCGTTGAAAAAAGGAGGGTTTCATAATGCCACCTGGGGATATGTGCGTGGGATGACCCTATTGAGCGCCCGCCAAGCTGAACGGCATCTGAATGGATTGCGGCGGAAATGCGCCGCATTTATAAGCGTCATTACGTCAGGTCGCGGACGATATAAGATTTATTGCATCAGACCCCTTGATCCTTTTCCGCTCTTGAGGCATAAGGCGCGCCTTCCGACCGGACGAACAACCGGTCAACACATCATTCTACGCTTGAAAGGCTTGGGTAAAAGCTTATCGAGCCTCACTTGAAAAAGAGAGTCGGACATGGCCGTACCTAAGCGGAAAGTATCCCCCTCGCGGCGCAACATGCGTCGCTCGCACCACGCGCTCGGCGCCAACTCGTTTGTGGAAGACAAGGACACCGGCGAACTGCGCCGTCCGCACCACATCGACCTGAAGACCGGCATCTATAAGGGCCGTCAGGTGATTACGCCGAAAAAGGACTAACCGCCTTTATCGACCGAAGATATAAAGACGCGGCGCCTCAGGTGCCGCGTTTTTGATTCCGGAAGGCCTTTCATGCCCCCCTATCCCTATCGTCTGGTGATCTTCGATTTCGACGGCACGCTGGCCGATTCGTTTCCGTGGTTCCTTGAGGTGTTCGATCATCTGGCCGAACGCTTCGGCTTTGAGAACCCGGACCGCTCGCACCTTGACGAACTGCGTCGTCTGGGGCCGCGTGAGCTGCTGAAGCGTCTGAAGGTGCCGCTGCTCAAACTGCCGGCCATTGCCACCTATGCCCAGAGGCTGCAAAACCAGCAGATCGAAAAAATCGTGCTGTTTGACGGGATCGCTGAGGTGATCCGCGATCTGAAGGCGCGCGGCGTGACCGTTGTGGTCGTGACTTCCAACGACGCCGACAATGTACGCACCGTTCTGGGGGCTGAGCTGAGCGCCCTGATCGATCACTATTCGTGCGGTTCATCGCTTTTTGGCAAGGCGGCCAAGTTCAAGGCCGTGCTCAAGGCCTTCAAGGCGAAACCGACCGAGGCCCTGTCCATCGGTGATGAGCTGCGCGACATCGAGGCGGCGCGCAAGGTGGGCATTGCCGTGGGGGCCGTGACCTGGGGCTATGCCCACGAAGACAGCCTGCTGAGCGAAAAGCCGGATCACGTCTTCGCGAAGCCCGCCGATATACTCAATATATGAGACGCATTCCCCGTGGCGGGCTTGTCAGGCTTGGGCGCGCTTGCTAAGCAACCCTCGTTTTTCAAACCCCTCAGGGAAGATTGCCATGTCCGCCATTATTGATATCGTTGCTCGTGAAATCCTCGACTCGCGCGGCAATCCGACCGTTGAGGTCGATGTCACCCTCGAAGACGGCGCTTTCGGTCGCGCCGCTGTGCCGTCGGGTGCCTCCACCGGGGCGCATGAAGCCGTGGAAAAGCGCGATGGCGACAAGAGCCGCTATCTGGGCAAGGGCGTGCGTCAGGCCGTGGACGCGGTCAATGGCGAAATCTACGAAGCCCTGAGCGGTCTCGACGCCCGCGATCAGCGCCACATCGACCAGATCCTGATCAATCTCGACGGCACCGAGAACAAGGGCCGTCTGGGGGCCAATGCCATTCTCGGCGTGTCGCTGGCCGTGGCTAAGGCGGCGGCGGCTTCGGTCAACCTGCCGCTCTATAAGTATGTCGGTGGCCTGTCGGCCCGTGTGCTGCCCGTGCCGCTGATGAACATCATCAATGGCGGCGCCCACGCTGACAACCCCATCGACATTCAGGAATTCATGATCGTTCCGGCCGGTGCCGAAACCTTCTCCGAAGCCCTGCGCATGGGCGCGGAAATCTTCCATAGCCTGAAATCGGCGCTCAAGGCCGCCGGCCACAACACCAATGTCGGTGACGAAGGTGGCTTTGCGCCGAACCTGTCCTCGGCCGAGGTGGCGCTGCAATTCATCGTCGATGCCGGTGCGGCGGCGGGCTACAAGGCCGGTGAAGACTTCTGGCTGGCGCTCGACGTGGCCTCGACCGAGTTCTTTAAGGACGAGAAGTACCATCTGGAGGGCGAGGGCAAGGTTCTCAGCCGTGAAGAAATGGTCGATTATCTCGAAAACCTCGCCGACAAGTTCCCGATCTGCTCGATCGAAGACGGCATGTCGGAAGACGATTTCGAAGGCTGGGCGCTGCTGACCGAGCGTCTGGGCGACCGTCTGCAACTGGTCGGCGACGACCTGTTCGTCACCAACCCGAACCGTCTGGAGACCGGCATTGTCGAAGGCCTCGCCAACTCGATCCTCGTCAAGGTGAACCAGATCGGCACCCTGTCGGAAACCATGGACGCCGTCGATATGGCCCACCGTTCGGGCTATACCTCGGTGATGTCGCACCGTTCGGGTGAGACCGAAGATTCGACCATTGCTGACCTGGCGGTGGCGCTGAACTGCGGTCAGATCAAGACGGGCTCGCTGGCGCGTTCGGACCGGCTGGCCAAGTACAACCAGCTCCTGCGCATCGAATCGATCCTCGACGACGAAGCCGTCTATGCGGGGCTTTCGGTGATCCGCAGCTAAAACCGGAACCGGCCTCTCACCGGCTGGGACGTTTTTTACAAATCTGCCAAAAAGAGCGGCGCAGGTGTCCTGCGCCGCTCGCGTTTTATGATAAATTCTTTCAGTTGAAGTGACATGTTCGGTAACAGTTTGTTAAACCGACGCGGCCAAAAATCCCTCCTGTCAATGTGGTCCGTCCAGAAGGGGCGAAAGTCGTGATTCAGAAACTGAGGCCCTATTTGCCTACCGCGATCATCGCTATATTTCTGACCTACTGCGGCGTACAGTATTTGACTGGCGACAAAGGGTTCTTTTCGCAGGAAACCCGTCAGGTTGAGCTGGCCGAAAAGCAAAAGCTGCTGGCTGTTCTTGCCGCTGAGCGGCAGGACCTTGAAGCCCGCGCCCGTTATTTGAGAACCGATAATCTTTCCAAAGAATTGCTTGAAGAACGCGCCCGCGTTCTCCTGGGACTCAATGCCCCTAACGAATACGTGATCCGTGATCACATCGCCCCTGCGCGCAATTCCTGAGTCCGCAAGGGGACTTTACGTCAGCTTGGGGTTTGCCTAAGAGAAGTCCTGACGTGAATTCAGGCGGTTTTTGACGAACCCTGAGATTCCGGTGGTCCTGCTACCGGATTTTCCCACGGGATCACCAGAACTGACTGCATCCCCCTCTATGGGCGGCCGGCTCTGTTGTGCCGGTGCGCGCTCGAACGTCTTTTTGACCGGCTGCGAACGTCTCTGCCTGCGGGTAAGACGCGAGTGGCACGATTAACCCCAGGGAGGTTTCCATGGCGCGCGCCGCCAAGGCCACTGACACCGGAACGACGGGTTCCGCCAAACGCAATGTCTCCAAAGACGAACTCCTGAAATATTACCGTGAGATGGTTCTCATCCGCCGCTTCGAAGAGCGTGCGGGTCAGCTCTACGGCATGGGTCTGATCGGGGGCTTCTGCCACCTGTACATCGGTCAGGAAGCCGTCGCTGTGGGCATGGAGGCCGCCTCTATCGACGGCGATCAGGTCATCACCGGTTACCGCGACCACGGCCACATGCTGGCCGCCGGTATGGACCCCAAGGCCGTTATGGCCGAACTGACCGGCCGCATCGGCGGCTCGTCGAAGGGTAAGGGCGGGTCGATGCACATGTTCGACATCGAAACCGGCTTCTTCGGCGGTCACGGCATCGTCGGCGCTCAGGTGTCGCTGGGGACGGGTCTGGCCTTTGCCGACTGGTACCGCAACAATGGCAATGTCTCCTTCACCTATTTCGGTGACGGCGCGGCCAACCAGGGTCAGGTCTATGAAAGCTTCAACATGGCGAAGCTGTGGAACCTGCCGGTCGTCTATGTGATTGAAAACAACGAATACGCCATGGGCACGGCTCTGGCCCGCGCCTCGGCGACGACCAATCTGTCGCAGCGCGGTGCGTCGTTCGGCATCCCCGGCGAAACCGTGGACGGCATGGACGTGTTCGCGGTGAAGGAAGCCGCTGAGCGCGCGGCCGAATACGCCCGTTCGGGCAAGGGTCCGTACATTCTGGAAATGAAGACGTATCGCTATCGCGGTCACTCCATGTCCGACCCGGCCAAGTACCGCAGCAAGGAAGAGGTCGATGAGGTCAAGACGACCCGCGACCCGATCGACCACATCAAGACGATGCTGGAGCAGTCGGGTGTCGAAGAGGCCGAAATCAAGGCCATCGACAATGAAATCAAGGCGATCGTTATGGAGGCCGTCGAGTTCGCTCAGACCAGCCCCGAACCCGATCCGTCCGAACTGTACACCGACGTTTATCTTGAGGCCTGATCCCAGATGACCGACATTCTTATGCCCGCTCTCTCTCCGACCATGGAGGAGGGCACCCTTTCCAAGTGGCACATCAAGGCCGGTGACGAGATTTCCGCCGGTCAGGTGATCGCCGAAATCGAAACCGACAAGGCGACGATGGAAGTCGAAGCCGTCGATGAAGGCGTGGTCGAGGCCATCCTGATCGAAGCCGGCACCGAAGGCGTGAAGGTCAATACGCCGATCGCGCGTCTGGCCGGTGGCGCATCGGCCCCGGCGCCGGTCAAGTCGGCGGAAAACACCGGTGGCGAAACCGCCGCTCAGGAAGGCGGCGAAAAGACGGCTGTGGTCGCCTCGGCAGTCGCGCCGCAGGTTAAGCCGCAAAGCGATCCGGAATTCCCGGAAGGCACCCCGATGGTCAAGATCACCGTGCGCGACGCGCTGCGTGACGCCATGGCCGAAGAAATGCGCCGCGACGACCGCGTCTTCCTGATGGGTGAGGAAGTCGCCCAGTATCAGGGCGCGTATAAGGTCTCGCGCGGCCTGCTCGAAGAGTTCGGCGACCGCCGCGTTATCGACACGCCGATCACCGAAATGGGCTTTGCCGGTATCGGTTCGGGGGCGGCCATGGCCGGTCTTAAGCCGATCATCGAGTTCATGACCTTCAACTTCGCCATGCAGGCCATCGACCACATCCTGAACTCGTCGGCCAAGACTCTGTACATGTCGGGCGGTCAGATTAAGTCGTCGATCGTTTTCCGTGGCCCTAACGGTGCCGCGGCCCGCGTCGCCGCCCAGCACTCTCAGGACTATTCGGCGTGGTACGCCAACGTTCCAGGCCTGAAGGTCATTGCGCCTTACGACGCCGCCGACGCCAAGGGCCTGATGAAGGCCGCTATCCGCGATCCGAACCCCATCGTCTTCCTCGAACACGAGATGATGTACGGCAATGAGTTTGAAATCCCGGATGTTGAGGATTTCGTCCTGCCCATCGGCAAGGCCAAGATCCAGAAAGAGGGCAAGGATGTCACCATCGTCGCCCACTCGCGTATGGTCGGTTTTGCGCTCAAGGCGGCTGAGAAGCTGGCCGAAGAGGGTATTGACGCCGAAGTCGTCAACCTGCGCACGCTTCGTCCGCTGGATACCGACACGGTCGTCGCTTCGGTGAAGAAGACCAACCGTCTGGTCACCGTCGAAGAAGGCTGGGGCCCCTGCGGTATCGGAGCCGAAGTCGCCGCCCGCGTCACCGCCGAAGCCTTCGACGATCTGGATGCGCCGCCCGCCCGCGTGCATCAGGAAGACGTGCCGATGCCTTACGCTGCCAACCTCGAAGCCCTGACCGTCCCCAGCGTTGAGAAGATCATCGCCGCGGTCAAGCAAGTCTCGTACAAGTAAGAGGGGCCACACATGACCGATATTCTGATGCCGGCGCTCTCGCCCACCATGGAAGAGGGCATTCTGGCCAAGTGGCACGTCAAGGTCGGGGACACTGTCTCCGCCGGTGACGTGATCGCCGAAATCGAAACCGACAAGGCGACGATGGAAGTCGAAGCCGTCGATGAGGGCGTGGTTGAGGCCATCCTGATCGAAGCCGGGACCGAAGGCGTGAAGGTCAATACGCCCATCGCTCGTCTGGCGGGTGAAGGCGGTTCGGCCGCTCCCGCGCCCAAGGCTGAGGCCCCGAAAGCCGCCGAAGCGCCGAAGCCCGCCGCGGCTCCGGCTCCTGTGGCCACCCCCGTCGCAGCCCCGGCCGCTTCGGGTGGGGCGCGCGTGGCGGCTTCGCCTCTGGCGCGTCGTCTGGCCGAGATCAACAAGCTCGATCTCAAGCTGCTGAAAGGCACCGGCCCGCACGGCCGTATCATCAAGCGCGATATCGAAGCCGCTCTGGCTTCGGGCACCGGCAAGGCCGGTTCTGCCCCGGCGGCGACCACCGCAGCGGCTGAGCCGCGCAAGGTGCAGACCCTTGAGCAACTGGGCATTCCGGCGGGGTCTTACGATCTCGTCCCGCTCAACAATATGCGCAAGGTCATCGCCCGTCGCCTGACCGAATCTTTCCGCGACATCCCGCACTTCCCGCTGACCGTCGATATCGAACTCGACAACCTGCTGGCGGCGCGTACCAAGATCAATACGGCGCTGGAATCGCAAGGTATCAAGGTCTCGGTGAACGATATCGTCATCAAGGCGGTGGCGCTGGCGCTCAAGCAGGTGCCGGAAGCCAATGCCTCTTTCACCCCCGAAGGCATTGCGATGCACCACAATGCCGATATCGCTATGGCCGTGGCTATCGACGGTGGCCTGATCACCCCGATTATCCGCAAGGCCGAGACCAAGTCTCTGGCCCAGATCGCCAAGGAAACCAAGGATCTGGCGGCGCGCGCCCGCGATATGAAGCTGAAGCCCGAAGAATTCCAGGGCGGCACCTTCTCGGTGTCCAACCTCGGCATGTTCGGCATCAAGCAGTTCGCCTCCATCATCAACGAACCGCAGGGCTGCATCCTATCGGTCGGTGCCGGTGAACAACGCCCGGTCGTCAAGAACGGCCAACTGGCGGTCGCCACCGTCATGACCGTCACCCTGACCTGCGATCACCGCGTGGTCGATGGGTCGGTCGGTGCCAAGTACATTACCGCATTGAAGGGCCTTCTCGAAGACCCGATTAAAATGTTGGCGTAACATCTTTGATGTCACGCATGGTTTTCAGCTCAAACGCCGCATGGCTCGCCGCAAAAGCGGCGGCGGGCGATTGCCCTTGCCGACACCCGATGAGTCACTCATCGGGTGTCGGAGAAATCGCAGGTTATTGAAATGTCTTATGATCTGGTTGTTATCGGCTCCGGTCCCGGCGGTTACGAAGGGGCCATCCGCGCCTCTCAGAACGGCCTGAAGGTCGCCATCGTCGAGCGTGAACTGCTGGGCGGCATCTGCCTCAACTGGGGCTGTATCCCGACCAAGGCGCTGCTCAAGTCGGCCGAGGTGTTCGACAAGATCAATCACCTCGGTGATTACGGTCTGACCGGCGAAAAGCCGGGCTTCGACTTCGAAAAGGTCATCGCCCGCTCGCGCGCCGTCGCCAAGCAGCTCAATGGCGGCGTCGGCTACCTGATGAAGAAGAACAAGATCGACGTGATCGAGGGCTTCGCCACGCTGGAACCCGGTAAGGACGCGCCCAAGGTGCGCGTTAAGCTGAACAAGGGTGGCGAGCAGGTTGTCGAAGCCAGGAACGTCATGCTGGCGGTCGGGGCGCGCGCCCGCGAGATCCCGGCCATCGGCGCGGTTTCGGACGGCGAGCGTATCTGGACCTATCGTAACGCCCTGACGCCCAAGGCTATGCCGAAGTCGCTGGTGGTGATCGGTTCGGGCGCTATCGGCATCGAGTTCGCCTCCTTCTACCGCTCGCTGGGCGCCGATGTGACCGTGGTCGAGGCCATGGACCGCATCCTGCCGGTCGAGGACAAGGAAGTCTCCGCTGAGGCTCAGAAGGCCTTTGAAAAGCGCGGCTTTAAGTTCCGTCTGGGGGCCAAGGTGACCAAGGTCGAAAAGACCGCGGCGGGTGTCAAGGTGTCGGTCGAGGTCGGCGGCAAGGCCGAAACGCTGGAGGCCGAAGGCTGCATCGTGGCTGTCGGCATCGTGGCCAATACCGAAAACCTCGGACTGGAAAAGCTGGGCGTTGAGATGGACCGCGGTCACATCAAGAATGACAGCCACGGCAAGACCAATGTGAAGGGCCTCTACGCCATCGGCGACTGCGCCGGGCCGCCCTGGCTGGCGCACAAGGCTTCGCACGAAGCCGTCCACGCGGCCGACTACATGGCCGGCAAGAAGCTGTCGAACCTCAATCCGCCGATTCCGGGCTGCACCTACGCCACGCCGGAAGTCGCCTCGGTCGGTATCACCGAGCAGGGCGCGAAGGAAAAGGGTCTGGACGTCAAGATCGGCCGCTTCCCCTTCAAAGCCAACGGCAAGGCGATTGCTGCCGGTGAGCCGGGTGGTTTCGTCAAGGTCATCTTCGACAAGAAGACCGGCGCGCTTCTGGGGGCCCACCTGATCGGGGCCAATGTCACGGAAATGGTGCAGGGCTTCTGTCTGGCCATCACCATGGAAGCGACGGAAGAGGACCTGCAAGGGACCGTCTTCCCGCACCCGACCATGTCGGAGGCGATTCTGGAGGCCTCTCTGGACGCCGACGGTCGTATGATCAATTTATAAGATCTAACCACGGATAAGGCACGGATGCCGCCTTCGGCGGCGACACAGATATCCGTGTTCATGGCCGCGCAGCGGCCATATCCGTGTCCATCCGTGGTTTTTCTTATTCAAAAGCCGCTGCGCAAGACGCAGCGGCTTTTGCTTTGAGTCGAGAGTGCAAACAAACACTTTCGATTCACAATTAAAATATAAATTGTAATTTGCAATTTAATTTTCTGTCCGAATTTGCCTGAAAATCCAATCATGTCAGGCCCAGCCAATCGCTGACAGGGGGAATACGCCGCAGCACCCATCGCTCGATCAGGGCCACAAGGATCAGGCACAGCCCCATCATCGGCAGGAACAGAGCGAGGCCCAGTATCAGCAGGCCCAGCCCCGTGCCGAGACGTTCGTCGGGCAGGCGGCTGGGTGCGCCCAGTGTCACCTTGTCCGGTCGCCGTCGCCACCACATCATCACCGCCGAAACGCACAACGTCAGCAGACCCGCCGCCGTCAGCACGCCCAGCGCCTGATTGAACGCGCCGAACAACTGGCCTTCGTGCAGGGCAATGCCTATACCGAACACGCGGTCGATCAGCGGCTTATCGCCAAAGGTCTTGATCTGCGCCACATCACCCATGTGATCAAAGGTGACGGTGACGCCCTTGGGCCGGTTCTGGGTCTGGGAGACGCCCTGCCACGGCTTGCCCTTGGCCGGCGCCATCAATACGACCGGCGGCGGCAGGTCTGCGGCGCGCAATTCGCCCGCCATATGGTCCAGAAGCGTCAAATCGACCGCGCCTCCGGTTTGCGCGCCCCCATGGCCGTGGCCTGCGTGCTCGCCGGCCTTGTCCGCGGCGCGGCTGGTGGACCAGTCGGGTTTTGACGACTGAGCGATCACCGCCTGACGCACCACCTTGAACCCGGCCCCCCAGACGGTCGTCCACGGCAGGCCGGTCAGCAGCAGGCAGAGCGCAAAAAACGACACCCACAGACCCGTCACCGCGTGCAGATCGCGCCAGAACAGTTTGGCCTCAAGGCGCGGCCACAGAACTCCGGCCAGACCCTTTGTGCCCCGCGGCCACCACAGATATAGGCCGGTAATGATCATCACTATGGCCCAGCACGATGCCGTTTCGACCAGCAGGGTGCCGAAAAGCCCGGCAAACAACTCGCCGTGGATGGTTTTGACCACATTCATAAACCGCGCCTCTTCGGGCGCGGATTTCAGCACGGTCAGGGTTTCCGGGTGCACATAGACGCGCAGCCGTTCGCCATTTTCGCTCAGCGTGACGCGCGCCGCGTCGGTCACATCCGGCCGGACTTCGACCGACTGAAACTGCGCGTTGGGAAAGGCCGCCAGTGCGCCTTCGACCTGCACAGACAGGGGCTGGACCCGCCCCGCCCGGCCCACCTGATCATAGGGGCGGTCGATGGCCGCCTCGATCTGGGGCTTGAACAGATAGATCGGCCCCGTCAGGGACAGGATCACGATGAAGGGGATGCACACCAGCCCCGCATAGAAGTGCCACCGCCAGATCATCCGGTAGTCGATAATCTGGCGGCGAACCGTGTCGTTCGCCGCCTTGGTCATGCTACTGCCCCGTCAGCTTGAGGCCGATGAACACGGCACGCCCTTCGCCGGGCCAGAAGGCCGAGCGCGAACTGGCCGCGACCTTGGTGAAGTCGGTCACCGCCGTGACGCTCGACACATAGCGCGTGTCGTCCAGATTGCGCCCTTCGACGAAGACTTCCAGCCCGTCATTGACCTTTTTGGAGGCCGACAGGTTCCACACGGTGAAGCCCGGTGATGTCTGCGTATTGGCGTAATCGACCCACACATCCGACGGCGTCCATTCCACCGACGGCGCGATACGCCAGCCGCTCTTTGAACTGAAGGCCAGTTCGCCGCGGTAATAGTGTTCGGGGATGATGGGCAGGCGGGCATTGCCATAGGTCTTGTCATTATCGAACTTGAAATCCGACCAGGTATAGGTCTGACGCGCCATGACGGCCCAGTTGCCGATGCTGCCGATGCGCCAGTCGAGCGCGGCTTCGAGCCCCTGATGGATCGTGTTCTGGGCGTTGAAGGTGGCGGCGGGAATGTCGGGCGACACGATGAAGTTGAGCATCTCACCGTCGATTTCGGCCCGATACAGCGCCACATCCCAGGTCAGGTGTTGTGAGCGGCCGCGCGTGCCGATTTCCGCCGTCACGGCTTCCTGCGGCCGCACGCTGGTGAACTGCGGCAGGGGCGTCTGCACCAGAGCGCCATAGGTCGGGGCTTCGACCGATTTGGTGATATTGGCAAACACCTGCTGACCGCTGGCGTTTTGCCACAGAAGCCCGACGCGCGGCGCAAACCAGTCGAAATCCTTATCGGCATTGTTCGCCGTATTGAGATAGTTGACATAGTCGCGGCGGGTCCAGCCATAGGAACCGCCGGCGATCAGGGCCAGTTGCTCCGTGACGAACAGGCGGCCCTCTGCGAACACGTCCCAGCTCTGGGCGTTCTGCACCGCGTTACCGGACAGTGTTCCGGGCAGGCCATTGCTATTGGCAAAGGTATGGGCGTCGATATTGCCGCTTCGGTAATTGACCCCGGCAAAGACGTCGTAGCGCTTGCTGCCTACGGTGCCTTGCCCATCGAGGCGGGCAAAGGCGCCATAGTTCTGATATTGCTGGTCAATATAGATGGAGATGGGGTGGATGAGCTGCTTCCACGCGGCATAGACGCCGCCTTCGACGCGCCAGTTGTCGTTGATCTGCCAGTCGCCCTGCACCGTGCTGCGCGCGGATTTGACGTTGCGGCCGTAGCGCAGCAGCGGATAGTTGGCGGCAGTCGTCACCTTGGGCGTCGTCAGGGCCTGTTGCAGAGTCAGAGCCCCGGCAATGCGCTGATCGAGGTCATTGCCCTGAAAAATGAAGCGCAGCGAGCGGCCTTCACCGAAGCGGCGACCGATATTCAGCGTCACGCGCTTGCCATTCTGTTCGGAATTGTCGCGCCAGCCGTCGGCATGGACGGTGCTGGCCGAGACATAGAGGTCGTAATCGCCGATGACATCGGCATAGGCGACCTGTCCGCGTGTGGTCCCGAAACTGCCGCCTTCCAGTCGCACCAGTGTGCGATAACCGGCATTGCGGCCGCTGGTCGTGACGTAGTTGACCGCGCCGCCCAGTTGCGCGCCGCCGAAGCGCAGGGCATTGCCGCCCTTATAGACTTCGATATAGCGCGCCGACAGCGGGTCGATCTCCTGATAATCGCCGGAACCGTCGGCCTGATTGACGGGTACGCCGTCGATGGACAGCCACGACCCGCGATTGTGTGAGGAATTACCAATGCCGGAGCCGCGAATAGAGAAGCGGCTGTCTTCGCCGAACTTCTTTTGCGCGAACACGCCGGAGACGTTTTTCAGCGTGTCGTACATCCCGATCGCATAGCTGTTGCTGTAGGTTTCGGAGGCAACCACGGACACAGCCCCCGGTGTCCGCGACAATTTGGCGCGGGTGTCGCGCACGGCGGACGGGTCTTCCGGATTGAGGCGGCCTGTGACGATGACGGTGGGGATATCATCCGCGTCGGAAGCGATGGGGGCGGCAAAGGCGGGCAGGGCGGCGCACAGGGCGAGGCCGGAAGCGCTGAGGCACAGCGCGAATATACGGGTTTTCATGAAATAACCTGTCTGAAAGCACGACGTATCAGCGCGCGTGACGCACGCTGAGCGGAAAAGCGATCAGATGAGGTGTGGGGGGCCGCAGGAATGTGGACGCGGCGGGGCGCGGGCCTTGGGTTGCGCCACATCCGAGGCAGGCGTCAGAGGCGCAAGGCTTTGCGTATAGACAACGGGTGCGACGATGAGATCGGGCTGCGGCAGGCCGGTCAGGCCCGCCAGCACGCAATCGGCGCATTTGAGGCCCTGAGTGGCCTTTTCAGCCTTGTCCTTGGCGACGGCCTGACTGAGGGTCGTATCGACCACCGGCACCGGGCTGTTACACAGGACAAAGCCAGACCCGTCGCGCGATGCCGCCAGAAGGTGCGGCGGAAACAGCACCTGAACCAGCAGGCCCATGACCACGGCGATCAGCGTCCAGGAGCGGGTTTCGCTTCCGGCCTGTGTGCCGTGAGAGGGGGGGCGGGCTATGGCCATGTTTCCGCCTTAACCCTGGCGTGTGTCGGCTGTCAAGCGGCGTTGGCCACCACCTCTGCCAGCTTTTGCAGGGTGACATAGTCCGTCTTGCCCGAACCGAGGACGGGGATCGACTCGACCTTGACCAGCTTTTTGGGGATGGCCAGCGCCGGGACACCCTTCTCCTTCGCCTGATCCGACAGGGTGGACAGGTCCGCCGCCGCATGATCGGTCAGGAGCACCAGACGCTCGCCCTTCTTGTCGTCGGCCAGCGACACGACGGCGTGACGATGGTCCGGCCACACCTCTTCGGCCAGCCGCTCAACGGCGGTCAGCGACACCATCTCACCGGCGATCTTGGCGAAGCGCTTGGCGCGGCCAAGGATGCGGATGCAGCCGTGGCGGTCGATCGACACAATATCGCCGGTGTCGTGCCAGCCGTCCTTTGGCGCTTCGATGATGTCGGGGGTTTCGAGATTGATATAACCGGCCATGACGTTCGGCCCCTTGACGTGCAGGCGTCCGCCTTCGGGGATGCCTTCGACCACCTCAAGGCGCAGTTGCATACCGGGCAGGGCGCGGCCCACCGTGCCGTAATGATTGTCGGTCGGCAGATTGACCGCCAGAACCGGCGAGGTTTCGGTGACGCCATAACCTTCGATAACGGTCAGGCCGTACTGTTCGCTGAACAGCTTGTGCGTTTCGTCGCGCACCTTTTCCGCCCCGCAGACCACGAAGGCGAGGGTCGCAAAATCGTCCGGCTGCGCCTGACGGGCGTACTGATTGAGGAAGGTATCGGTCGAAAACAACAGCGACGCTTTCGTTTCCTTGAGCAGGCCGGGGATCTGCTTGACGTGCAGCGGCGACGGGTACTGAAAGCTGCGCATCCCCTGCAACAGCGGCAGGATCAGGCCGCCGGTCAGGCCCAGCGAATGGAAGATCGGCATGGGGTTGAAGCACACCCATTCCGGCTTCAGCTCGATATGGGCGGCGATCTGGGCGCAGTTGAGCACCAGATTGGCCTGAGTGAGCACCACGCCGCGCGGCGTACCAAAGCTGCCCGACGTGAACAGGATGACGCCGATGTCAGAGGGCTTGGCCTTGTGCGCGAAACGGCGCGGCAGTTTGGAGGCCGCCAGTCCGTACAGTTTGTCCGGCAGAGTCAGCGATTTACGCAAATCTTCGAGATAGAGGATGCGGACGAAATGCCCCATGGCCTCAACCAGGTCCTCCAGCTTGGCCTGCTGCACGAAGCGCTTTGAGGTAATCACCGTCTTGACCTTGGCGGTCAGGCAGCCCGTCTTGATATTGGCTGGCCCGGCGGTGAAGTTGATCATTACCGGCGTGCGCCCGTGGGCGTGCAGGGCAAAGAAGCTGAGAGCCCCGCCCAATGAGGTCGGCAGCATCAGACCGATGCGCGTTTCCTTCTTCAGCGCCTTGTCAAACAGGCGCGCCAGCACGAAGGTGCGCAGGATAAATTCGTTATAGTCCGAAGGCTGGCGGTCCTGATCCTCGATAATGAGCTTGGACTTGCCATGTTTGTCTGCGGCGTCGAGAAGCGCGTCGAACAGGGATTTCGTTTCGGCTTCGACATCAAAAGGGCGCACCATGCGCGATCACTCCCTTTAACCGGCTTGAAGGGCCGTCATTACGCTGCGGCTGCCGATCAATTCTGGTTACACCCTATGAGCCTCTGGGCCACAAGTCAATTGAACATTGTTCAAATAATTGAGAGGTGGCTGTTATGTCAGGTGCCAAGGCTTAGAAAGGTCTCAAAAACGGGACCTAACTCCTCTTCACGGGCAACGGGTTTCACCTCGCAGGTAGTGCGCCCGCCACACAGCGCCTTAAGATCGCCTGTCCCGGCCACAACCACAGGAGCGGAGGCGCGGCCCAGCTCCAGCCGGAAGCCGCCGAGTGCCCGGCGTGCCTCGCCCATCTGCTTGATCCAACCCTCACTCAGGTGCACGCGACGCAGATCGGGATTGGCCATGCGCCAGCGATGCGCCACCTTGCCCCAGGCATCGGCGGGTTCGTCTTCGCGGTGCCATTCGGCGGGTGAGGCTGACTGCGAGGCGTCCCACGGCGCATAGGCCAGCACGCCGCGCAGCGGCCAGTTGCGCGCATCCATAGCCAGCGCCGTTAGCGCCCCCGACCCGTGCCCGAACAGATAGAGGGGTTTGGCGGGCAAAGGGCGAATGACCTCGGTCACGAAAGCCTCAGCGGCCTTAATGGGGTGTCTGAAGTCGGGCAGGACAATATCCTGATTTTGCAATAGATACTTGCCTGATCCGCCCTGACCCGGCGCTTCGAAAAGCCATACGCTCAGCTTATTCAACACCGCCTGTTGCGCCAGTCCGAAATAGACTTCGGCGGGATAGCGGGCATCGGCCAGTATCAGCAGATGCCCACGCGGATTGAGCGGTGGGGCGGCGACGCCGTAACGCGCCTCGGGCAGGGTGGCGAATTTGAAACCGCTCCACACGAACCCGGCGGGCGGATAGGCGTCGGGCGACAGGCCGGGCGGGATCTGCGAGTCGGTAAAGGCAATACCCGTCTGGTCGGGACCGTCACTGCGCGTACAGCCCGCCAGCGTAGCGCCTATGCCGGCCGCCGCACCGGCCAGTAACCGGCGGCGGGACAGGGAAGGCGACAGCGGACGGAGGATGAGCATGGGCTCAGCTTAGGCCAGATTCCACTGTTCGGCCATCCCCTGTTACCCTATGTTATAAGGGACAAGGCCTTTTGGCTTGATAATGGCGGGCAAAAAGCCCAATTAGGGACAGACTGTTTCCTCATTAAAGTGTCCCCATGGTTACCCTGATCAACCGGCTCGACGCCTCGGTTTCCAAGCCTGACCTGCGCCATCCTGAAAAGCAGAATCGTCCGGACACCCCGATTCTGAAAAAGCCGGACTGGTTGCGCGTCAAGGCGCCGGGCTCCGAAGGCTATAATGCGACGCGCCAGACCGTGCGCGACGCCAAGCTGGTGACAGTGTGCGAAGAGGCCGCCTGCCCCAATATCGGTGAGTGCTGGACCAAGAACCACGCCACCCTGATGATCATGGGCGACACCTGCACGCGGGCCTGCGCCTTCTGTAACGTCAAGACCGGCCTGCCGCAGCCTCTCGATGCCGATGAGCCGAACCGCGTGGGCATGACCGTGGCCAGGATGGGCCTGGCACACGTCGTCATCACCTCGGTGGACCGTGACGATCTGGCCGATGGCGGGGCGGAACACTTCGCTGAGGTGATCCGTCAGATTCGCCAACAATCGCCGAAAACCACCGTCGAAATCCTGACGCCGGACTTCCTGCGTAAGGACGGGGCGGCGGAAATCGTCATCGACGCCAAGCCGGACGTCTTCAATCACAATCTCGAAACCGTGCCGCGCAACTATCTGAAGATCCGCCCCGGCGCACGCTATTACCATTCGCTTCGCCTGCTGGAGCGCGTCAAGGAACGCGACCCTTCGCAGTTCACCAAGTCCGGCATCATGGTCGGCCTTGGGGAAACCAAGGAAGAGGTGATGCAGGTGATGGACGATATGCGTTCTGCCGGCGTCGATTTCATCACCATCGGCCAGTATCTTCAGCCGACGCGCAAGCACGCCGCCATCGACCGCTTCGTCACGCCGGATGAATTCAAAGCCTATGAATCGATCGCGCGTGCCAAGGGCTTCCTGATGGTGTCGTCTTCGCCGCTTACGCGCTCATCTCACCATGCGGGCGAAGATTTCGAGCGTCTGCGCGCGGCGCGTGACGCGCAACTGGCGGGTAAGCGGGCCTGAGACGTGGCGCAGTTTCACCTTGAGCGCGTCCTGCCCTACGCGGCGTCGGACCTGTGGGACATGGTCAGCGATGTGAAGCGGTATCCGGAGTTTATTCCGTGGATTACCTCTCTGCGTGCCTACAATGCCTCCTCCCCCTCGGATGGGGTGCATATGTTCGATGCCGACGTGTCGGTGGGCTACAAGATGCTGTCCGAGCGCTTTTCGACGCGCGTCACCCGTCGCGCCGATGACCTCAGCCTGCATATGGGCCTGCTGCGCGGGCCGTTGCGTAAGCTGAACGGCCACTGGCATTTTACCGAAATTGAGGGCGGTACGCGCGTCGATTTCGACATGGATATGGATTTCAAAAATCCCATCCTTAATGCCATGCTGAAGGCCAATCTCAATCTCGCCGTCAGCCGCCTGATGAGCGTGTTCGAGGCCCGCGCCAAGCAGCTTTATGGCAACAAGATTTAGGCTTCGGCCTTCAGATGCTCCAGCGCCCAGTGCAGGGCGTACATGACCGACTGTTCGCGGATATAGTCGCGGCCCAGATTCTCAAACACATGCACATTGGCCTGAGACCGGACCTCGCCATCGGGCAGCCGGAAGGCCAGCCCGAAACAGACCATGCCGACGGGTTTTTCAGCGGAACCGCCGCTCGGCCCGGCGATCCCCGTCACGCTCAGGGCCAGATCGGCCCCGGCCGAGGTCAGCGCCCCTTCGGCCATGGCGTGCGCCACGGGCAGGCTGACCGCGCCGTGTTCGGCCAGCACCGTCTCTGATACGCCCAGAAGCTTCGTCTTAGCTGCGTTGGAATAGGTGACATAGCCTTCGTGAAACGCCTCGGACGCGCCCGAAATGCGAGTCAGGGCCGCGGCGATCAGCCCGCCCGTGCAGCTTTCGGCCGTCGTCAGTGTGCGCCCCTGCGCGCGCGCCAGGGCGAGAATGTTCGTCGCCAGATCAGAGGCGTCCATGGAGAAGCTCCCAAAAGAAAAGGCGTGGGGTCATAGACCCCACACCCCGTAATCTAACCAATAGGGCTGAAATTACACGCCCGGATGCAGCGGGGCGTCCAGATTGCTGTTGGCGAAGTCCCAGTTCACCAGCGAGGTGAGGTAGGTTTCGATGAACTTCGGACGCAGGTTCTGATAGTCGAGATAGTAGGCGTGTTCCCACACGTCGAGCGTCAGGATCGGCTTGTCGCCCTTGGTGAACGGCGTTTCGGCATTGCCGGTCTTCACGGTCTTCAGCTTGCCGTCCTGCCCCAGCACCAGCCACGCCCAGCCCGAACCGAACTGCGTCGCACCGGCGGTCTTGAAGGCTTCGACAAAGGCGTCAAACGAGCCGAAATCGGCATTGATCTTGTCAGCGATGGCGCCCGTCGGCTGACCGCCGCCGTTCGGCTTCATCGAGTGCCAGAAGAAGGTGTGGTTCCACACCTGAGCGGCGTTGTTGAACACGCCGGGGTTAGTGCCTTCCGAGGCCTTGACGATCTCGACCAGCGACTTGTCCGCGAACTCGGTGCCGTCGATCAGCTTGTTCAGATTGTCCACATAGGCCTTGTGGTGCTTGGCGTGGTGGAAGCTGAAGGTATTGGCCGACATGTGCGGCTCAAGCGCGTCGGTCGGATAGGGCAGAGCGGGAAGTTCGAAGGCCATGACATCCTCGGCAGGTTTGAAATGAATAGAAAAGAACCAGAGTCGATATATGGGGCCGGGAATCGCTTTTCAAGGCAATTTTCGGTGAGAATAATTCTCAAAATTAGCCTTATAATTTTAGGGGTTAAGCCGGACACAGGCTGGCATACAGTGTGTGTTCGAACGCTGCTATGTCCTTGCGCCCTTCGCTCAGGTCATCGCTTGAAAAGCCTCGCTTTATTTCGCCGTCGGCCAGCAGCACACCGGCATCGCAGCGCGTCATGAAGCTGCTGACATCGTGCAGGGCCGTCAGGATGAGGGCCCCTTCACGGGCGCGCTGGGTCAGGCAGGTCTTGAGGGCATAGATGGCCAGCGGGTCGAGCCAGTTGAAGGGCTCATCCAGAATGATCCCCGCGGGCTCACCCACAAAGGCGCACATCAGGGCGATTTTCTGCTTCTGACCCGCCGACAGGGTGCCGATCATTTTATGGCGCAAGGCGTTGTAATCGAGCGCTTCGAGCAGGGCCGGGTCGTTAGGCACCTGAGCCTGACGGCTTTCGGCCACCAGCGCCAGCAGCACCTGCGGCGTCAGTTCGGGCGGCAGGCTGTCGGGTGGCGGCGCATAGCCCCACAGGGCCGCGCGACGTTGCGGCGTGGCGGTGACCTCCTCATCCGCAAGCCAGAGACGGCCCTGCGCCACCGGCAATCGCCCGCACAGGCTGTTGAGCAGGGTGGTCTTGCCGGAGCCGTTCACGCCCAGAATACCGTACCATTGTCCGGGCGCGAGGCTGAGCGACACCGATGTCACGATGCGCTTTCCGGCAATATCGACGCACAGGTCTTCGCATCTCAGGGCAGGCTGGGCCGCCATCTCTCTCTCCTTACACGCCGCATCAAGAGGATCAGACGCATAGCCAGCCACAACAGGGCCGCCGGCAGGGCCAGCAAGGCCAGCAGGGCCGCAACCGCCAGATCAATCCCCAATACCCAGTCCGCCGTCGCGGGTTTATGGCTGAATCGGGTCAGAAACGCCCACAGAATAAGCAGCCCGGCCACGGCCCCCAGCGCCAGAAGGATCAGTACCCCCTCTTTCAGCGGCGCGCCGCTGATCAGCAGGCTAAGCAGGCTGAGGCCCAGCCACAGGGCGAAGGGGGCAAGGGCGGTTTGCGTGAGGGTGCGGGCCAATGACCCGGGCTGCCAGCGCATAAATTGCGTCAGTTCGCCGGAGACCGGACAGAGCAGAACGGCCAGAAGCGCAGAGCCAATGCCGAACAGGCCGAGGCCTGTCTGGGGTTCCGGGTTGTTGGAGAGCGCCAGATGCGTCGCCAGCGGTATCCCGATGATCAGGAGGGCGCAGGGCAGCCACAACCGTTTGTGGCGCAGACGGCACCACAGCGGAGCCAGAGCCGAGAAGGGCAAGGGGGCCGTGCGCGTCGAGGCTTCCGCGGCAAATAGCGGCGGCATCAGGGCTGATACTATCCCGCCTCCCAGCCCCAACACCGCCCCCAGACCCCACAGGCCCAGATCGTGCGGGGCCAACACGGCCTGAAACCCCAGAAGCGTAAGCCCAACGGGCAGGCAGAGAGCTGTCGTGCGAACGGCAAACCACACGCGCCGCACCTGCGGATCACTAATCAGGGGGAAGAAGGGACCACTGAGCAGGCGTTGCGCATAGGCGGACCGCGCCGAGGGGTAAACCTGCCGCGCGGCAAAAAAGAGCAGGGCGGCGCTATAGGCCCAGATGGGACGATTGTCGTGGGTCTGCGCACTAAGGGCCTGAAACAGTCCAAACAGCAATGCGCTCAGCAAGGCGAGCGCCATAACTATATCCGAGGGACGCCGCCGCCAGATACGCCAGCGGCTGAGCAGGCGTTCCTGATCCAGTCTGAGCAGTATCTGAAAGCCCGGTTGCACTCAGAAGCCGTCGAATAGGTTGAGGGTTTCCTCTTTCGGTTCGACCTTGGGCGTCGGCGTAGCGGGCTTGGCCGGCGAGGCGGTTGCCACATCACGTACAATGCGCGTGGTGAAGGCGGACTTATTCTTTTGCAGGCTGGCCAGAAAATCCTTGGGCGTGTCGGTGATGTGGTACTTGTTCGACCACAGCATCATCTCGACCAGAACGGGGGCGAGGTCGGCACCTTTTTCGGTCAGGCGATAGATGTATTTGCGCGCATCGTCCGGGTCGGTCGCCTTGGAGATCAGCCCGGCGCTTTCCAGTTTCGACAGACGATCGGCCAGAATATTGGTAGCGATCTTTTCCTCGGCATTGAGGAAGGCCTTATAGGTCGAACGCCCCTTGAACATCAGGTCGCGGATAATCAGCAGCGACCAAGAATCCCCCACCACCTCCAGCAGCAGATTGATCGGGCATTTGGACCGTGGGCCGCGCGCGGCGTCCTTCGCTGTTTCCTTGACCGCCTTAGGCGCGGGCTTGGGGGCCTGACGACGGCCAAAGGTCGCGGTGGATTTGACGGGAGCTTGAGCCGTTTTGACCATGGCAGCGGGCTTTCGATGACGTTCTGAAATCGGATGCCAAAATGAATAGCAGATAACAAGTGAATTATTTATTGAATTGCGTTTTGAAATTTATGTCTGTGAATTGCAAAAGGCAATCGTTGTGCGGAATCCTTGAAAATAACGGCTTTCCACGGATGGTTATGGACGATCTGCGGTGGGGAGAGGTTTAAAGGGAACCACAGATTACACAGATTACACAGATTGGCGCTTCGCGCCGATGGTGTTGGGGGCACGCTCTGCGTCTCCCTAAGGACGCTGATAATCTATGCAATCTGTGTAATCTGTGGTTTTCAAAAACGGCGAAACACTTGCCGCAGTCCATGACGGATGCGGCGGGCGGCATATATGGTCATCTTGGGGGCAGGCTAAAAATACCGCACAAACGCGAAGCTATATCCATCCGGAGCCCAGTTGGGGACATTCATTGTCCCCTGACCGCCGAACAGTTCAAAAAGCGTCTCGGCTTCGCCCCCCTCGGCAGGCATCAGCCGCAATCGCACCGTCTGATCGCGCGGATGGTCGCGGCCTACCGACGGATCGTAGGACAGCCACAGGACATGGCGGCCATCGGGCGACGGGTGCGGGAACCAGTCGGCATAGGGGCTGTCGCTCATGCGTTGAAGGTCGCGGCCGTCACGGCGAATACGCCACAGTTGCATCTGACCGGAGCGGTTGGAATTGAACCATATCCACTCACCATCAGCGGAAAAGTCCGGACCATCGTGAAGGGCGTCGCCGACGATCAGGGCGCGTTCGTCAGACCCGTCGCTGCGGCTGATATAGATGCCAAACACGTCCTTCTGATGGATGCCGGTATAGGTGATCCACGCCCCATCGGCAGAAATACCGTGATAATAGGAGGACATGTGCGCCGACACGCGCCGTGGCGTGCCACCGGACAGAGGTACGGCATAGATGCACGCGCGGTCGTACTCGGTCTTATCGGTGATCAACAGGGTCTGACCGTCAGGCGTCAGGCCGTGATCATTATTGCAACGGACGGCAAAGCCCGTGTCTATCACTTGCGGTTTGCTATCGAGGGGCAGGCGGTAGATTCGCCCTTCGCTATTGAGGATCAGAGCCGTACCGTCCGGCGTGAAATGCGGCGATTCCCATAGCTCCGGTCCCTGAAAGACGACGCGACTCTGACGGCTTTGCAGATCGTAGATTTCGATGGAACTGCGTGGGCTCATGTGTGCTCGGCCTGCTTGGCCTTGTTCCACAGGGCGTCCATTTCCGCGAGGTCGGACTGTTCCGGCGTCTTGCCGATCTTAGCCAGTTCGGCCTCGATCATCTCAAAACGGCGCACAAACTTGGCATTGGTGCCGCGCAGGGCGTCTTCAGGCTCAGCGTCCATCTTGCGCGCCAGATTGGCGATAACGAACAGGATGTCGCCCAGCTCAGCTTTGGCCTTTTCGTGATCGCCCGCTGCCAGTTCGACCTTCAGCTCGGCGACCTCTTCCTCCAGCTTGTCCAGCACTTCATTGAGCGACGGCCAGTCGAAACCGACGCGGGCCGCGCGTTTGGTCAGCTTGGCGGCGCGGGTAAGGGCGGGCAGGCCCACGGGCACGTCGTCGAGAATGCCGTGCTTGGCCTTGGCCTTGCGCTCGGCGGCCTTCTGGACCTCCCAGGCGGTGTTCTGTTCGTCGGCGGTGCGGTCGCCAGCGTCTCCGAAGACGTGCGGGTGGCGGCGGATCAGCTTGTCTGTCATGGCCTGAGCCACGTCGCTGAAATCAAACAGACCTTGTTCCTTGGCCAGATGGCTGTGGAAGACCACCTGAAACAGCAGGTCACCCAGTTCCTCCTTGAGGTCGCGCATGTCCTTGCGCGCAATGGCGTCGGCCACCTCATAGGACTCCTCAATCGTGTAGGGGGCGATGGTGTCAAAGGTCTGGGCCAGATCCCATGGACAGCCGCCGTCCTTGGCCCGCAGGCGGTTCATCACCTCGATCAGCGCATTAATGGGGGCGGGGGGAGCCTGGGTCACGGGACAAACCTTTTGCTTTCAGTGCCGACTGAATGGACGCATAGCGTTCCGGCGTCAGGTCATAGGATGTCATTGCCCATGCGCCAAGCAAAAGAAAAATGACCGGCAGGCCGATAAAAAAGGCTTCGACCCAGAACAGGGCTTCGGGTGTGTTGTGCGCCGCCTTGTTATCGAAGCCCAGCAAGGCCAGGGCCGACAGGGTCAGCACCGAAAAGGCATAACCGAGCTTGGTCGTCGCCGACAGAATCGACATCAGCGTGCCCTTCTGATCGTGGCCGGTTTCCAGCAAGACCTCGTCGCCAATATCGGCCATCAGCGAGCGCGTCAGCAGCAGATAGGCGGCATAGGGGATGCCGGCCAGAAACACCGCCACGGCCATGACCGGGAAGTTGTTCGCTGGCACGAAGGCCAGCCCGCTGTACACGACGGCGAAGATAATGGCCGAGGCGATCAGGGTGCGGTGCTTGGAAAAGCGCTTCGAAGCCCCGTTCCACAAAGGGGCGCCGACAAGGCCCGCGACAAAATAGAGCAGCATGGCGATGGTGCATTCAAAGCGCGTCAGTCCCTTGGTCTGCATAAAGTAGAAGAAGAACAACGCCCCCATGATCCCCGGTGCCAGCCCCATCAACAGATCCGCCAGCAACACCCGGATGACGTTCGGGCGGCGGATCATGTCGAAATAGGCCCCCAGCCGTACCTCATGCGTCACTGCATCGGACATCTTTTCCGGCACCATCCACAGGGCGATACCGATGGTCAGCGGCAGGGTGATCATGATGAAAATGCCCATCCACTGCACGCCGGTCTGATAGGTCTGGCCGATGGCCTGCGCCACCACGGGGATCAGGGCCACGCACAGGAGGCCGACAATATTGCCGATCTGCCACAAGGCGAAGACCTTGGTGCGTTCGTCATAGTCGTCGGTAAGGACGCTGCCCCAGCTCGACTGGCTGAGCGCCGCCATCGAGAAGCCGACATAGATGACCAGCAGCCAGATCCCCAGATACAGAGCCGACGCGCCCACAGGCGCCAGAAACATGAAGCCGGTGGAGACGAACAACACCGGCAGGCACAGGGCCATCCACAGCTTGAAGCGCCCGAAGCGGGTGCGGGTGCGGTCCATTGCCCAGCCGATGACGGGATCGACGGCAATGTCGATCAGCTTGACGGCCATAAAGACTACGCCCACCATGCCCAGGCTGAGGCCGATATAGGTGACGTAGTATTCGGACAAGGTCACCGACAGAGGCAGGCCCAGCGCCGCAAAGGGAATGCACGGCCCGCAAAAGGCGAGCAATCGCGGCCAGCTAACGTGTTTGGATGACATGAAAACCCCTGTGAGCGCGTCTTTTGTGAGTCCGGCCAGATTGCCGTATGCGGCAACATAACACGCCTGTTGAATTTGAACAATGTTCATTTTATGGGTTGCAAATGGATAGGCGAGCGACTGCCAACGTTTGCACAGAGCTGTTTTCTGCACAATATTGCTTCTATTCCTGTTAGTATAGATTTTATGAGGGTTAAAGGCTTGACATTATTCGCCTGAACCCTGACGTTTAAACCAATCCGTAATTCAGCATGTCTCCTCGGCGACGGCGCATTTGTGCCGCCGGATTGCGGGCCTTTTCTGTTCTCAAACTCTAAAGGCGACCGATGGATCACCATAATATTTCCCTGATTACCACCCTTGCGTCCGGCTTTGGTCTGGCGTTGCTGTTCGGCTTTCTGGCGGAGAAAATCAAACTGCCGGCGCTGGTCGGCTATCTGCTGGCCGGAATCCTGATCGGGCCGTCCACGCCGGGTTTTGTGGCGGATACGCACATTGCGGCGCAGTTGTCTGAAATCGGCGTCATGCTGCTGATGTTCGGGGTGGGGCTGCATTTCTCGCTGGGCGACCTGATGTCGGTGCGCAAGATCGCTCTGCCGGGGGCGATTGTGCAGATGTCGCTGGCCACCTGTCTGGGTTTTGCGCTGGCGCACTGGGGCTGGGATTGGGGCATGGGGGCGGCGCTCGTCTTCGGCTTGTCGCTGTCGTGTGCCTCGACGGTCGTGCTGCTGAAGGCACTTGAGGCGCGCAACGCCATCGACAGCATGAACGGCCGCATCGCCGTTGGCTGGCTGGTTGTCGAGGATCTGGTGACGGTGCTGGTGCTGGTCCTGCTGCCGCCGCTGGCGCATCTTTTGGAGAGCAATGGCTCGGCAGGGAGCGCCCCGACCGGCACACTCTGGGTTACCATCGGTCAGACCCTGCTCAGCGTCGGTGCCTTTATTGCCCTGATGATGCTGGCCGGACGCAAGGTGTTTCCGTGGATACTGTGGCAGGTGTCCAAAACCGGTTCGCGCGAACTGTTTACCCTGTCGGTTATCGCGGCGGCCATCACCATCGCCTGGGGTGCATCGGAGTTATTCAGCGTGTCCTTTGCGCTGGGGGCTTTCTTCGCCGGTATGGTGATGCGCGAGTCGAAATTCAGCCACCGCGCCGCCGAAGAATCCCTGCCATTGCGTGACGCCTTTTCGGTGCTGTTCTTTGTGTCGGTCGGTATGTTGTTCGACCCCAGGGTGCTGATCGAACACCCGATGGAGGTTCTGGCCGTCGTTGGAATCATCATTGTGGGTAAGGGGCTGGCGGCCGCGGCTCTGGTGCTGGTCTTCCGCTATCCGCTCAACACCGCCTTTACCGTGGCGGCCAGTCTGGCCCAGATCGGCGAATTTTCGTTTATTCTTGGTGGGTTGGGCGTGTCTCTTGGCATCTTGCCGCAAGCGGGGATGAACCTGCTTCTGGCCGGGGCGCTGGTGTCCATCGCGCTCAATCCCTTCCTGTTTGCGGCGATTGCCCCCCTGACGCGCTGGGTGCTGGCCTACTCGGAGCTGGCACGGCGACACCAGCGGCGCGAGGACGTGCTGTCCGAACTGCCGCAGACGACGGAGGCGCGCTATCTCAAAGGTCAGGTGGTGCTGGTCGGTTATGGCCGCGTGGGGAAGCGCATCGCCGCCACTCTGGACGCGCAGGGCATCGCCTATGTGGTGGTTGAGCAGAACCGCGAGCGCGTGGAAGCGTTGCGCCAGACCGGCAAGGCCGCCGTCTATGGCGATGCCGTCGAACCGGAGGTGCTGGTGCAGGCCCATATCCAGCACGCGGCCATGCTGCTGGTGGCGACGCCCGATCTGGTCGATATTCACCAGATGGTCGAAGCGGTGCGTCGCCTCAATGCGGGCATCGAGGTCGTACTGCGCACCCATAGCGAGGAAGAGATGCACTTCCTGCGACAGGAACAGATGGGCACCGTCTTCTTTGGGGAGGAGGAACTGGCGCGCAATATCACGCGGCATGTGCTGGATCGTTTCAGTCCTAGAGCGGGATGATTACACCTCGTTAACCATAGCGGGCGCAGAGTTCAAACCTGCCAAGAATCAGCTCAGAAGGCTCTGGCTATGCCGCATGTGCCCGCCATCAATGACAATCTGACGCCGCTGGAACAGGCGCGTCTCCTGCTGGAGACGCGCGTAGAGCGCACGCCTTCCATCCTCAAGGCGCTGATGGCCTCGGCAGCGTTTGCGGTGTCGGGGTTGTGGCTGGCGGCGTCGATGGTGGTCGGGCCGGTCATGTCGCAGGACAAGCCGCGTCCAACGCCCGTCGTCAGCAAGGCGGTCAGTTCCGGTACTGAGGGCGGCTTCCAATTGTCGGCCAGCCCTTCAGACCTTAAGTGACTCAGTTCCCCTGCTTATAGCGCCAGGCTTCCGAAGCGGCCTTGATCAGGGCCGAGGCCTTATGCACAGTTTCCTGATACTCAGTCAGGGGTACGCTGTCGGCGACCACGCCGGCCCCGGCCTGCACATAGATTTTTTCGTCCTTGAACAGGGCGGTGCGCAGCACGATACAGACATCCAGTGACCCGGAGCCGGAGATGTAACCGACGCCCCCGGCATAGCCGACGCCGCGTTTGACCGACTCCAGTTCGTCGATAATCTCCATGGCCCGCACCTTGGGCGCGCCCGACAGCGTACCGGCGGGCAGGGCGGCCAGCAGGGCATCGACCGGATCGAGATTGGCCGGGGCATCGCCTTCGACGTTCGAGACGATGTGCATGACGTGGCTGTAGCGTTCGATATAGAATTTCTGTGTCACCCGCACGCTGGCCGGTTTGGCCACACGGCCGACATCGTTGCGGCCCAGATCAAGTAGCATCAGGTGTTCGGACAATTCCTTCGGATCGGCCAGAAGTTCGGCCTCCAGCGCCTTGTCCTCTTCAGGTGTTTTGCCGCGCGGGCGGGTGCCGGCGATCGGGCGGATGGTCAGCTTGCCGTCGCGCACCCGCACCAGAATCTCCGGTGACGAACCTGCCAACTGGAAATTACCGAAGTCCAGATAGAAGAGGTAGGGCGAGGGGTTCTGACGGCGAAGCGACCGGTAGAAGGCGAACGGGTCAAGGTCGAACGGAGCTTCGAAGCGGTGCGACGGCACCACCTGAAAAATATCGCCCGCCGCTATGTAGTCCTTGGCCTTTTCGACCATGGCACCATAGTCGTCCGCCGAGGTGGGCGAGGTGAGGGCGGGCTGTTCACGCTCCAGCGCCACGGGTTTGGGCGGCAGGGGCAGGCGCAGGTCTTCTTCGACCTGATCGAGGCGCGACAGGGCCGCACTATAGGCCGTCTGGGCGTTAACCCCCGCGCCCGGCCATACGGTCGTGGCCAGCAGGATTTCGTGCTTTACGTTGTCGAAGACGCAGATGACCGACGGGCGACACACCACGGCGTCCGGCAGGGACAATGGATCGGGATTGGCAGGCCCCAGCGGCTCATAAAGCCGGATAAGGTCGTAGCCGAACACGCCGAACAGGCCCGAAATCATCGGCGGCAGATCAGCCGGGATGTCTAACCGGTGCGCGGTGACGAGCGCGCGCAAGGACTCGAGCGTCGGCGCGCTTTCGGTCTCATAAAGCCCTTTGGCAATCGCCGCTTCGCCGCGCGCGATTTCCGCCCGCTCGCCGAAACAGCGCCAGACGAGGTCAGGCCGCAAGGTCAGGATCGAATAACGCCCGGCCAGAGCCCCGCCTTCGACCGATTCGAACAGAAACGAGAAGGCGCGGCTCTTGGCCAGTTTGAGATAGGCCGAGACGGGCGTTTCCAGATCGTCGGTCAGGCGGCGGGTGACGATAACCGGTTGTCCGGCGTCGTATTTGGCCGCAAAGCCGCTGACGCCGGTAGCATCGGAAGCGAAGGCCGCGCTGATCATTTGGCGGCCTTGCCGGCTTCTGCCGTCTTGTCGTCCGCCTTGATGCTGGCCGGATTGAGGCCCAGGGCGGCGATTGCGGCATCGGGGTTTGTCTTCGTCTTGACCGCGGCACGCGCGCCCTTGCGCATGGTGAAGCTGAGGTCCTGGAATAGACCATAGGCGACGGCCTGACCGGTCATGGCCGAGGCCTGATTGACGGCGGTGGCTTCGCCCTTGTTGATGGCGGTGACCTTACCCACGACGCTGACCATTTCGTTCAGACGCGCGGTGAAGACTTCATTATTTTTGGCCGAGAAGATGCGGCCGGTCAGTTCCGGACCGACCTGTTGCGGGGCCGTCTGACGCGCCAGACCGGCGCGCGTTTCGACCTTAAGGCCCATCGCAGAGGCAACGGCCTGGAGCGTCTCGCCCTTGCGCAGGCGTGCAGCGGCCTCTTCGCCCTTGGCGGCGACGCGATCGCCGGCGGTCTTCTGCTGCCAGGCCTGAATCATCTGCGGCTTGATCTTGTCGAGCGCCGGGACTTCTGACGGCAGCACTTCGTTGACGCGCAGAGCGAAATACTCACCATTGCCCAGTTCGGTGACGTCGGTTTCGCCGCCCTTGGGCTGATCGAAGGCGGCTTTCAGGATGGGGGCGTACTGGAACGGCTGGCCGTTGCCCATCTGACCCTCGGCGGTCATCGGCGGCAGGTTGATCACGCGTACACCGGCCTTTTGCGCGGCGGTCATAAAGTCAGCACCGGCCGAACGTTCCTTTTCAAAGACTTCGGACGCCTTGTAGGCCAGATCCTTGGCCTTGTCGGCCTTGTATTCCGCTTCAAGCTGGTTGCGCACCGTATCGAAACCGGTCACCGAGGCGGCGGTGACGCCCGACACCTTGACGACCGCCAGACCGAGGCTGCCCTGAACCGGACCCGACACCTCACCCTGTTTCAGGGCAAAGGCCGCGTCGGCCACCTTGGCGTCGGCTACGGCGGTCTTCGGCTTGGCGTCATAGGTGATCACCGTGCCTTTGTTGGCCTTGGCGGCGGTCTGGGCGTCGGTGCCCGAACGCAGGGCCTGAGCCACGGCTTCGGCGGCCTTCTGATCCGGCACGGTCACCTGCACGAAGGTGCGGGTTTCCGGGTTGGAAAGGGTATCACGGCGGAACTCATAGAGTTTTTTCAGTTCGGCCTCATCGACCGTCACCTTCGAGGCAAAGTCGCCGGGGGCGAAGGAGACAACGGTAAACTGACGCAGTTCCGGACGGCGCAGGCGTTCCTTGTTGTCATCATAGAATTTCAGCAGTTCGGCATCGGTCGGCATGCCCGGCTTTTCGATATTGTCCGGGGTGACAACCAGGAGCGTGGTGTCGCGCGTCTCGCTGGCGAAGGCGCTTTGCAGGGCCGCATAGATGCGCGGCGGCTTAAGCCCGGCCACCGAAGCTTCGATAAACTGACGGTTGGCGATGTCGTCGCTGATGATCTGCTCGAACTTGGTCTCGCTCATCTTCATCTGCGTGGCCAGCTCCTGCTGGTACTTGGCCTTGTCAAATTTGCCGGTGATCGAATCGAAAAAGATCGGGTATTTGGCGATCTGATCGGTGACTACCTTGGCCGACGGGCGCAGACCGACCTTGACCAGCCAGGCCGACACCGAATCCATATCGGCCAGCTCTTCCATGATGCGCACATGCAGACCCTGCTTCACGGCGTCTTCATAGGTCAGGGTCTGGCCGCTCTGCTGCTCAGCTCCGGTCTTCCACTGATCGAACTGACGACGATAATCATCCGTCGTCGTCTGGCGATCACCGGCATCAACCACATTGCGCGAAGACGGCTGCGAGAACAGGTCGGACATACCGAAGACGGCGAAACTCAGGATCAACGCCGCCATCAAAATCTTGAAAGTGAGCGACTTGGTAAACTGACGGAAGCTGGAGATCATGAACGGGGCGACCTTGAAAAGATGAAGTGCCACCGCTCCGGGGCGGACGGCGCGCAGACATATAATTGACCAACCGTGACGGGATCAAGGCTGTTACAAACGGAATCCAATTGTTTGCCGGTTTTTTCTTGGCGTAACGGGTCGGCTTCGTTACAGATAACATTATCAACAAAATATAACATGCCACTGATTTTATAATGCCAAAACATCCGCTTATCGCGGGCAACTGGAAGATGCATGGCCTCAGGGACGCCATTCCGGAAGCCCTGGCCATGGATACCGCCGCACGCAACAGCCGGGCTTCGGTCGCCATCTTCCCGCCCTCAACCCTTCTCTTTGCCCTGAGTGAGGCATTGAACGCCCGCCCTGAACCCAGCCCCATGCGTCTGGGCGGTCAGGACTGCCATAAGGACGCGCAAGGCGCCTTTACCGGTGACCTGTCGGCCGAAATGCTGAAAAGCGCTGGCGCCGACATGGTCATACTGGGCCATTCCGAACGCCGTCACGGCCACAAGGAGGCCTGCGAAAGCGTCGCGGCCAAGACTCTGGCCGCGCTGCGGGCCGGGCTGGAGCCGATCATCTGCATCGGTGAAACGCTCGATCAGCGTCAGGAGGGCTTGACTCACGCTGTCCTCAGCAAGCAATTGCGCGACAGCCTGCCTCTGGCGCTCGAAGGGCAAACCTTCCATGTGGCCTATGAGCCCGTCTGGGCCATCGGCACCGGCCACGTGCCCACCGACGATCAGGTGATTGACGCCATGCTGCTGATCCAGAAACATCTGGCGCAGCGATTCCACAATCAGGTCGTGCCGCACACGCTTTATGGCGGCTCGGTCAAGCCGGACAATGCCCGCCACCTGTTGTCTCTGGACGGGGTGGATGGCCTGCTGGTCGGCGGCGCGTCGCTCAAGGCTGAGGATTTCAACCGCATCATCGCCGCCGCGGACTGAAATTCCACCGCAAATCCTTGAAACAGCTATGGCCAATGCCCAGTCTTAGTGCTAAGGGCGTGCGCTTACGCTTTGGACAAGGCGCGCGACCCAAAGGGGCGCAGCCCCGCCCTTAGCCCAGACATTCGCCCAAAAGACCCCGGAACTTCATGCTGTTCGTTATCCTGCTCTCGATCCAAATCCTCATCGGCATCGCTCTGGTGGGACTGATTCTCGTTCAGCGGTCCGAAGGCGGGGCGCTGGGCATGGGCGGCGGTCCGTCGGGCTTTATGTCGGCACGCGGTGCCGGCAACTTCCTGACCAAGGCCACTTCGATTCTGGCGATTCTGTTCTTCGCCAACTGTATAGCCCTGACCGTAGTGTCGAACCTCGACCGTCGCGGCACTTCCGTGGTCGATCAGGTCGGCGCCGATAACGTCAAGCTGAACGAAGCTCAGGCTTCGGCGGCTGCCGCGGCGGCCGCGCAAAATGCTCAACAATCGGCAGATGCCACGTCGTCTTCGGCCGCGCCCTCCCTGACCGACCTGCCGTCGCCGACCAGCGCCGCGCCGTCGCTCAGCACCTTGGGCGCGCCCGCCTCTTCGGCTTCGTCGTCGAGTGCGGCCCGCCCGGCGGCGAAACCGGCGGCTCAGCCTGCCAAGCCGGCCGCGACCTCCTCGTCATCGGCGGCTTCGTCTTCGGCCTCGAACTGACGACCGCTCTAAAATCTGAACTCAGGACCGGCTCACAGATCGCTTTGTGAGCCGATCTTTTTGAATATATATGAAGGTAAGTGGAATCGCCCGCAGCGGTTCCCGGATAAAGGTTTTCCGACATGCCCACGGTGAACACGGATATGGCGCGCTTTGTATTTATTACGGGGGGCGTGGTGTCCTCGCTCGGCAAGGGGCTGGCTTCGGCGGCGCTGGGGGCCCTGCTTCAGGCGCGCGGCTACAAGGTTCGCCTGCGCAAGCTCGACCCCTATCTGAACGTCGATCCCGGCACGATGAGCCCCTATCAGCACGGGGAGGTCTTCGTCACCGACGACGGCGCGGAAACCGATCTCGATCTCGGCCACTATGAGCGCTTCACGGCGGTCAATGCGCGCAAAACCGACAACATCACCACCGGGCGCATCTATTCCAACATCATCGAAAAAGAGCGGCGTGGCGACTATCTGGGGGCCACTGTGCAGGTCATTCCGCACGTCACCGACCAGATCAAGAGCTTTGTCCTGTCGGATCAGGGGGATGCCGACTTCATTCTGGTGGAAATCGGCGGCACGGTCGGCGATATCGAAGGCCTTCCTTTCTTTGAAGCTATCCGCCAGCTGGGGCAGGAGCTGCCGCGCCGTCAGTGCTGCTTCATCCATCTGACCCTGCTGCCCTTCGTCAAGACGGCGGGCGAGATGAAGACCAAGCCGACCCAGCATTCGGTCAAGGAACTGCGCTCGATCGGTATTCAGCCGGACATCCTTCTGTGCCGCAGCGAGTATGAAATCCCGCGCGAGGAGCGACGCAAGATCGGTCTGTTCTGTAATGTGCGCGAAACAGCGGTCATTCAGGCCCTCGATTCGGCCAATATCTACGCCGTGCCGATCGACTATCACCGCGAAGGCTTCGACAACGAGGTGCTGAGCGTCTTCGGCATCGAAGACGCGCCGCAACCCGATCTGTCGATGTGGGAAGACATCACCCACCGCTACGCCAAGCCGGACGGCGAGGTTTCGATTGCCATTGTTGGCAAATATACGGTGTTAAAAGACGCCTATAAGTCGCTGATCGAAGCTGTTTATCACGGCGGCATGGCCAACCGCGTCAAGGTCAATATCGAGTGGGTCGAGTCCGAAACCTTCGAGGACGATCCCGAAACCGTGCGTCAGAAGCTGGAAAACGTGCACGCCATTCTGGTGCCTGGCGGCTTCGGTGAGCGCGGGGCCGAGGGCAAGATCATGGCCGCCAAGTTCGCGCGCGAAAACCAGATCCCCTACCTCGGCATCTGTTTCGGGATGCAGATGGCCGTTGTCGAGGCCGCGCGCCATCAGGCGGGCATCGCCAAGGCCACTTCTTCGGAGTTTGGCGACGGTGGCGAACACGTTGTGGGCCTGATGACCGAATGGCTCAACGGTAATGAACTGAATCAGCGCGCGGCGGGCGGCAATCTGGGCGGCACCATGCGTCTGGGGGCTTTTGCGGCGAGCTTGCGCCAAGGCTCAAAAGTCGCCGACATCTACGGCACGACGCAGATTTCCGAGCGCCACCGCCACCGTTACGAAGTCAACCGTGACTACATCCCGCAGCTTGAGGCCTGTGGCCTGAAATTCAGCGGTATGTCGCCGGACGGCCTGCTGCCGGAAATCGTCGAACGCGACGACCATCCGTGGTTTATCGGCGTGCAGTACCACCCGGAATACAAGTCCCGCCCCATGCAGCCGCACCCGCTGTTCAAAAGCTTCATCACTGCGGCGCTCGACCGCAGCCGTCTGGTTTAATTTTCAGGATATCCTCATGCGTCAGCTTATTTCTTCCGGTTCGCCGTTTGAACCGACCATCGGTTTTTCACGCGCCGTGCGTATCGGCAACCGTATCGAGGTCGCCGGCACCACGGCCATGCGCGATGGCAAGCTGGTCGGGGCAGGGGATTGCTACCTGCAAACCAAGACCATCCTCGAAACTATCGTCAAGGCGGTGGAAGAGGCGGGCGGTTCGGTGACCGACATCATCCGCACGCGCATCTTCCTGACCGATATGTCGCTGTGGCAGGAAGCCGCCCGTGCCCACGGTGAAGTCTTCGGTGAGATTCGTCCGGCGTCGAGCTTCCTCGGCACCTCGGCCCTTATCAACCCCGAATGGCTGGTTGAGATCGAAGCCTCGGCTCAGATAGAAGGGTAATCGGGCAAAAGCCCTTTGCCAAAAAGCGGGTTTGTAGTAACAGACCTTGACCATCCGGATATCGAATCCGGACAGATTTCGCGTCCGCAGGAGATTGTCATGTTCGCGCGCATCTTCAAGCCGTCCAAGACCGCCATGCAGTCGGGCAAGGCCAAGACTCAGGATTGGGTGCTGGAGTTCGAACCGGCCTCGGCGCGCACGCCTGACCCGCTGATGGGCTGGATTTCGGCGGCGGACACCAATACCCAGGTGCGCCTCTCCTTCGATACCAAGGAACAGGCTATGGCCTATGCTGAAACCCACGGCATTCCGTTCCGCCTGATCGAGCCGGAAACCCCGCCGAAGATCATCAAGGCCTATGCCGACAATTTCGCGTCCAACCGCCGCCAGAGCTGGACGCACTAAAAGCGCTTTCTGACTCCGTAGCTCAGCTGGATAGAGCATCCGCCTTCTAAGCGGACGGTCGCAGGTTCGAATCCTGCCGGGGTCGCCATTTCTCCAATTTGTGAGCACTGATCGTCCCTTTCGCTTTGACCGGGACGGCGGGCTGGTGTTGAATAGGGTGCGCCGCCACCGTAAAGGCCCTGTTGCCCATGTCCGTGTTCCGCCTCTTGTCCCGCCTTGCCGCGCCGATTGCTCTGGCCGGTCTTGTGTGCGGTCTGACGGCGTGCGGGCAGGGACAAAAGACCACAGACGACAAGCCGCCCGCTAAAGCCCCTGAGGCCGCGCTCCCCCCCACCCAAAGCGACAGTGCCACGCTAAAGGCCGTCTTGACGCGCGGGCGGGTCAATTGCGGCGTGCATCCCGGTCTGATCGGCTTTTCGTATAAGGACAATTCCGGGCGCTGGCGTGGATTCGACGCCGATTTCTGCCGCGCTCTGGCCGCCGCTATCTTTTCCGACGCCGATAAGGTGACCTCTGTGCCGCTCACTACGACCGAACGTTTCGAGGCGCTGAAAACCGGCAAGGTCGATGTGCTGTGGCGTTCGACCTCCTGGACCCTGTCGCGCGACGCCGCGGATCAGGTCGATTACGCAGGCATCAACTATTATGACGGTCAGGGTTTTCTGGTCCGCAAATCCCTGCGGCTGAACAGCGCCACCGAATTGAACGGCGCGCGCATCTGCGTGCAGACGGGGTCAACCAGCGAGCTTAATCTGGCCGATTTTTTCCGCGCGCGCGGGCTGAAATATAACCCCGTCGTGGTCAAGAACGAGGACGAGGGGCGCGACGCCTATGCCGCCAGTCAGTGCGATGCTCTGAGCAGCGACGTGTCGGCTCTGGCGGCGGCGCGCACGACGCTGAGCGACCCGACGGCCCACACCATTTTGCCGGAAATCATCTCGAAGGAGCCTCTGGGGCCGGTCGTGCGGCAAGGGGACGACCAGTGGACGGACATTGTGCGCTGGACGCTCTATGCGACCATCGTCGCGGAGGAACTGGGCGTGACGAGCCAGTCAGTCAAGGCGGATCAACTGGAATCCCAGAACCCGGAGGTCCGGCGCCTTCTGGGCTCAGAGGGCAATCTGGGCGGCGGTCTGGGGCTGGGGCCGGAATGGGCCTATAATATCGTGTCTCAGGTCGGTAATTACGGCGAAATCTTCGATCGCAATATCGGCGCGGACTCGCCGCTTAAGCTGTCGCGCGGGCTGAATGCGCAATGGAACGCGCCCGAACGCGGCCTGCTCTATTCGCCGCCGGTGCGCTGATCGGATTGAACGACCGGCGTGTCGAGTGTGGCCTGACCCCATTCGGCCCAAGACCCGTCATAGAGCCGCACCTTGTCATGGCCGATCTCATGCAGGGCCAGGGCGATAATGGCCGCCGTCACCCCTGATCCACACGAGGTGATGACCTGCGTTTTGGGCGTGACGTGCAGGGCCGAGAAGATGTTTTTCAGGTCTGCGAGCGGTTTCAGCGCCCCGTCGCGGATCAGTTCACTGGCAGGCAGGCTGCGGCTGCCTGGCATGTGCCCGGAGCGCAGACCAGCGCGCGGTTCCGGGGCTGTGCCATCAAAACGCGCGGCCGGGCGGGCGTCCAGCACCATCTCATCCGATGCGCCAAGATGTGCCTGCAATACATTGAGAGATATAACCATATCGGGGTTTGGATTCGGTGTGTAGGGGACGCCCTTGACCCATTCCGCGCCGCTACCTGTCGGATAGCCAGCCGCTAGCCACGCCGGTAATCCACCCTTCAGCACCTGCACCTTTTTATGGCCCATCAGGCGGAAGGTCCACCACACGCGCGCCGCGGAAAACAGACCCTGCCGGTCATAGATCACCACGTGGTCGGTTTCACTGATGCTCATGTCGCCGACCGCCTGCGCGAACACCTCGGGTGTCGGGGCCATGTGCGGCAGGCCGCTGCTGCGGTCACTGATGGCGTCGATATCGAAGAACTGCGCCGTCGGGATATGGCTTTCGGCATAGAGGGCGCGCATGTCCGTGCCATCCAGCGCCCAACTGCCGTCGATGATCTTGACTGCCCCGGCATCGAGCAGGGGTTTCAGGGTATCGGCCTCTGTCTGGGCAGGCATGGCTCAGTCCTCTTTCATCTGCGCATAGGCGTCGAGCGCCCGCTGACGTGCCATAGCGTGATCGACGATCATTCGCGGCGCACCCTTTGAGTTAGAGGCCGAAACGCCTGCGAAATCAAACAGGTCGCGTTCAAATTTTTGGTGATGAGCGGATGCCGCGTCTGTTATCTTTTCCGTAAAACCGGAAGCAAAACGTCGGCGATAGGCTCCCTTCGGGTCGAATTTCTCGGCCTGAGTCAAGGGGTTGAAGATACGGAAATAAGGAGCGGCATCGGCACCGGACCCAGCCACCCATTGCCAACTGGCCGTATTGCTGGCCGGGTCGGCATCGACCAGCGTGTCCCAGAACCACTGTTCCCCCAGCCGCCAGTCGATCAGCAGGTGCTTGGACAGGAACGAGGCGCAGACCATGCGCACGCGGTTGTGCATGAACCCCGTGCGCCAGAGCTGACGCATACCGGCATCGACCAGACTGTAGCCGGTTTCGCCGCGCTGCCACGCGCGCAAGCCGGCCGGATCGTCTCGCCACGGCATGGCATCGAAGGCGCTTTTGAAATTGACACGATCAAGGTCCGGCTGGAGTTGCAGGATATTGTAGCTGAAATCGCGCCAGGCCAGTTCGGCCCTGAATTTTTCGAGGTCTTCGCGCAGGGCCGGATGAGAGGCGGCGTGCGCTTCGGCCTCGTGCAGAACCCGGTGCGGGCTGATTTCTCCAAAACGCAGATGCGGCGACAGGCGCGAGGTGATGTCGAGATCGGGCCGGTCGCGATCCGGCGCATAGCCTTTCAGCCCGGAGCGCAGAAAGGCCGACAGGCGCTGATGCGCGCCGTCTTCGCCCGGCGTCCACAGATCGAAACCTTTAGACCAGTCGTGCCCCGATGGCGTCAGTGCGGGTTTGAGCCCCAGCGCATCAATCTCCATGCTCTCCGGCCACTCAGCAGGGGCCGGCCAATGGGTCGCCACGGGTTTTCGCGCATGGCCCTTTGCCGCTCCATGTGCCAGCAGGGCACGGTAGAAGGGGGTAAAGACCTTATACGGATTGCCGTCGCCCGTGCGAATCTGCGTCGGATCGGACAGAAGGTGTGTGTTGAAACTCTCGACTGGGATGCCCAGCCCCTTGCCCAGACCGGCATCGAAGGCGTCGATTTTCGGCTCAAAGGTACGTGAGAGGATCAGTCGCGTCGCCGAAACCTGCCCGATCAGGCGCTTCAAGTGCGCCATCGCCGGCCCTTTGAGGACGATCAGACGTGATCCGTGCGCCCGCAAACCCTGATCCAGCGCGCGCAAGGAGCGATCCAGCCACCATTTCGAAGCGGCTCCTAAAGGCCGTTGCGCCAGTTGGTCGTCGTAAATATAGACCGGCACCACCGGGTTGCCGCTGTTGAGCGCGGCTTCCACGCTTTCATGATCTTGCAGTCGCAGATCGGAACGAAACCACAGGATCGTCGTTTGGGTCATCAATTGGGGCCTGTTCAAAACCCGGTGTACGTGCGGCCGGGCGGGTTCGATCAATCCGATGACTATTGACCGGATGGGGGGAGGCGACTAAGCCAGAATGATCTAGCATCCAGAGTCCCTTTATGTCCTCACCGCCGAAACTGAGCGCGTGTATTATCACCAAGAATGAAGCCGATCGTCTCGCCAATTGTCTGCGGGCGATTGAGGGGCTGGTCGATGAGGTGGTGGTGGTCGATTCCGGTTCCACGGACGGCACGCCGGACATGGCCCGTCAGATGGGGGCGAAGGTCTTTCACAATGACTGGGTGGGGTACGGGCCGCAAAAGCGCTTTTCCGAAGACTGCGCGAGCTTCGACTGGATACTCAATCTCGACGCCGATGAGGTGGTGACGCCGCAGTTATATCAGGAAATCAAGGCCCTGATGGCGCGCGGCCCTGACCTGCCGGCCTACCGCTTCAAGCTGCGCAATGTCTATCCGGGTAAGGATAAGCCGCGCCTGTGGGCCGACTATCACAACTATGTCCGCCTCTATGACCGTCGCAAGGTGCGGTTCCGCGACTCGCTGGTGCATGACACGGTGGACACCAGAGACGAGCCCGTAGGGCAGCTACACGGGTCGGCGACGCACTTTTCGGCGCGCTCTTATGAGCATATCCGGCAGAAGCTCGAGTCCTACACCAACCTTCAGGCCAAGGCGCTGAAAAAGCCCGCCTGGGCGATCTGGCTGCGTCTGCCGTTCGAATATCCGTTCGTTTTCACGCGGTACTTCCTGTTCCGTTGCCACTTCACCGGTGGCTGGGATGGGGTGTTATCCAGCCATCTGGCGGCCGAGGCCCGGGCGAAGCGCCTGTTAAAAATTCTCAAAGCTCAAAAAGAGCTTAAAGTAAAATCTTAAGGCGTCAGATTACATGTCTTCTGCAAAACCCTCCTTCTGGCAAGATGTGGCCTGGCGCTTCGAAGCGCTGATGTATGACCTGTTTGTCGGTGTCGTGCGCGCCTTGCCGGTCGATACGGCGTCGGATATGGGAGCGTGGCTGCTCAAGGCCATAGGCCCCATCACCCCGACCCAAAAACTGGTACGTCAGAACCTCGACCTCGCCTTTCCGGACAAGGATGAGGCGTGGAAGGCGAACGTCGCCCGCGCGCAGTGGGACAATCTTGGGCGCACCTTTGCCGAATTCGCCATTATGGACCGCATCCGCATCGCCAACGGGCGCGTTGAGGTGGTCAATATGGAGCGGTTGAAGGCCATCGCCGAGAGCCAGACCCCCGTGGTCTTCATCTCCGGGCACTTTGCCAACTGGGAGATTATGCCCTCGACCATCGTCGATGCCGGGGTCGAGTGTCAGATGACCTATCGCGCCGCGAACAACCCTTATGTCGATGAGCGCATCAAGGCCGGGCGGATGCGATACGGCGTGCGTCTGTTTGCCCCGAAGGGCGGCGATGGGGCCAAGGAATTGCTGATCGCTATGGGCAAGGGCGAATCAGTGGCACTGATGAATGATCAGAAGTTCAATCGCGGCGTCGCCACCCCCTTTTTCGGGCGCAGCGTCGATACGGCGCCCGGCCCGACGCGGCTGGCTATGCGCTTTGGCACGGTCTTGCAGCCGATGACGGTCGAGCGTCTGCACAAGGCGCGCTTCCGTGTGATCGTTCATGAGCCGATTGAGGTGGATGATACCGGCCATAAGGCTGCTGATATCGACAGCACCGTGGCCAAGGTTTCGACCTTTATCGAAGAGGTGGTGCGTGCGCGGCCGGAAGAATGGTTCTGGGTGCATAAGCGCTGGCCCAATGACGCCTATAAACCGGGCACGCCCAAAGCCCCTTAACGTGGGCTCATAATATGTGAAGCGCGTAGCGCTTGCCTGATGCCACGCCCGGCCTCATGATAGAGGCCTGAAGGAAACCGTCGCCTGCTGCATGTCCGATAAGCCCAAGCTTCCCCTTGCCCATAGACGCCTGCTGATCGCCGGCTTCTCCCTGCTGGGAGGGCTGTTTGTGGTCATGGTCGGCACGCTGTGGGGTGACGACATTATGCGTCACAATCTCGACCCCAAGGTGCCGTTTCAAACCTATGTGCCGCCGGCTGCCCCTGATTATAGCAAGGTGAGCGGCTGGTATCTTAATCCGGCGCTCAACGGGTTGGAGGTACGTCGCAACCGTAATCCTCAAAAAGTCGATATCTTCTTCATCCACGGCACGACCTTCAATGGCGGTAAGGACTGGGTGGGACCGATTGATGATCCCACGGCCAGCGCCGAGGTTATACGCAATCAACTCCCTAACTATGCCGGACCGTTCAATGCGGTCGGCTATGTCTATGCGCCGCGCTATCGTCAGGCCAGCCTCTACAGCCAACTGACGCAACGCGAAGATGCGCGTGAGGCCCGGCAATTTGCCTATGGGGATGTTGAGGCCGCCTTTGACGCCTTTCTGGCCCAGCGCCGTAACGGCAGCGGCTTTATCATTGTGGGGCTGGAGCAGGGGGCGTTCCTGGGGCAGCGGCTGCTGAAAGAGCGCATCTTGACCGATGAGGCGCTAAAGTCGGCGCTGGTCGCTGTCTATTTTCTCGAAGCCCTAACTCCTGCCGATGATTTTCAAGCGGGGCAAGCGGTCCCGGCCTGTCAGCAGCGTACCCAATATGGCTGCGTCGTTGCTTATCTGAGCGTCGATAATGGCCGTCCTGACCGCGCCTTGCAGGCGCAGCGCCGCGCCATGGAGTGGAGCCCCACCAGCATTATGGAGCCACTTGACGGTAAGGCCCTGTGCGTCAATCCGTTGACGGGAGGTGTGACGGACAAGGAGGTCGAGGCGCGTCACAGTCTGGGTGCCGCCAATGCGACGGGGCTGGAATGGGGGACGACGCCGGCCCTGATGCCGCGCAAGGTTAGCGCGCGCTGCCGCGGCGATATCCTCTATGTGGCGCGCCCGTCGGGTCCGTCTTTCGATATTGACGGGTCATGGGCGGATAGTAAAAAAGTACGTCCCTACAATCTGTTCTATGCCGATCTTCAAGCGGATTCTCAGGCGCGGTGGCTCGCCTGGCGCGGGGCCCGACGGGATTAATCCACCTTATCCGCTGCATCGGGTCGCCAGTCGAACAGGTGGCGCAGGACTTCCAGAGACTGCCGACGCTGGGGCGGGAATTGCGCTTCGTACTGAAGAATATACTGCGCCTCACGCGACGCCATAGCGATCAGGTCGGCGTGCGCCACCGGATCAACAAAGCGATAGGCGGGGAAGCCGGACTGCCGCGCGCCCAGCACATCGCCTTCACCGCGCAGTTTCCAGTCCATCTCGGCGATCTCAAACCCGTCTTCCGTCGTGCGCAGCAGTTCCAGCCGCGCCTTGGCGGCCTGTCCCAATGGCATGTCATAGAGTAGGATGCAGGCACTTTTGGCCGAACCCCGCCCGACCCGGCCCCGCAACTGATGCAATTGTGCCAAACCGAAGCGTTCGGCCTGTTCGATAATGATGATCGAGGCATTGGGCACGTCGATGCCGACTTCGACCACGGTCGTCGCGCATAGCAGCGGCAGTTCGCCGGAGGCAAAACGCGCCACGACGTCTTCTTTTTCGGCCGACGGCATTCGCCCGTGCACCAGCCCGACTTCACGCCCCAGCGCTTCCTGAAGCGACTCGTGACGGGCTTCGACCGCGATCAGGTCGGACTCGGCGCTGTCTTCGACCAGCGGGCAGATCCAGTAGGCCTGCGATCCGGCGGCTATGGCCGATTTCAGCCGATCAAAGACGTCTGACAAACGCGCGCGCGGGATGACCGCTGTGTGGATGGGTTGCCGCCCGGCGGGCTTTTCATCGAGCACACTGAGGTCAGACTCGCCATATTGGGTGAGGGCCAGCGTGCGCGGAATGGGCGTCGCCGACATGGACAGGTAGTGGACGCTGTCGCCTTTCAGGAACAGGCGTTGCCGCTGTCCCACGCCGAAGCGGTGCTGTTCGTCGATAACGCAGAATTGCAGGCTTTTGAACGCCACGCCTTCCTGAAACACGGCATGGGTGCCAAAGATCATTGTGGTGTCGCCCGACGCTACGGCGGCGCGTTTGGCTTCGCGCTCCTTACCCTTGTCGCGTCCGGTCATCAGCACGGCAGAAATGCCCATATCGCTCAGGATAGGCAGGGATTTTTCGTAATGCTGGCGCGCCAGAATCTCGGTCGGGGCCATCATGACGCTCTGATGCCCGGCTTCGGCAACGTCGATCATGGCCATCAGGGCCACCAGAGTCTTGCCCGACCCGACATCGCCCTGAATGAGGCGGTTCATGCGTTCGCCGGAGCGCAGGTCACCGCGAATATCGTTCAGGGCGCGTGTCTGCGCCCCCGTGAGGGCGAAGGGCAGGGTGGACAACGCCTTATCGGCCCACAGGTGACGGTCGATGATCAGGGCTGGGGTGGCCTGACGGTGCTGCTTACGCGCCTTCATCGCCAGTTGATGGGCCAACGCCTCATCATAGGCCAGCCGCTTGCGCGCCGGGGCATCGGGCAGCAGGTCCGCTTCGCTCACGGGGGCGTGGGCGGCGCGCAACGCATCCGAAAAACCGGAAATTTTCAGTCGCCCCAGCGTCTCAATATCCAGCCAGTCTGGCAGGTCGGGCACCCTGTGCAGGGCTGCCTCGACGAAGCGCCGCATCAGCCGGGGCGAAACCGCCGCTGTCGCCGGATAGACGGTTTCAAACAGAGGGATGGTGTCCTGTTTGTCCAGAGGCACCACATAATCCGGATGGTTCATCTGAAGCGACGAACCGAAACTTTCGACCCTGCCGCTGATCCAGCGGGTTTCACCGACCGGGTGTTGCTGCTCAAAGCCCCGGATCGGGTGGAAATAGGTCAGTTGCATCTGCCCGCTGTCATCAAAGACGGTGATGCGCTGCGGCCCTTTACCGGCGCTTTTCTGATAGCTGCCGATCGTCACGCACAGGGTCTGAACCTGCCCCACGCGGGCCTCGGCAATGCGACTGACGGGCCGAAAAATCAACTGGCTGGGCAGGGTAAACAGCAGGTCACGCACATAGGGTCCGACGTGGCGGATCAGATGCGGCGCAATTTTCGGCCCGACCCCTTTCAGGCCGGTCAAAGACGTGTAATAGGGGAACAAAATTTCCGGACGCATAGGCTCTTTCAAGCACCAAACCGTATGAAAGAGAAGGGCGATTGCGCTCCATAGACGGGAAAACCATGACCGACACCGCTGACGATCTCCATCAGGCCCGCCTGCGCAAGCTGTGGTTCCGCGCCTCACGCCGCGGTTTCAAGGAGGCGGACATCATTCTGGGGCATTTCGCCGAAGAGTATCTGCCGACCATGACCGCCGAACAGCTCGATATTTTCGAAGCCCTGCTCGAAGCACCGGATCAGGATCTCTATGGCTGGATCATCGAACGCGACCCCGTGCCCCCGGAGCACGATTCGGAAATCATGAACCAGCTCAATCAGTATTATAAGATAGCTTACACAAAGCTTCAGCAATAGATGTCCGATATTTCCCGCATTACTGCCGCCGCCACCCGCCTGTCCCTGACCGGGTGTCCGCCGGGTTACGACAGTCTGGTGGCGTCGGACCTGACGCGCGCTGAAGGATTAGCGTTGTTTGTGGCGCGTGATCATGGCCGCATGAACGCCATCGCCGAAGAACTGGCCTTCTATGCGCCGGAACTGGATGTGATTCGCTTTCCGGCCTGGGACTGCCTGCCCTATGACCGGGTGAGCCCGACGACCGGCCTGATTGCCCAGCGCATGAGCGGCCTGACGCGGCTTCAGGCGCTGAATGGGAAACCGGCCAAGCCTGTGCTGATCCTCACCACCTCGACCGCCTTGTCGCAGAAGGTGCCGCCGCGCAACGCCATGCGCGGCAGCCTGTTGTCGCTCAAACCCGGTCAGAGTATCGAAACGCGCGAGCTTGAGGCCTATTTTTCGCGCAACGGCTATAACCGCGTCTCGACCGTTTCCGAACGCGGCGAATTCGCCGTGCGTGGCGGCATTATCGACGTCTTTTCGCCCAGTCGGGACGAGCCGGTGCGGCTCGACTTCTTCGGCGATCAGCTCGAATCCATCCGTACCTTCGATCCGGAAACCCAACGCTCGCTGAAACAGATTGCGGCGATTGACTTCATGGCGGTGAGCGAAATCCTGCTGGATGAACAAAGCATCAGCCGTTTCCGTCAGGGCTATCTGGAAAACTTCGGCGCGCCCGGCGATGACCCGATCTATGCGGCCGTGTCTTCCGGTATCCGCCGGCAAGGCGTCGAAACCCTGCTGCCGCTGTTTTACGAGCGCCTCGACAGCGTGTTCGACTATCTGCCGCCGCAGACCCTGATCCTGCTGGACGGTCTGGCCGAACAGGCCTTCGGCGAATGGCGTGACTCTGTGCTCGATGCCTATGAGTCGCGCAAAGGGTCGGGCGATGCCCGCGTCATGGCCAAGGGCGCCGTCAAACTGGACAGCGGCTATCGCGCCCTGCCACCCGGTCGCCTCTATCTCGACGACAGCGAATGGCAGAGCGGTCTGCAAAAGGGCCGCGTGCGTCAGTTCGAGACCTTTCAGCGCGATGATGCTTCAGCCGTTGATCTGGGGGCGCGGCCGGGCCGCAGTTTTGCGCCGGAACGCCATCAGGATAGCGTCAACCTGTTCACGGCTGTGGCTGACCACGCCAAGACCCTGTCGAAGGCCGGGAAGCGGGTGCTGTTCGCCTCGTGGACCGAAGGCTCGTCTGATCGTCTGGGAGCCATGCTCTCCGATCATGGGCTCGATAAGACGCGGCTGGCCAAGGACTATGCCGACGCGCTGAGCTTCGGGGTCGCCGGCACCAAGGCCAAGCCGATCCAGCGCGCTGTTTTGCCGCTCGATCAGGGGTTTGAGACCGAGACCCTGGCGGTTATTTCGGAAACCGATATCTTAGGTGATAGATTAGCTCGCCCGCGTAAACGTCGGCGTGCGAACAATTTTCTGGCCGAAGCCTCATCCCTGTCCCAAGGCGATCTGGTGGTGCATATCGAGCACGGCATCGGGCGCTATGAGGGCCTGAAAACGCTGAGCGTCAATGACGCCCCGCACGCCTGCCTCGAACTGCAATACGCCGCCGAGGCCAAGCTGTACCTGCCGGTCGAAAATATCGACCTGCTGACGCGCTATGGGGCGGATTCCGACACGGCGCAACTGGACCGTCTGGGCTCGGCAAGCTGGCAGGCACGCAAAGCGAAGGCCAAGGAAAAGCTGCGTGAGATGGCCGATGGCCTGATCCAGCTCGCGGCGGCGCGTGCGCTCAAGGTGGGTCAGCAGATCGACCCGCCGTCCGGGCTTTACGACGAATTCTGTGCGCAATTCCCCTACGAAGAAACCGAAGACCAGCTCAACGCCATCCACGATGTGCTCGACGACCTGTCGAAGGGGCATCCGATGGATCGTCTCATCTGCGGCGATGTCGGCTTTGGCAAGACCGAGGTGGCCTTGCGCGCGGCCTTTGTGGTGGCCATGTCGGGGCAGCAGGTGGCCATTATCTGCCCGACGACGCTTCTGGCGCGCCAGCATTTCAAGACCTTCAGCCAACGCTTTCAGGGCTGGCCGATCCGCGTGCGCCATCTGTCACGCATGGTAACGCGTAAGGAGGCGGACGAGACGCGCGACGGCCTGAAAAACGGCGAAGTCGAGGTTGTGATCGGCACGCACGCCCTGCTGTCCGAGCAGGTCGGATTCAAGGATCTGGGTCTTGTTATCGTCGATGAGGAGCAGCATTTCGGCGTCAAGCACAAGGAAAAGCTCAAGGCTTTCCGTGCCGATGTGCATATGCTGACCCTGTCGGCGACGCCGATCCCGCGCACCTTGCAGATGGCGCTTTCCGGCATTCGGGAAATGTCCATCATCGCCACGCCCCCGGTGGATCGCCTGGCGGTACGCACCTATGTCCTGCCGTTCGATGCCGTCAGCATACGCGAAGCCCTGCTGCGCGAAAAATATCGCGGTGGACAGGCCTATTATGTGGTGCCGCGCCTGAAAGAACTGCCAGACCTCGAACGCTTTCTGCGTGAGCAGGTGCCGGAGGTGAAGTTTATCGTCGGCCACGGTCAGATGACCCCGACCCAGCTCGAAGAAGTCATGACCGCCTTCTATGATGGTCAGTACGATGTGCTGCTGGCGACCACTATCGTCGAGTCCGGACTGGACGTGCCGACCGCCAATACGCTGATCGTCCACCGCGCCGACATGTTTGGTCTGGCGCAGCTTTATCAGATACGCGGGCGTGTCGGTCGCTCCAAGACGCGCGCCTTTGCCTATCTGACGACCCAGCCGCATCAGATTTTAAGTGAAGCCTCAGAAAAGCGTTTGAAGGTATTGCAATCTCTGGATAATTTGGGAGCTGGGTTCCAGCTTGCCAGCCATGATCTGGATATCCGTGGCGGCGGCAATCTGCTGGGCAATGAGCAGTCTGGCCATATCCGTGAAATCGGCGTCGAGCTGTATCAGCAGATGCTGGAAGACGCTGTGAATGAGTTGCGCAGCCGTGCCGATGAACCGGCCACGGATCACCGGGGCTGGTCGCCGCAGATCAATGCCGGCGCCGCCGTCATGATCCCGGAAGACTATATTCCGGACCTCAATATCCGCCTGTCCCTGTACCGCCGCGTGTCAGAGGCCGAAAAGCGCGAGGATCGCGAAGCGCTGGCTGCCGAACTGATCGACCGCTTCGGACCGATTCCGGAAGAAGCAGAGCAACTGCTGAAGGTGGTCGGCATCAAGGGCCTGTGCCGCGAAGCCAATGTCGCTAAGATTGATGTCGGCCCGAAGGGCGCAGTCATCAGCTTCCGAAACGATCAGTTCAGCAATCCGGTGGGGCTGATTGGCCTCATTCAGGCGCATCCGCAGGATTGGAAACTGCGTCCGGATCAGAAGCTGCTGGTACGGGGTGAATGGCCGGACGCGGCGGGGCGTCTGGCCGCTGCAGAAAAGATCATGACGCGGCTGGCGGCCATAGCCGCAAGCTAAATCGCCTGATCCATATCCCCGGAAGACGGGCGAATCTGTTGAGCGGCGCGCGTCAGGGCTTCGGCCACGGGTTCGCCGTCGATCAGTTCCGCTACGCCGACATCGAATTCGACCACAAAGGGCGAACGACCGTTACCGGATTCAAACGCCGTGCAGCTTATGACGGCTCCGATCCGCTCCCCAACCAGGCGCGCGGCGGCTTCGGGCGTGGCGGGCAGGGCGAGAGCAAACACCTCTTCCGACAAACGGCCCGCCGTGTCTTCGGCGCGCACCAGCCGCGAGATCATCGACCCGATCTGAGGCATGGCGCGCTCAAGCGATTTGCGCATTCGGGCCTGTGCAATTTCCGGATTTTCGGAGATTTTAAGCACGCAGACGCTCAAAGGCCGGTTGCGTTGGCTGGACGCCTTGGCCAGACGCGCCAGATGGGCGGCAAACAGGTCGCGGGTAAACAGCCCCGTACCTTTGTCCATGTATGGGCTGTGGTTGACGGCCTCCAGCGCCTGCCGCGTATTGCTCTGGCGACGATAGGCGCGGGCCAGACGCAGCACCCGGTCGGCGATTTCGGCTTCGTTGGCGCCCGGCGCGGAGACGTCGTTGACGCCACGCAGGAAGGCGTCGCCCAGGTCGAGATCGACGGATTTCTGCAAACGCAGGAATACCGGCGTGTGGTAGAGCCGGGTATTACGCCGCATACCCGATGCGATCGACAGGGCCTCCGCGACGGACTCACGCCCCCACAGGACGACGGCGTCGAACGTCTTATCATGAAGATAATCAAAGGCTGAGTAGCTGGTGAAGGCGGCATAGAGGTCCACACCCCGCGCGCGTAGGGTATGACTAAGGGCCAGAAAATCCGGGTCGGCCGGCCCTACCGAAAGTATGGCCAGCGGCTTGTCATCGTCGCGCGACGGTATGTCCAGCCCCAGCGCGTTCAGGGTGTCGCGCCGCAGCTCGTATTCTTCTTCGGCGACATTGGCGCGCACCATGTGCTCAAGGCCAAGGAGGATTTGCTGCGGGTGGGCGTCGCGGTCATAGACCATGTCCCAGCCTTCGGGGATGTCGTATTGACCATTGCGGGTTACCTGCACAATGGGCAGGCGGCGCGGCGCGCAGGCTTCGCGCAACTGGGTCACCAGCTTTGCCGAACACTCCGGATGGGCCGCATCGACCAGAACCGCCTCGATCTGAAGATCCCCGATACAGGCCAGCGCCGCGTCAGGGCGATAGGCCGTAATGGTGCGCCAGCCCAGCCGGTCAAGCTCAGCCCCCAGCCGCTCAGGCCATTGCTGATCCTTCGCCAGCAGCAAGACGCGCGCCTGAATATTCAACTCAAACTCCCTGAGATACAGGCCCTGACACGCAGGATATCCGGCCGCCAAACAAGCGGTAGAAAAGGCCTAAACGATTCGTCTCGCCAAAAGGTAAACGCGCCGGAAAGGTTTAACCGCTGACGACAAAACGCCTGTGGGCGTCTTCGGCGACGGAGGCGATCAGGCGAAATCCGTTCTGCTGGCAGAAGTGCGGCACGTCGATCTGCGCCATCGGATCGTCGGCCAGGAGGGTGATGACGGCGTCAGGATGCTCGGACAGGGCCTTACGCAGGCGAAGGGTCGGTACCGGGCAGCGATGGCCACGGGCGTCGATCAGCAGGGCAGGCGGCTCGGTCGGGGTCACAGAGGTCTCAAAAATGCCTTTCCCATGCAGAAGGCGTGGTCAATGCCGCCGAATCCGCGCAAATGCAAGCGGGATAGAGGAGTCGCCCCATGCGCTGGCTGATCGTTCTGTTGTCACTGATGGCCCTGACGCCGGTCGCCAACGCGCAGGTGTCCTCCGAGCCGGATTTCTTCGCCCGCATCCGCATGGCCGGGTTTGAGACGCCGGTGGAGGTGCGCCGGACAGGGGCGAAAATGCGGCTGGATATGCTGAGCGGCGGTGTGTCTCAGACCTATATTGCCGACCGCGACAAGGGGGTTCTGATCCATCTGACGTCGGCGGGCGGTAAACGCATCGCGCTGCTGTTCCCCTTGAACCGTGAAGCGGCCCTGCTGCCTCTGCCGCTTGATCTGGCGACGCTGGAAGCGCGCGCGACGGTGCGTCCGGTGGGCTCAAGCCTGATGGCCGGACAACCGTGCCGCACGCTGGAATTCAGCGGCTATCTTAATCAGTCGGGCATGGCCTGCGCCAATAGCGACGGCATCCTGATGCAGATGACACAGAAGGGGCGCAATGCCCCGCTGTTTCAGGTCGTGGCCTATGCCAGGGGGGCTCAGGATGCCAAATGGTTCGTCATTCCGCCGGATTACCAGACGGCGGTTTTGCCGGGCCTGGGCGGCGCGACGGCACCGGCGGGGCCTGCAGTTAACCCCATAAAACCATAAAAAAGGCCGGGGGTTAACCCGGCCTTTTCACAAAACACATCAGGAAACTTTGAGCTTTTTGATCCGCTCGGCGTGCTGACGGATCAGGCCTTGCGTCGAAGTGTCGGTATTGAAGACGCTGTACCAGCCCTGCGGCTCGTGCGGCGGATCACCGACATAGGCGGTTTCACCCCGCAGCATCCAGTAGTCCTTATGCAGGGCGCGGCCCGCACCGCCCCAGGCCCAGAAGTTCGACCCCGACACCGGCCCGCCGGTTTTCACCGCGTCTTCGACCGCCTTATAGATCATGCCATAAAACTTGTCTTTCCAGATGGTTGGCGTGCCCGGCTCATATTTCACTTCATCTCTGGGGAAGCCGAATTCTTCGAAGACCAGCGGCTTGTTCATCGCCGTGGCGATGCGGATATGGTCGTCGATATATTTTTGCACCTTGGCCGCGCCGGCATCAAAAGTGCCGGGCAGGTCCTTGCCATCGACCCAGCTCCAGTTCTGCGGCCAGATGTGCGCCGTCAGGTAGTCGATCTCCTTATGCGCATCGATCAGGAATGTTTCATTGCCGACGACGCCCATCAGACCTTCATGACCCAGCGACACCAGATGATGCGGCGCCAGCGAGCGGATCAGTTTAGCCGTCGATGAAATCCACGCCAGATAGGCCGGCATGTGCTGCGCGGCGATTTCAGGCCCGCCACCGGGGCGCGGCTCGTTGCTGAGTTGCCAGGCCATGATGGTGGCGTCGTCGCGATACGGCTTTTTCGTCAGCGAATTGGTGCGCTTGAGCAGGAACTGCACATAGTCGTGGTACATGGCCACGGCCTTTTCATTGGCATAGAATCGCGAGCCGACATCGGCAAACTCCGGCCACGGGTGGGCCGGGTCGCCATTATTGATATAGTGGCCGGTCGTGTAGTCGAGATAGGCCATCATGCCGCCCGACCATTCCCAGAAGTTGGTCAGGTACAGCACGGCCTTCATGCCGCGCTTGTGCATTTCGACCAGCAGGTAATCCAGACCGATCAGCAGGTCTTCGTTGTATTTGCCGTTTTCGCGCGTGCGGAAGGCCGGATCGAGCGAGTTTTTCAGCGGCGACAGCTCAGACGAGGCCAGAACGCGCAGATTGGTGACCCCCAGCGCCTTGAGATCATCCAGTTCCTTCTGAAGACGCTTGCGGTCACCGAAGGCGGCATCGGCCCCCAGATAGGCACCGTACCAGATATTGGCCCCGACAAAGCGATAGGTTTCGCCTTTGAGTTTGAAATGCGGGCCTTGAACGGTAACAAAATCACCGGTCGGGGTGGCAGCCGAGGCATGGCTGACCATCGTCAGGGCACCGAGGCTGAGGGAAGCCAGCAGGGCGCTGCGGCGGGAAAGGGACGCGGGCATGGGAATCCTTCCTGTTTGTTTTTGGTGGACGCAACTTAACCTGTAATAATTATTTTTGAAATATTTAATCGATGAATGGACGTTTTTGGCTGACGGCTGAGGATTTATCCCCACAGGCTCTTGGCAATCGCCAAGTGTCACGATAGAAGCGCATTCCGCTCAAAGGCAAGGACAGGTGGCCGAGTGGTTTAAGGCAGCGGTCTTGAAAACCGCCGTAGGTGGAAGCCTACCGTGGGTTCGAATCCCACCCTGTCCGCCATCATACACAAAGACCGGCCTCAAAAGGGCCGGTCTTTGTGTATGATCGTCGGGGGTGGGGACTCGAACCCACGGGGAAATGGGGTTCGTAACCGAAGCGAAGCGAAGGTTCGGCGGAGCGCAGCGGAGCCAATCCCACCCTGTTCGCCCGTGCGTCAGGCACTTGCCCGTTCGCTATATGCGGCATACCCTGCTAGGCATAAAAGAGGACGCTTCCATGATCGCCACCGTTCTGACCGCGCTGGTTGCGCTGATCCATATCTATATCCTGATCCTCGAGATGTTTCTGTGGCAGAAACCGGCGGGGTTGAAGGCCTTTGGTCTCAGCCGCGAATTTGCGGCGCAGACGAAGACTTTGGCGGCCAATCAGGGGCTTTATAACGGGTTTCTGGCCGCCGGTCTGATCTATGGGCTGGTGCCGGGACCGCACGCTGAGGCCTTCAAGGTCTTTTTTCTGATCTGCGTCGTGGTGGCCGGGGTCTATGGCGCGGCGACGGCCAGCCGCAAGATTTTGTTTATTCAGGCGCTTCCGGCGGCGCTGGCCCTGATTGCGCTGGGGCTTAATCTTTAGGCAGGTTAACCAAGCCTTTTCCATTTCTTTTTACCCTGTTTGGGCACAGAATGTGTTGAGCGGGGCGTCCCATGTCCACCCAATTGAACCTGATTGCGAAGAGATCAGTGCAAATGCTTGTTTTGGCAAGCCTCTGGCTTCTGGCCGCCTGTGCGGGCGGGCCGAAGCTGAGCACGCGCGACGGGCCGGACGTGGTGAAGAACGGGCAGTATCGCGCCGCTAACCTGCGGCCCTATAAGGTGCGCGGCGACACCTATCGCCCCTATGTGCCGGATATTGGCGACACGCTCACAGGGACAGCGAGTTGGTACGGCCACGAGTCGGGCAGCCTGACGGCGACGGGCGAGCGTTTTGACCCCAATGCCCTGTCGGCGGCGCATAAGACCTGGCCGCTGCCCTCGGTGATTGAGGTGACTAATCTCGACAATGGCCGCACCCTGCGGCTGAGGCTCAATGATCGTGGGCCGTTCGTCGATGGGCGCCTGCTCGATCTGTCGAAGGGGGCCGCCAAGGCCTTGGGCGTGCATCAGACCGGCACGGCACGGGTGCGTATCAAGTTTCTGGGTCCGGCGGAACTGGGGGCACGGCCAACCTATGCCGCGGCATCGCCTGAGCCCTCGGACGGGGATCGCCAGCGGTATCGCGTGCAGGTCGGGGCCTTTTCCGAGCGCGCCAATGCTGAACGGGTCAGCGACCAGTTGCGCGCGCGGGTCGATGAACGGCGCGGGCTCTATGTCGTGACGCTGGGGCCGTTCGAGGGGGCGCAAAAGGCCGAGCTTTATCGGCAAAAGGTGCTGGCGGCGGGCTATTTTGACGCCATTCTGACGCGCGACGAGTAATTTGGGCGGGTTTTGATTTTAGCCTTGTCTTAGCCCGGCGCTTGGCCGATGTATCGGCAGACATGACCGGTAGATTCATTACATTCGAAGGCGGCGAGGGGGCCGGAAAATCCACCCAGGTGAAGGCGCTGGTGGCGCATCTGCGCGAACTGGGGCTTGAGGTGGTGCAGACGCGCGAACCGGGTGGTTCCAGCGGCGCGGAGGCGCTGCGCGAGCTGCTGGTGACCGGTGAGGCCGGGCGCTGGTCGCCGATGTCTGAAACCCTGATGATGTATGCGGCGCGCGCCAACCATCTGGAGCAGGTGATCCGGCCGGCGCTGGAACGCGGGGCTTGGATCGTCTGCGACCGCTTTTCCGATTCCACCCGCGCCTATCAGGGGGCGGGCGGTGGCGTGACGCCGGACCTGATCGAAAGCATCGACGCCGCCGTGGTGGGGGACACCCAGCCCGATCTGGTCATCGTGATGGATATGCCGCCGGAAGCGGGCTTGCAGCGGGCGCTGGCGCGCGGCGATGCCGAAAATCGCTTTGAGTCCAAAGGGCTGGCCTTTCACGAGCGCCTGCGTGAGGGCTTCCGCAGGCGCGCCGCCGCTCATCCTGAGCGCTATCGCCTGATCGACGCTGACCGCGCGATTGAAGACATCAGGGCCGATATCTGGCGCGTGGTGTCGGATCGCTTTGCCGAACTGAAGGGAAGCTGAGATGGCGGTGACCGAAGACGATACCGCCGTCGCCCATCCGCGTCAGGTCTTTGATTTCATTCAGGGCGAAGCGCAGGAAACGGCCTTTGTCGAAGCGCTGTCGCGCGGGCGGTTGCATCACGCCTGGCTGCTGTGCGGGCCGGAAGGGGTGGGCAAGGCGACCTTTGCCTATCGCGCGGCGCGCTATCTGATGGGGCATCAGCGGGACAGGGGCTTCGGCATTCTGGGCATGTCCGAAGAGGACCCGGATGGGCGCCTGATCGTGGCGCAGTCGCACCCGGACCTGCTGGTGCTGGAACGCGAGCAGAAGGACGGCAAGACGCGCAAGAACATCACCGTCGATGCGGTGCGCGAAGTGGGAGAGTTCTTTTCCAAGGCGCCCTCGCGTTCGGCCTATCGCGTCTGCATCGTTGATGCCGTCGATGACCTGAATATTAATTCAGCCAATGCCTTGCTGAAGATTCTTGAGGAGCCACCTGAACGCGGTTTGCTGTTTCTCATCTCGCATTCGCCGGGCAAGCTGCTGGCCACCATCCGCTCGCGCTGCCGACGTCTGGGCTTTTCGCCCTGGGACGATGAGGCGGTTCAGCGCTTTATCACGGCGCGCGCCGAGCTTGGCCCCGAACAGCTTGAACGGCTGGTGGTGATGGCCAAGGGCTCACCCGGCAAGGGGTTGCGGCTGTGGGAAGAGGGGGCACTGGAGATGGACGAGTTGGCGGCACGGCTGTTGTCGGATACGCCGCCCGCGCGTTTTGATCTGCTGCCACTGATGACGATGTTCAAGACGAATTCCTCGAAGATCGACGGCCCCAAAAAGTTCGCGCAATTTATTGCTGCGCTCAGTGACCGTGTGCAGGAGCGGGCGCTCAGCGCCGATGCGCCGGCGCGTGGACGGCAATGGTCGGAGCTGTGGGTCAGGCTCAGCACGGTCGTCGCCGAAACCGAAGGCGTCAATCTGGATCGCGGCGAATATTTCTGGTCCATCGTAAATGATATCAAGGCTTTAAGGTAATATGCTTATCGACAGTCACGTCAATCTGCACGCCCCGCAATACGACGAAGACCGTGACGCGGTGATCGACCGGGCGCGTGAGGCCGGGGTGGGGCTGATGGTCAATATCTGCGATCGGGTGTCGAATTTCGAAACCTGCTATGGTTTGACGACGCATCAGGACATCTGGGCCACGGTGGGCACGCACCCGCACGAGGCCAGGGAAAATCCGGACCTCAACGTCGCCGACCTGCTGACGCTCGCGCAACGGCCCAAGGTGGTCGGTATCGGCGAATGCGGGCTGGATTTTCACTATGACTACAGCCCGCGCGACATTCAGGCGGCTGTGTTCCGTACCCATGTCCACGCGGCGCGCCAAAGTGGCTTGCCGCTGGTGGTCCACACGCGCGAAGCCGATGCGGAAATGTGGGAGATCCTTTCCTACGAACACGCCAAAGGGCCGTTCACCTTTCTGCTGCACTGCTATACGTCCGGGGCGGAGCTGGCGAAGAAGGCGGCCGGGATCGGGGCCTATTTCTCGGTGTCAGGCATTGCCACCTTCAAGGCGGCGCAGGACGTGCGCGACATTATTGCGGACATGCCGGCGGAGCGCATCATCGTCGAAACCGACTGCCCCTATCTGGCGCCCATTCCCATGCGCGGGCGGCGCAACGAACCGGCCTATGTGACGCATGTCTATGACAAGCTGGCGGAAATCCGTGGCTGGACGCGCCAAGACACGATCGCGCGGACGACTGACGCCTTCTACGCCCTGTTCAAGCGGATCCCGCGCGCATGAGACGGTTGAGGACCACCATACTGGGCTCAGGCTGTTCGACCGGCGTGCCGCGTGCCGATGGGTTTTGGGGGCGCTGCGATCCGCACAACCCGAAGAACCGCCGCAGCCGCTGTTCGGCCCTGTTTCAGGCCTTTGATCCGTCTTCCCCGGATCAGGCAACCAATGTGGTGGTCGATACGTCTCCGGATTTTCGCACCCAGATCATGCAGACGGGCATTGATCATCTGGATGCCGTGCTGTGGACGCACGATCATGCCGACCAGACGCACGGCATAGATGACATGCGGGCCTTTGCGCTTTTGCGCAAAATGCAGGTGCCGGGCTATATGGACGAAGCGACGCGTCAGACCCTGCTCAGCCGGTTCGATTATATTTTTGCGGGAAAGTTCGGCTATCCGCCGATCTGTGCGCCGATGGCCCTGCCGTCCTTCGGGGAGAGGTTCCATCTGACGGGTGAGGGCGGCGAGGTGCCGGTCGTCACCTTCGATCAGATCCACGGCCCTATCCGCTCCGTCGGCTATCGTATCGGGAACGTGGCCTATTCCAGCGACATCAGCGACCTGCCGGAGGACAGTTTTGCGCAGCTTTACGGGCTGAAGGTCTGGATTGTGGACGCCCTGCGCTATGCGCCGCACCCGACCCACGCGCATCTCGATCTGGCGCTGGAATGGATCGCACGCGTCAAGCCTGAGTTGGCCGTGCTGACCAATCTGCATCAGGAAATGGATTACGACGAATTGCGGGCGAAACTACCGGACGGTGTCGTCCCTGCCTATGATCAGATGATGATCGATACGGATTTTTAGGAAGCCTGTTCGGGGTGGGGAAGGTTGGAACGCAAAAAAAGAACAGCTTAAAAAATTGAATAAAATTATGGGTTTTAAAAACAAACCCACCCCGAACGTTTTCAATTCATCATATTTACAGAGCGTTGTCATTTGAAATTTTGCATAGCAGCATTAGCTACATTTCATGCAAAATTTCAGGTAAACAATTGTTGATAATAATAAAAATGCATCTTCCGTTACAATGTTTAAAAATTCGTGATTGTGCACCGCATTAGGATGGCAGCGTGATCAGGCACACCGCCTGTGCGGCCAGTCCTTCTTCGCGACCGGTGAAGCCCATTTTTTCAGTGGTTGTGGCCTTGATGCTGACTCGCGACACATCAAGCGCGAGAATGTCGGCCACCCTCTGACGCATGACCTCCCGATGCGGCTTGATCTTTGGGCGCTCGCAAATCAGGGTCACATCGGCATTGACGATTTCACCCCCGCGCTGGCGGATCAGTTCGGCCGCATGACGCAGAAACAAGTCAGACGGCGCGCCCTTCCATTGCGGGTCAGTCGGCGGGAAGTGATCACCGATATCACCCAATCCCGCTGCCCCCAGAAGAGCATCGGTCAGGGCGTGCAGGCCAGCATCGGCATCGGAATGGCCGATCAGGGTCTGATCGTGGGTGATCTCCACGCCGCACAGCCACACGCTTTCGCCAGGCCCCCAGCGGTGGGCGTCAAAGCCCTGACCGATACGCATCTGTTGAGCGGGCATAAAGGCCTCCAGCACGGCAAAATCTTCGGGATAGGTGAGTTTTTGAAGCCGCTGCGCCCCTTCGACGATCTCAACCCTGATCCCGGCGGCGGCGGCCACCATGGCCTCATCAGTGGCCTCGACCTCACCCGTCCACTGGGCATAGGCGTCGGCTATGTCTTTCAGGCGGAAGGCCTGAGGGGTCTGGGCGCGCCACAGGCCGTTACGCGACGGCGCGTCAATGATGCGGCCATCTTCGGCACGCTTCAGCGAGTCGGTGACCGGTACAGCCAGAATGGCGGCGCGCGCCGTATGCAGCCGAGTCACCAGCGCTTCAATCAGATCGACGCTCAGCAGGGGCCGCGCCGCATCGTGGATCAGCACGAGATCATCCGGCGCAGCGGTTTCGTGCAAGGCGTTGAGGCCGCTTTGCACCGAAAGGGCGCGCGTGGCACCGCCCGGCACGACGCGCACCCGCTCCAGCCCCTGAAGCGTCAGGGTGGCGTGATCAAGGTCGTCACGCGGTACCACCACCACGATGTCGGCGGCTCCGGCACGGGCAAAGGCTTCGATTGACCAGTTTAGGACAGGCTTGCCGCGCAACGGCATCCATTGCTTTTTGCCGCCTGATCTCTGACCCGAACCGCCGGCAACGATGATCGCATTGAAACTCATGGCTTTGTCTTAATCGGACGTCGCCCATTGCGTAAAGAGGGCTTCGCGGTTATTTCGCGCCCATGATGACGCACAGTCTTAGGATCGGAGATGTGGAGATTGCCGGGCGCGCCCTGATCGCGCCTATGACCGGCGTGTCTGATCTGCCGTTCCGCCGCATGGCGTCGAAGCTGGGGGCTGCCTATGCGGCCACCGAGATGGTGGCCTGCGCCGAGCTGGAGCGCGGGCGTCCGGACGTGGTGCGCAAATTCGCTCTGGGGGAACATGCTGGCCTGAAGATCGTGCAACTGATCGGCAAGGACCCGGACTTTATCGCACGCGGTGCGGCTCTGGCCGAAGCGTCGGGCGCGCATATTGTCGATCTCAACTTTGGTTGCCCGGCCAAGGAGGTGACTGGCGTGCTGTGTGGATCGGCCTTGATGCGCGACCTCGATGCCGCCAGCCGCCTGATGGAGGCGGCCGTCAGCGCGACCTCGCGACCGGTGACGGTCAAGATGCGGATGGGCTGGGACGACCACAGCCGTAATGCCCCGGAACTGGCACGCCGGGCTGAGGCCATCGGGGTGCAGGCGGTGACGGTGCATGGTCGCACGCGCCAGCAGTTTTACAAAGGGGAGGCCGACTGGGCCTTTGTGCGGCAGGTCAAGGCCGCGGTGTCCATCCCCGTCATCGTGAATGGCGACATTACTGATGGTGACACAGCGCGCGAGGCTCTGACCCAATCCGGAGCCGATGGCCTGATGATCGGGCGCGGCGTCTATGGACGTCCGTGGCTGGCGGCGCAACTCGATGCGGCGTTGAGCGGCGAAAATCCGCCTGAGCCAACCGGATCGGCGCGTCTGGAACTGATCCTCGAACATATGCACGACAGTCTCGGCTTCTATGGCGACGGTCTGGGCCTCAAAATGTTCAAGAAGCATCTGGGCTGGTATATTGAAGCTGGCGATTATAGCGAAGACCCGGCGACTCGGCGTCAGGATAAGGCACGGCTATGCCGTCTGGACGATCCCGCGCTCATCGAACGGGAGTTGAGCGCCCTGTTTGTGTGATACCCGTTTAGGGGAATCCGAAAACATTTCGTGATCGCGTGTCGGCAAATTCGCCGCATTCCTGCAACATCGATGTTGATATTTGGACACAGTAGTGCACAAATGCCACCCTCAGAGCGTACTGCCTTAGCACACAAACTCAGCACGCTCTGAGGTTTGTTTGAACGCGCAATTTATCCATAAAGTGGTGCCCACTTTATCGGATTGCGCTCCATTGTGGCATCTGGAAAGCCGGGTTTTGAAAGACACAGGTATCAAACGGCGCTTCGGCCTTTCGTGGGCCCGAATGACGCGGGGGCTGAAAAATGCCAGCCGTGGCCGTCTGGCTATGGTCAGTGCCTATGGCCTGTCGGCCCTGATGACGGCCTTCATCATCTGGATCATCATTGCGGCGCCCGGCGCCGGGCCGCTGGGGCCCTCGAGCGTCTTTCTGTTCAGCCTTGTCTGTCTGAATCTGGCGCTGCTGCTGGGCCTGAGCTTCTTCGTATTGCGACGGGTGCTGCAACTGGCGCGCTCACGGGCCAAGGATGCGGGAACGCGCCTGCATGTGCGCTTTGTAACTCTGTTCGCTCTGGCGGCGGTGACGCCGGCCTTCGTCGTGGCCCTTTTCTTCGGTGTGCTGGTCAATCGCGGCGTGGAAACGTGGTTTTCAGCGCGGGTGCAGTCGTCGGTGGAAAACAGCGCCGACATCGGGGCCGCCTTTATCGAAACCCAGACCAATACGGCGCGCGATACGCTGACCGACATCGCGCGTGATCTGCAACGCCCGGAACTGATCCGTATGTTTTCGGAGCGCCTCAGCTTTTCGCAGGCCCTGCGTGAACTGATCTCGATCCGCGGGGAACTGGCGGCGGTCTATATTATCGACGACAGCGGGCAGGTGCTGGCGCGGGCGGAAAACCCCGGTGCACCGCCCTTTCTGGCGCCCAATCAGGTGGCCATAGATACAGCCAATGAAGGCGATATCGGCGGCGGTCTGTTTGCGGCACCGGACACGATCCGCATGATCTATCCGCTTCAGGGTTACAACGGGGCCAAGCTTTATGCGGTCAAAACCCTGACGCCCGGCATCGTGCCCAAGGTGCAAAGTGCCAAGGAAGCTATTGATGCGCTTCGGGAATCCGCCCGCAATTCGGTCCGCGTGCAGGGCGTGTTTGCGCTGGCCTATATGGAGACCGTGCTGCTGGTCCTGATCGGCGCCATCTGGGTCGGCACCTCGGCGGCGGACTCCATCGCCGTGCCCGTCGCCCGGCTGGTGCAGGCGGCGGACAAGGTGGCGTCGGGCGACCTCAATGCGCGCGTCATGACCGACAAGCAGTCCGAAGACATCGCCGTCCTGTCGCGCGCCTTCAACCGCATGACCAGCGACCTGCAAAGCCAGCAGGCAGCGCTGAAATCGGCCAATGAAGAGGCGGAGGAACGCCGCCGCTTCATCGAAACCGTGCTGTCGGAAATTTCGGCGGGCATTATCGGTATCGACGAAAACGAGCAGATTTCGGCCATCAACCGGCACGCCGCTCACTTCCTGTCGATCCCCACCGAAGAGTCTTTCGGGCAGCATATCCGCGAACTGGCCCCGGAAATCTGCGAGCTTCTCGACAAGGTAACGCCGCACAAGGTCGAGGAAGCCGAGGTCGATCTGGTGCGCAAGGGCGATACGCGCCGCGTGCGCGTGCGCGCCTCATCGCTGGATACGGGCGGCGCGGTTCTGACCTTCGACGACATCACACGCCTTGTGGCCGCCCAGCGCAACGCCGCCTGGAAGGATGTGGCGCGCCGCATCGCGCATGAGATCAAAAATCCCCTGACACCGATCCAGTTGTCGGCGGAACGTCTGAAGCGCAAATACCGCTCACAGATCGAAACCGATGGCGAAACCTTCGATCGCCTGACCGACACGATTGTACGGCAGGTGGGCGATATAGGGCGCATGGTCGATGAGTTTTCGGCTTTTGCGCGGATGCCAGTCCCGAACTTTGCCGAAGAAGACGCGGCGGAACTTGTGCGCCAGATGGTCTTTTCGCAGCGCGTGGCCAAGCCGGATGTGCAGATCGACATTGTCGAGCCGTTGCCGGAAGTCACAGTCGTCTGCGACGGTCGCCTTCTGTCGCAGGCGCTGGGCAATGTGCTCAAAAATGGCGGAGAGGCGATCGTCTCACGCCATATGGCCAATGGCGGCGGTGAGGGCGGTCAGATGCGGGTTGAAATGCACCTGAGCGACGGGTTCCTGACGATCGAAATCGAGGATGACGGTATCGGTTTGCCGGATAAGGACCGCGACCGTCTGACCGAACCCTATGTAACCACGCGCGAAAAGGGGACGGGGCTCGGCCTCGCCATCGTCAAGCGTATTCTCGAAGATCATGGCGGCGAATTCTATCTGGCGGACGCCGTCCATCTGAGCGGGGCACGGGCCATATTGCGGTTACCCAAGACCCAGGCTCCGGCTCAAACCAATGAAGCTCCCGATAGCGGGGCAAGACTGATGAGGGTGTGATGAAGGTATCATCTGGCGTAGATATTCTGGTGGTCGATGACGAGGCCGATATCCGCGAACTGATCGCGGGCATCCTCGAAGACGAAGGCTATTCGGTCAGAACGGCCGCCGACTCTGGCGCGGCGTTACGGGCGATCAAGGCGCGCAAACCGTCCTTGTGCGTGCTCGACATCTGGATGCAGGGCGGCGGGCTGGACGGGCTGGAACTGCTCGATGTCATCCGCGAACTGGACCCGGATATTCCGGCCATCATGATTTCGGGCCACGGCACCATCGAAACCGCCGTCTCGGCCATCAAGCGCGGCGCTTACGACTTTATCGAAAAGCCGTTTAAAACCGAGCGCTTGATCATGGTGGTTCAGAGAGCGCTTGAACTGGCGTCTTTGCGCCGTGAAAACCGCCGCCTGCGCGGTCAGGCCGTGGTTCCGGATGGCTTAATCGGCAATTCGGCGGCGGCGCAGCTTCTGCGCACCACCATCGCCAAGGTCGCGCCGGCCAATTCGCGCATAATGATCTCCGGGCCCGCCGGGTCGGGCAAGGAACTGGTGGCGCGCATGATCCACGAAGCCAGCCCCCGCGCGCGCTGCGAATTTGTGCCTATCTCGTCCGCCGGAGTAACACCGGAGCGTCTTGACGTCGAACTGTTCGGTGAAGAGGGCGAAGAGGGCCGCCCGCGCAAGATCGGCGTGTTTGAGCGCGCGCACGGCGGCACCCTGTTCCTCGACGAAGTGGCCGACATGCCGATGGAGTCGCAAAGCCGCATCCTGCGGGTGTTGGTCGAACAGCGCTTCGTGCGCGTTGGCGGCGTCAATGACGTGCAGGTCGATGTGCGCGTCATTTCCTCGACCTCCAAGGATCTGACGCAGGAAATCGCCGCCGGGCGTTTCCGCGAAGACCTGTTCCACCGCCTCAATGTGGTGCCGGTGCGCGTCCCCGGCCTGTCTGAACGCCGCAGCGATATTGCCGAACTGGTCAACTACTTCATCGAGCGCATTTCGCGTGCTCAGGGCCTGCCCAAGCGGACCCTGTCAGAAGACGCTATGGCGACGCTTCAGGTGCACGAATGGCCGGGCAATGTCCGCCAACTGCGCAATAATATCGAGCGCCTGCTGATCCTGGCCTCCGGCGATCCGTCCGAGCCGATCACGGCGCAGATGCTGCCGGCTGAGGTGGTGGAATCAGCCGTGGCCGGGGCCATCCGCCCGGAGCGGATCATTGCCCTGCCGCTGCGTGACGCCCGCGAAGTGTTTGAGCGCGAATACCTGTCGTCGCAAATCGTGCGCTTCGGCGGCAATATTTCGCGGACTGCGAACTTTATCGGCATGGAGCGCTCGGCCCTGCACCGCAAGCTGAAGTCGCTGGGTCTGGCCCATATTCGCGGCGTTGAGGACGAAGAGGTGTAAGGCGAGGGGGCTCGTGCCCTAACCGTGTGCTCAGCCTTGACGTTCGTGGCTGAACAGTTAAGGGGGGCAAGGGGCCTGCGGCCCCTTGAGTTTTTTGTGTTTTTTTGGGGGCCTGCGGCCCCTTGAGTCTTTTTTCTTTTTGCGAGCCTGAGTCTCTTTGAGGCGTTCCGGTTTATTGAGATTACCATGTCCCGTATTGCCTATGTGAACGGTGCCTATGTGCGCCATGTCGATGCTGCCGTGCATATTGAGGATCGCGGCTATCAGTTTGCCGACGCCGTCTATGAGGTGTGGTCGGTGTTTGGCGGGCAACTGGCCGATCTGGCGGGGCATCTCAACCGGCTGGAGCGGAGTTTGCGCGAGTTGCATATCGCCATGCCGATGCCGCGCGCCTCTCTGGTGGTGGTGCTGAACGAGGTCATTCGTCATAATCGCATCAGTGAGGGTCTGGTCTATCTTCAGGTGAGCCGCGGCGTGGCCCCGCGCGACCACGTCTTCCCGACGGAGCCGGTCAAACCGGCTCTGGTTATCACCGCCAAGCCGGTGGACCGTCAGGCGGCCGAAGTGAAGGCGCGCAAGGGCATCCGTGTGGTCTCGGCCCCCGACAACCGCTGGGGGCGCTGCGATATCAAGACGGTCGGGTTGCTGCCCAATGTGCTGGCCAAACAGGCGGCACGTGAGGTGGGGGCTTCCGATGTGATCTTTGTTGATGCCGAAGGTTTTGTGACCGAAGGCGGGTCGGCCAATGTCTATATCGTCACCGCAGAGGGCGAGGTGAAGACGCGTAGCCTGCGCGCCAATATCCTGCCGGGCGTGACGCGCATCAGCCTGCTCGACATCCTGCGGGCAGAGGGTGTGGATGTCTCCGAAGGCGCTTTCACGCTGGAGGAAGCCAAACGCGCCAAAGAGGCGTTCCTGTCGGCGGCCTCGACCTTCGTTATGCCCATCGTACAGATTGACGATTCGCTGATCGGTGATGGTGTGCCGGGCGAATTGTCGCTGCGGCTGCGTGAGGCCTATATCCAGCGGGCGCGGCGTTCCGCTGGTATTGACCTGTAAAGGTTTGGAATTCCACCGAAATATTATGTTATGTAGTGTTCGGTTGAATTGTCCCCCGATTGTCGCCTATGATACTTCACGAAATTATGTGCGCCTGTGCGTTGTGATTTCGTGACTTTTGCTTATGTCTGTGTGTGAAGCCCGTTTTGGGCTCGCAATGTCTAACAAGAAGGGCGACTAAATGTCCCACGAAAAGAAACAAAACCTGCAGGACACGTTCCTCAACAGCGTTCGTAAATCCAAAACGCCTCTCACCATCTTCCTGATCAACGGCGTCAAGCTTCAGGGCATCGTCAGCTGGTTTGATAATTTCTGCGTGCTGCTGCGCCGCGACGGTCAGTCGCAACTGGTCTATAAGCACGCGATCTCGACCATCATGCCTGCTGCGCCGGTGCAGTTGTATGAGCAGGAAGAAGACTCGGACGATTAAGTCGCGCTCCGATCACTGATCGGATCACGCCTTGATCTCTTCGCTTTGACGCACATCTGATCCAAAAACCGCTTACACTTTTTGGGATGTGCGTCTTGTCGTCCAAAGGACTCTTTTGAGCACCAAATTTGTAAACCGCACGCCGGAAACTCAGCGGGCGGTCATCATCGACCCCGACATGGCCGCTCCGCACGCGCCGTCTTCGCCGCGTCAGCCCCAGGGCGTGCCTGCGGCACGGCGCTATGATGAATCGCGTCTGGACGAAGCCGCCGGTCTGGCCATCGCACTCGACCTTGAAATTGTCGCTGCTGACACCGCACGGGTGCGCAAGCCCAACCCGGCCACGCTTTTCGGTTCCGGCAAGGTCGAGGAGATTGTTGCCCTGTGCGAAGAGGTCGAAGCCGATCTCGTCATCGTCAACACCACCCTGACGCCGATCCAGCAGCGCAATCTCGAAAAAGCCTGGGAACGCAAGGTCATCGACCGCACGGGCCTGATCCTCGAAATCTTCGGCCGTCGCGCCCGCACACGCGAAGGCAAGCTTCAGGTTGAACTGGCGCGGCTGGAATACGAACGCTCGCGGCTGGTGCGGACCTGGACCCACCTTGAGCGTCAGCGCGCCACCGGTACGACCGGCGGGCCCGGCGAAACCCAGATCGAACTCGACCGCCGTATGATCGCCGACAAGATCAAGCTGCTCAAGGGGGAACTGGACGAGGTGCGCCGCACCCGCAGCCTGCACCGCAGCGCGCGCAAGAAGGTGCCGTACCCGATTGTGGCGCTGGTCGGCTATACCAATGCTGGCAAATCGACCCTGTTCAATCACCTGACTCGCGCCGAAGTGCTGGCCAAGGACATGCTGTTCGCCACACTCGACACGACGCTGCGCACCCTGAAACTGCCGGGCGGGCGGGCGGCTATTATTTCCGATACGGTGGGCTTTATCTCCGATCTGCCGCACGAACTGGTCGCCGCCTTCCGCGCCACGCTGGAAGAGGTGCTGGAAGCCGATCTGATCCTGCACGTGCGCGACATGTCAAATCCGGAAAGCGACGCGCAGGCGCAGGACGTGATGCAGGTGCTGACCCATATCCATCCGGACCTCGATAAATCGCGTCTGATCGAGGTGTGGAACAAGATCGATCTGCTGGACGAAGAAGCTCGCGACATCCTCTACAGCCGTGCCGTGCTGGATCGCGCCATGAACAAGCCGATCATGGTGTCGGCGATCACGGGTGAGGGGATTGAAAAACTCCTCAGCGACATCGCGCTCAAGGTGGATGAGGCAGGCACCGAAATCGACGTCGAACTGGCGCCGCAGGACGGTCAGCTTCTGGCCTTTCTGTACACTCAGGGCCGCGTGCTGGATCGGTTTGATGACGAAACCGGTCATATCCACCTAAAGGTCAAGCTCTCGGATCAGGCCTTGGGCCGCTATGAGCAGATGACGGGCCGGGCATAGATTTTTCGATACAGCGCTTGGCGGGCACGGCTTATTGTCGTACAAATTTCCCAATCAAAAAGGGAAATGCCAATGAACGGAAATCTTCTGGCCGCCTCGACCGCGGTGCTGAGCCTGCTGTGCAGTGTCGCTTCGGCGGAAACCGTGCGGGTCGATGCGCAGATGGCGCCTCCGGCACCGCGTGAAGGTCTGTTGAAAATGGGGACCGGCCTGTCGCCTTCGGGGCAGGTCATCAGCGTCAATGATCGCTACCTTACGCTCAATGGCAAACCCGTTTTGCCGGTTATGGGCGAGTTTCATTATACCCGTTTTCCGGAACAATACTGGGAAGAACAACTCCTCAAGATGAGGGCGGCGGGCGTCACCGTCGTCGCCACCTATGTCATATGGCAGCACCACGAGGAACGCCCCGGCAGCTTTGATTGGAGCGGGAACCGAAACCTTCGTAAATTCATACAGTTGGCGCAGAAACACGGCCTCTATGTCTATCTGCGTCCCGGCCCCTGGGCCCATGCGGAAGTGCGCTTTGGCGGCATTCCGGACTGGGTGGTCGATTCCGTCCCGACGCGCAGTAACGACCCGACCTATCTTGGCTATGTCGATGCCTTCTTCGAACAGGTGGCCGAACAGGCGAGGGGGCTTTTGTGGAAGGACGGCGGCCCCGTTATCGGCATTCAGATCGAGAACGAATATAACCGCACCGGGCCGCTTCAGGGACCCGATCACATTTCCCGATTGAAGGAGATGTTGCGCGCACATGGCTTTGATGTGCCGCTGTACACGGTCACCGGCTGGGACAATGCGGTCTTTCCGCGCGGAGAAGTGATCCCCGTCTTCGGCACCTATGTCGATGAACCATGGTCGGCTTCTGCGGGCATCCTGCCGCCCAAGTCGAGCTATCTGTTTCAGTTTGGCGTGCGTAATGAGAAGGGTCTGGGGGCGCAGGGGCGCACCTCAACACAGGATGACGGTGCGCGCGACAGTGACATCACGCCCTTCTTTGGCGCGGAATATGGTGGGGGCGTGCCGCAAATGTATCGTCGCCGTCCTTTGATCAGCCCTGACGATATCGCCGACATGGTGATCACCAAGGTCGGCTCAGGTGTCAATCTTCTGGGCTATTATATGTTTCAGGGCGGGCAGAACCCGCCGGGGTCGCCGTCACGCGACGAAAGCATGGCCAGCGGCGGGTACAACGATGTGCCTAAGCTCGGCTACGATTTTCAGGCCCCTCTGGGTCAGTATGGTCAGGCGCACCCGGTCCTGAATAAACTCAAACCCATTCACGCCTTCCTTCAGGCCTTCGGAGATCGTCTGGCCCCGATGAGCGGTTACGCCCCTGAGATAAAACCGGCAGCCGCCGATGATCTGAAAACCCTGCGCTGGGCGTTCCGAGGCGATGGTCAGTCGGGTTTTGTCTTCGTCAATAATCACGTGCGCCAGTACGCCACGCCCGCGCATCTGGATACGCGTTTTGAGGTGAAACTCAGCGGCGAAACCCTGACCCTGCCGTCCAAAGGCGTGACAGTCGAAGAGGGCGCCGCCTTTATCTGGCCCGTCCATTTCGACCTGTCCGGCATCAATCTCCTTTGGGCCACGGCCCAGCCGGTGACGAAGTTTGATGACGGGAAGGGCGATCTTTATGTGTTCGCCGCGACGGGTCAGATCGAGCCGGAATTTGTCTTTGAAGCGAAAGCCGTGCGTACCGTTGCGGGGGCCAAAAAGACCCCGCAGGGGGTGCAGATACGATTACTGCCTGACACCGGGCGCATCGTTACCGTCACCGGCACAAACGGCAAGACCGCACGCCTGCTGCTGCTCAGCGAAGCTCAGGCGCAAAGCCTGACTACCGTGACCGTGCAGGGCCGTCCGCATCTGATCCTCAGCGCCGCACACGTCTTTGGAAACGCCGAGGGTGGCGCGACGTTCCGGCAAACCGGATCGCAATTCAAATTTGAGATTTATCCATATTTATCAGATAATTTTTCTGCAAATCTGAAACTAAAACGTGAAGCATCAAAGGGCCTGTTTCAAAGCTGGTCAGCCACGGCGCCAGAGGTCAAACTCACCGCTGAATGGCAGCTTCTGCGCCCGGCCGGCAAGGCACCGCCGCTGAAGACCTGGGGGCCGCGAAACACACCCGTCGTGCCTGAACCGGAGAGCTTTGGGGCTTCGGCCGCGTGGACGGTGAAGGTGCCCAAGGACGCACTGAAAGGGGTATCCGACGTCTATCTGGATGTCGATTATCAGGGCGATGTGGCAAGGCTGTTTTCAGGGCCGCAGATGCTCGACGACGAATACTATATCGGGCGGACATGGCGTATTGGGCTCAAGCGTTATGCCGACAAGCTGACGCAGCCACTGACGCTCAGCGTCATGCCGTTGCGCGAAGATTCAAAAGTCTATTTCGACGCCAGTGTGAAACCACAATTCACAGAGGGTCAGGTGGCGCGCATCGACGCGATCCGACTGACGCCCGAATACGAACTGACGCTGAAATAGACCGGAAGGCGGGCCGCATAGCCTGCCCATCTATTGTGATCTCTACCTGAAGTGCGAATGGTCGGTTTATCTTATCAGGGCAGGGGTAACTGCGCCAGTTCGGCCTGAAACACCTCACTCGGTGTCCGGTAACCTAGACACTGGCGGGGCGTATTGTTCATCCGCCGAGCCATTTCGGACAGTTTCGCGTCCTCGACGATGGCCAGGTTCGTTTCCAATGGTAGATAGCGCCTGAGGCGACCATTGGCATTTTCAACAGAACCTTTCTGATAGGGAGAGGCGGTGTCGCAGAAGTAGCTTTTGATGCCAGACGTTTGATGGAGGCTGCGCCAGGCCATAAACTCAGTTCCGCGGTCAAAAGTAATGGTCTGCCGGCCTTGTGCTGGAAGGGCCCGTAAAGATTGTTCAATCGCACCAAGTACACCGACCGAGTGACGGTCCTTGTTGCGTATGACAATGTGATAGCGGCTCTTTCGTTCCAGCAGACTGGTAATATTTGCCTTGCCGTATTCACGGCGGAAAATCACGAGATCCGCTTCCCAGTGACCGAAGGTCTCGCGATTAGCGATATCTTCAGGCCGCTTATTTATGTTGCAATACAACGGAATATGGGAGCCGCGTGGTTTTCGCCCCCGCAATCCACGTCGTTTACGTCTTCGTTTGGCAAGAAGCGTATATAGCGCCATGTCACGGTTGCTGCGATCATAGACAAACCGATAGATCGTCTCGGAGCAAACACGTCCAGTCTGGGCTTCGAGCCTTGGATGAAGTTTCAGACTTCCAGCGATTTGCTCTGGTGACCAGTGTTGCTGAAGCTTTTCGATGATATAAGCCCGGAGGGTACGATTACGTTCAAGCTTGCGCTGTTTAAACCGCCGCTTGCGGGCAAGTTCGCTGGCTGTCCACGGAAACCAGCCTGAAAATTCCGGGTACTTATCCCGGAAAAAATTGCGGCGCAGTTCACGATAAATCGTCGACTGATGGCGTCCAACCATCTTTGCGATCTGCGACAACGGAACCTTGCGCTCCAGAAGCTTCATAATCTGGCGACGCTCAGCCATGTCGATGTGGCGGTAATGATGGCCCAATGTTATATCTCGCTTTTGAAGAGGCGACTGATTTGGTTGATCATTCGCACTTCAAAATAGAGTCCCCCCTATCATGAGTCAAATATCGCATAATAAATCTTATGGGAAATTTAAACGTACTCAGGCGTGAAACCGTTGAAACGTCCGGGCGTTGAGCCATTTCCGTTTGGTTTTTGCGCCGCCTTTGCCTATATCGCTTGCATGGGAGTTGGCCATGATCCTTGTCATCGATAATTACGACAGCTTCACCTATAATCTGGTGCACTATCTGGCGGAACTGGGCGCGGAAACGCAGGTGTACCGCAACGACGCGCTGAGCGTTCAGGACGCGCTGGCGCTGAAACCCAAGGCGGTTCTGCTGTCGCCCGGACCATGTGCGCCGGATCAGGCGGGCATCTGCCTGCCGCTGCTGCGCGCTGCGCCCGAAGACTTGCCGATCTTTGGCGTCTGTCTGGGGCATCAGTCGATCGGTCAGGCCTATGGTGGCGACGTCATCCGCGCCAAGACGCTGATGCATGGCAAGACCAGCCAGATCCATCACAAAGACATCGGCCTGTTCAAGGACCTGCCCAATCCGTTCACGGCGACGCGCTATCACTCGCTGGCCATCAAGCGCGAAACCCTGCCGGACGACCTGATCGTCACCGCCTGGACCGAAGACGGCGAAATCATGGGCGTTCAGCACCGCACTCGCCCCATCCACGGCGTGCAGTTCCATCCGGAATCCATCGCCACCGAAGGCGGTCATCAGATTCTGGCCAACTTCCTGCGACTGGCCGGTATCGAGAGCCACAACCTCTATGTCTGACGCCTTTAAACCCTTGCTGGCCAAGCTGGCGGACGGTCAAACCCTGTCTGACGCCGACGCTGAAATCTTCTTTTCCGCCTGCCTGCGCGGCGAACCGACCCCGGCTCAGGTGGCCGCCGCCGTGACCGCCATCCGCCTGCGCGGCGAAACTGTCGGCGAAATCGCTGCGTGCGCCCGCGCCATGCGGGCGGCGGCCAAAACGCTCGACCATCCCTATGATACGGTGGATGTCTGCGGCACCGGCGGCGATGGGCTGCACACGCTCAACATATCCACAGCCGTGGGCTTCGTAGCCGCCGGCGGTGGCCTGAAGGTCGCCAAGCACGGTAACCGTGCCATCACCTCAAAATCCGGCACGGCCGATGTATTGGCGGCACTGGGCGTCAATATCGACGCCACGCCGGAGCAGCAGCGCAAGGCGCTGGACGAAGCCGGTATCTGCTTCCTGTTCGCCGTAGCGCATCATGGGGCGATGAAACACGTCTCCCCAATCCGTCAGCAGCTCGGTTTCCGCACTATTTTCAACCTGTTGGGCCCCCTCACCAATCCTGCCGGCGCGCGCCGTCAGGTGGTGGGCGTACCCTCCCCGCGCTTTATCGAGCCGATTGGCAAGGCCTTGGGTCAGCTTGAGGCCGTTCACGCCTGGGTCGTGCACGGCTCCGGTCTCGACGAACTGACCACCACGGGCGAAACCGAGGTGGCGGAATGGAAGGACGGCAAGTTGCGCCTGTTCACCATCACCCCCGAAGCCGTGGGCCTGCCGCGTGCGGCGCTGGCTGACATCACGGGCGGTGCACCCGAGCACAATGCCACGGCCTTACGTCGGTTGCTGGAGGGCGAAAAAGGCCCCTATCGCGATATCGTCATGCTCAATGCCGCAGCGGCCTTCCTGGTCGGTGGGGCGGTTGAGACCCTGCGCGAAGGGCTGGATCACGCCGCCGCCAGCCTCGATAACGGCAAGGCCCTGGCCGCGCTTGACCAACTCGTCACCCTCACGAACAGCTAAATCATGTCCGATATTCTGGAAAAGATTGCCACCTACAAGCGCACGGAAGTCGCCGAACGCAAGCCTGCGGCGTCTCTGGCGACTCTGGAGGCACGCATCAAGGACGTCAGCGCACCGCGCGGCTTTCAACGCGCGCTGGTGGCCCACAAACAGCCGCGCAGTCTGTCGTTGATCGCCGAGGTCAAAAAGGCCAGTCCCTCCAAAGGTCTGATTCGTGAGGATTTCGAACCGGCTAAATTGGCGGCGGCCTATCAGGCCGGCGGAGCGTCTTGTCTGTCGATCCTGACCGATGCGCCCAGCTTTATGGGGCACGAATCGCACTTTGTGGCAGCCCGCAACGCCGTCACCCTGCCCTGCATCCGCAAAGAATTTCTTGTCGATGTGTGGCAGGTCGCCGAGTCACGCAGCCTTGGGGCCGACGCCATTCTGGTGATTATGGCCATGATCGACGACGCCGTCGCTGCCGATCTGATCGCGGCGGCCCATGCCTATGGCATGGACGCCCTGGTCGAAGTACACGACGCGCCTGAGATGGAGCGCGCGCTTAAGCTCGCCTCTCCGCTGATCGGTATAAACAACCGAAACTTAAGAACTTTTGACGTCGATCTGAAAACAACCGAAGACCTGTCGGCGATGGTCGGACCGCAGCACGTTCTGGTCGCCGAAAGCGGTATCTTCACGCCGCAGGACGTGGCGCGGCTCGAAAAAACCGGGGCCACGGCCATGCTGGTCGGCGAAAGCCTGATGCGGCAGGGCGACGTCACTCAGGCGGCGAAGAATCTGCTCACGCCCGCTTGACAAGACTCAAGAACGCATACAGAACACTTTGCACAAGTTCATGACTTGTTCACCATTCATGCGCTAAATATTGCCATGTCCGGGGACAAACTTTTGCAGCGGGTGGACCTATGCTGACGACCAAACAACGCGAACTTCTGATGTTCATTCATGAACGCATCAAGGAGACGGGGGTATCTCCGTCCTTTGATGAGATGAAGGAGGCGCTGGATCTGGCGTCGAAGTCGGGGATCCACCGGCTGATTACCGCTCTTGAAGAACGCGGCTTCATCCGCCGCCTTGCGCACCGGGCCCGCGCCCTTGAGGTGATCAAGCTGCCGGATCAGGCCACGACCGCCGCCCCGCCGCGTGGTCGTCAGGCATTTGTGCCGCAGGTGGTCGAAGGCACCCGCCCCGCCGCCCCGGCCCCGGCGTCCAAACCCGCCAATGACGAAGGCCGCGAACTGCCGCTGCTGGGCAAGATCGCCGCCGGTGTACCCATTGAGGCGCTGGGGGCCGAACGCGACCGTATCCGCGTGCCGGAAATCTTCGTCGGTTCGGGCGAGCACTATCTGCTGGAAATCGAAGGCGATTCGATGATCAATGCCGGTATTCTCGACGGCGATTATGTGATTATCAAGAAGTCGGACTCGGCGCAGTCGGGCGAAATCGTCGTGGCACTGGTCGATGGCGATACGGCTACGCTGAAGCGCCTGCGCAAGAAGGGCGCGTCTATTGCCCTTGAGGCGGCCAATCCGGCCTACAAGACGCGCATCTACAATGCCGACGAAGTGGCCGTTCAGGGCAAGCTGGTCGGTCTGATGCGCCGGTATCATTAAATCGCGTCTTGTTTGGCGACGGCTGCACCCCATATCGCTCTCGTGGAGGATGATATGGGGTTTTCTGTTCTTTATGCGATACTCATGGCCTATGGCGTTGCCTTTTTATTTCCGGAAACCAGGATAGGTCGCAGCCTTAAAGGCCTTCTGATCGACCGTCTGGCGAAGGGACTGAACACGCTTACATGGTCGAAAATGGTGTTTGCCGCGGCGTTCGTCGCCACGGTGGTCTCGTTCGCCCCGGCGTTTCCGGCTGAGGTGGTGTTCCTGGTCGCCGCAGATACCGCCGTCTATGCCGAAATTGCGGCCATTCTCATGCTGAGCCAGGTTTTATGCCATATCAGAGACTTTTCGCACCGGGTTAGACATTGGACAAACCATAGGATCGTTCAGCCTCTGCGTCTGGCTATAAAAGGAGCCCGTCAACACAGGTCCAGACCGTCACGCAAGGCGGGATCGGATAAGACAGATGCGGAAGACCGAACGGCGGGCTTAATGTACCCATGGCCGCTGACCTCTCAAAGGTTTGGCGGCTTTAATGTGCCAGCTTTTCGAACCTGATCGCGTCAGTTCCATGGCTCCCAACCGCTCGAAGTCTGAGGCGGTAATGCGATTGACCCCGGCACAGTTGGCGGGCCATTCGGCCACCTGAGATCGCAGGACGATCAGATCAGCGGATTGGCACAGGGCCTCTATCTGTTCAGACTTGGGGGCTTTGCGGCCGAAAGCGAAACCGACGCGGTAAGGTGCGGTGGCCGTGGGCAGGCAGACATAGCTTTTGCACACATAGTCCTGCGGGCCCTTCTGAGGAGCATCGTTCAGCGCATAGTGTTTCAACCAGAGTTGATAGCCGTACTGGCGCACAGTGGGACGCAGACTATAGGCCGTGCCATCAACGCGAAGCGCCGCATTGCTACCTTCGGCCTCCAGCCAGATATCCGGTACTGTCTCACGCGGCCAATAGATAACGGCGAGCGCCGCCAGCAGGCCGACCCAGCGCACCTGACCGCGGATCAGGCACATCCACAGAACACCCGCCGTGGACAAGGCCAGCGCCAGATTGGGCGGGGCCGCCACTGTCAACACCGCGCCGGGCAAATCGGCGACAAAACCCGCAATGGCCGCGATCACAGACAGCCCCTGCTGCGCCACCCACAGGATAGGGGCCCCGAAAGGCGTGCCACTCATCACCGTGCCCAGCGCCAGCGCCGGCATGACGATAAAGCCGGTGATCGGCGCTTCCAGCAGGTTACTGATCAGGCCATACATCTGGGCGCGGCTGAAATAGAAGACGCCGAACGGTGTGGTGGCCAGCCCGGCCACCGTCGAAGCCAGCACCGAGACCTTCAGTCCGTGCCACAGGCCCTGCCAACCCTGCACCCACCATGGCACGTCCAGCTCGCGGACAGGATTGCGCGACACTTCGGCCAGCGCCAAAAGCGCCGCCGTGGCGCAAAACGACATCTGAAACCCCGGTTCCAGTACGGCTTCGGGCATGAGCAGCAACACGATGAGGGCGGCTATGGCCAGAGCGCGCAAACTCAATGCCCGACGGTCAAACACAATGGCCCCAAAGGCTACCCACGCGACCACGGCGGCGCGGATCGCCGGGGCCGGGGCGCCCGAAAGGGCCAGATAAAGCGCCACGGCGACCATCCCCAATCCGGCGGCCCATTTCTTGATCGGGTATCTCAGCGCGATCGGTGGGCTCAGGGCCAGCGCGCCCCGGCAGGCGAAGAAGGCAAAGCCGCCGACAATCGCCATATGCAGACCAGAAATGGACAGAATATGCGCCAGCCCCGAATCGCGCATGTCTCCAACCAGTTCAGGGGCCAGAAAGGCCTGATGCCCGGTCACCATGGCGGCGGCAAATCCGCCCATGCGCGTATCCGGAATCTGCGCCATCAGACGCTGCGTCACCTCCCAGCGCAGATGATTGAGCACTACGATCCTTTGCAGCCGTGCCGGTAGCGGGGGGGTGTCGATGGTTCGAATGCGGCCGGGCGCAAACCCCACGGCCCCCACCGCATCGAACCACGCCGTGCGTGCATAGTCGTATCCGCCTGGAATACTCGGCCCCGCCGGTGGGTGGAGGATGGCAAAGACAGAGATGGCCTGACCGGGGGCCAGATCCGGCGGCAGGGTGCGCAGGCTGAGGCGCACGCGGATAGGCGTTTGTTCCGGCGCGACACCCGACAGTCTCAGCGGCGCCAGCAAAAGTTTGGGTTCCGAACTGTCGGTGCCAACTATATCCATAATCACCGCATCGAGATGGAATTGCGTCTGCTGGGACACCAGCACCGGAGCCGCTACGCGCTCGGTGCGCAGTTTGCATAAGCTCACCCCCAGCGTGAACATCACAATGAACAGAAGGCCGTAGCGAACGACAACCGGCCATTGCCGCCAGACAGACAGGGCATAGATACCCCCCGCGACACCCATGACAGGTAAAATCCACAACCAGGGCGGCTCAAAACGCAGGCTCAAATAAACGGCGCATCCCGCGCCCACAGCCACAGGCAGCCAAAGCACCAGACGACCGGCCTGCTGAGCAAGCGATTGCCGCAGAGACTGCGCCCAATCAATGGCCCGGATGTGCGAAAGCCAGACGCTAAGCCGCTGCAATCCCCCTACCCCCGTCACCTCTGCTGAGCACATCCCTGACTTACAAAACATGCCCTTGCGCGGGAAGCAATAGAGGCGCGAAGCTCGCCTCCGCTTATGAAAATACTTTTTACCAGCGATAAAATGCTGCGCAGGGAAGAGACACTACGGCTAAAATCGCATGGTGTCAGGGTTCACAAAAAATTGTTAAGTCAGACAAGTTACAACCCTGCGCGACCTCGGCATACGAATACAAAATGCGTTTATAATCATATATATAGTGCAATTTTTGATCTGTATCCAAGCCCCGACCGCCCCCTTCAAAAGGCTGACGAAAGCGTCAATCCATGCCACCTGACGCCTTGGGGCCTCACTGTCGCGCACGCACTGATGAAAGAGGCTCTTTTCATTTAGGTTTGCACTTTATATAGCAGGTGCAACGAAAATGCCGTTTGCATTGCACACAAAGATAAGAGGTAAGCACGTCATGACCCAGACACCTCCCGCCAAAGTCACCGTAGGCGACAAGGTCATAGATCTGCCGATCCTGAAGGGCTCGCTCGGCCCGGACGTGATCGACATTCGTAAGCTCTATGCGCAGTCCGATGCCTTCACCTACGATCCGGGCTTTACCTCCACGGCGTCGTGCGAATCGAAGATCACCTATATCGACGGTGATCAGGGCGTGCTGCTGCACCGCGGCTACCCGATTGATCAACTGGCCTCGCAGTCGAACTTCCTCGAAACCTGCTACCTGCTGCTGCACGGCGAACTGCCGTCGGCCGCTGAGTACGAAAAGTTTGAAAGCACTATCACCCGTCACACCATGCTGCACGCGCAGTTCGACCGGTTCTTTGACGGTTTCCGCCGCGATGCGCACCCGATGGCCATCATGACCGGCGCGGTCGGCGCTTTGTCGGCCTTCTATCACGACAGCCTCGACATCCATGACGCCCAGCAGCGCGAAATCTCGGCGCACCGGCTGATCGCCAAGATGCCGACCATCGCCGCGCGCGCCTTCAAATACAGCGTCGGTCAGCCCTTCGTGCATCCGAAGAACAACCTCTCCTACGCCGAAAACTTCCTGCGCATGTGCTTCGCCGTTCCGGCCGAAGACTATGTGGTCGATCCGGCTCTGGTGCGCGCCATGGACCGCATCTTCATCCTGCACGCCGACCACGAACAAAACGCCTCGACCTCGACGGTTCGTCTCGCCGGGTCGTCGGGTGCCAACCCGTTCGCCTGTATCGCCGCCGGCATTGCCTGCCTGTGGGGCCCGTCGCACGGTGGGGCCAACGAAGAAGCGCTGAACATGCTGCGTGAAATCGGCACGCCGGAAAAGATCCCGGGATTCATCGCTGGCGTGAAGGACCGTCGTTACAAGCTGATGGGCTTTGGTCACCGCGTCTATAAGAACTACGATCCGCGCGCCAAGGTCATGCAGACCTCGGCCTACGAAGTTTTGGCCGCCACGGGCCGCGAAAACGACCCGCTGTTCCAGGTCGCCAAGGAACTGGAAGCCGTCGCCCTGAAGGACGACTTCTTCATCGAGCGCAAGCTGTTCCCGAACGTCGATTTCTATTCCGGCATCACCCTGTCGGCCATGGGCTTCCCGACCACCATGTTCACCGTGCTGTTCGCTCTGGCGCGCACTGTGGGCTGGATCGCCCAGTGGAAGGAAATGATCGAAGATCCGGGCCAGAAGATCGGCCGCCCGCGTCAGCTCTATACCGGCGCGACGCAACGCGACTTCGTGCCGCTGTCGCAACGCGGCTAAGCAGTTTGCACAGAAACAGAAAAGCCCGCCGGAAACGGCGGGCTTTTTTGTTGTTTATCAGAGTGCTGCGCGGGACAAAGGCACCACAGTCGTCAGGCCTGGCTGGCAGCCTCAAGCCCCAGACGCGACGCCTCCTGCCGCAGCGCCTTCTGGGCGGCGCTGAACTGCGCCGACCCGCCGCCATCGCAATTATAGAGGATGGCCAGTGTCACCTGCTCGTCGATAAAGCTGCGCAGATGGCCCGTGAAGCCGTTGATCCGCCCGCCGTGTGTGCAGTAACGGCGGCTGTCTTCGGTGACGCCCAACCCGACACCGAAGCCGTAGTTCAGGGGCTCTTGGCCCTGTCGCTCCCACGCGGGTTTGCCGTTTTTCAGCAGGGCCGGTGTCATCATGGCCTCAACGCTGTAAGGCTTGATGATCTGATGATTGAGCAGGGCCGCGTGCCAGCGACACAGGTCTTCGGTTGTCGAACGGATGGCCCCGGCCCCGCGCAGGAAGGTCGGCGATACGGGCAGGTTGGGCAGGAAGCCCCCTCTGGTCGGCGTATAACCACGTGTCACGGCATTGGTGACCTCACAGCTCTGGTCGATGGTCGTATTGGTCATGCCCGCGCGCTCAAACAGATGCTTGCGGCAAAAATCGGCAAAGCTCTGACCCGATAAACGCTCAACAATCGACGACAGCAGCGTAAAGCCGGAATTGGAATAGGCCCAGCCCATGCCCGGTGCAAAGCGATAGAGCGGCTTGCCCGCACGGATCAGTTTGAGAATGTCGTCTGTGCTGTAATCGCGGGTACGCGCCGCGTCCAGAATGCTGTGGTCCTGACGATTGATATAATCGCCCATGCCAGAGGTGTGGCTCATCAGCTGGTGCAGGCTGACCTCAGCGGCGCGCGGGAAATCCGGCAGGAATTTCGATAGCGGATCATGGACATTAAGTTGTCCCTGTTCAGCCAGCAGCAGAATGGCCACAGCGGTGAATTGTTTGGTGATCGAGGCGATGCGCAGGCTCGTCTGCGGGGTTATCGAAACAGCACTGTCTATATCCGATTGCCCGAACCCCCTGGAATAGAGCATGACGCCCTTGTGCATGACGCTGAGGCTGAGGCCCGGCGTCTGGCGGGTGTCGATCATGGCCTGCGCCAGTGCGTCCAGTGTGGGCCAGTCTTTTAGCGCAGGTGCGTCGGGCCCCATACCGGCGGACGCGCCCTGCATAGACGGCTGAGGGCGCAAGACGCTGCCGCCCAGAGCCGCCAGACTCAAGGCCACCGCCGCACGGCGCGTCATACCCCCCAAAGGATACGAAAATCGGGTCATGGTAAAGGATGTGCTACCGACATCTTAAGCCTGAGTTAACGTCCGAACTGATCACGGGAATATCAGAACGGGACGCTATAGCCGCAGAATTGGGCGAGAATCGGTGCGGCGCAAGGGGTATCTATGCACCCCTCTCCTCAAATTTTTGTCAGGCTCAGGTGCTGCAAGACGGCTTCGGCGGCGCGGATGGCCGGGGCCGGTTGTCCGCGGCCCATCAGGTCAAGCGCCTCGTACTGCGCCTCGGTCTGGGCGGCGCGGAAGGCCGGATCGTCCAGTCTGTGGCTGAGCGCAGCGACCAGATTGGCCGTTGTACAGTCGTGCTGGATAAATTCGGGCGCCACCCCCTTCCCTGCCATGATGTTGAACAGGGTGACGTGGGTAAGCGGCGACATGTGTTTGAACAGGAAATAGGTCAGGGGTTCGACCTTATAGGCGACAATCATCGGACAGCCGGCCAGCGCCAGTTCGGTTGTCACCGTGCCCGAACAGGCGAGCGCCACGGTCGCCGCACGCATGGCTGAGAGTTTATCCGTTTCGTTGTCGATCAGGTGCAGCGGGGCCTGCACGCCCGCCAGACCGTCGCGCACCTGATCGCGCACCGTATCGGCCACCGGTACGACGAAGATCAGTTCGGGGCGCTGGCGCGACAGGGTCTCGACGGTCTCACGGAAGACCGGCATCAGGCGTTTGATTTCGGAGGGGCGGCTGCCCGGCAGGACCAGCAGCAGAGGCGCCTCGCCTATGCCCAGCCGCGTGCGCAGACCGTCGGGATCGGCGGTGCTGAAATCGACATTCAGGGCCGGATTGCCCACCACGACAGTCTTTAGTCCCTCTTTTTCAAAATAGGGGGCGTCCATCGGGTGCAGGGCCAGCAAGAGATCAACGTTTTGCGCCAGCGTTTTGGCACGCCCCGGACGGGTGGCCCACACCTGCGGCCCGACATATTTGATCAACGGAACGTCGGGCAGGACGGCGCGGATACCGTGCGCCACACGCAGCGTAAAGCCCCACGAGTCGATCAACACCACGGCGTCAGGCTTTTCCCTGAGCGCCTGCGCCACCGTATCGGTGACGCGGAGCTTGACGCGCTTATAGGCTTTCAGCCCTTCGATCAGGCCCAGAATCGAAAGCTCGGAGATATCGAACGGGCTCTTGACGCCCAGTTCGGCCATACGCTGCCCGCCGACGCCGCAAAAGGTGAGCGGGACCGGTGATTGCCTTTGCAATTCACGCATCAGCCCGGCCCCCAGCATGTCACCGGAGGCTTCGGCAGCGACCAGCATCAGCTTAGTCGGTTTGGGCGGGGGCGGCGTGTCCATAGATGAAAAGTCCCAGTTCGGCGGCGCGGTCATAGACGCGCGCCTTGTCCACGACGAGCAGCGCCCCCGCCTGCCCGACAATTCCACAAAGACCCGCCGCCGCTGCCGCCTCGACCGTCTGCACGCCGATGGTCGGCATGTCGAGCCGCAAATCCTGTATCGGTTTGGGCACCTTGGCCAGCACACCCTTGCGCCGGTCCTGTGTGCCGATAAGCACCGGCGACAGCGTCGCCACGCGCTTCAGAAGCGCGTCCGTGCCTTCCTGTGCCTCGACCGCCAGTGTGATCCGCCCGGCGACGACCGCCGCCTGACCAATATCCAGCGCCCCAAGCGCGTGCGCGACGCGAAAGGCCTCTTCCACATCTTCACGGGCTTCCGGAGACGGTGCCTCGCCGGCCTGAAGCCCCTCTTCGAGGCACAGTTCCGGATTGGCCTCGTGCGCCCCCTCTATGGCATAGCCCTGACTTTCAAACACTCGGGCAACTTGCCGCAGGAGCGAGTCGTCGCCGCCGCGTCCGGCCGCCTGGATGCCCGGCAGGTGTGCCGCCCCGCCCTCGTCGCGTTGCATGGCATCGAAGTCCGGGCGCTTGACGTAGCCGACCATGCACACGGCACGGCAGCCTTCCTGCGCCAGAGCGACAAAGATTTTCTGGAAATGGCCGACATCAATATCGTGGCCGGGATGGCCCGCCAGTTCTGAGTCCGCCAGCCCTTCCAGCCGGATAACGCAATAGGGTCGCCCGCTGCGCTTGAGGTAACGGGCGATTTCGACCGGCACCAGTCCACCGCCGGCAATGAGGCCGAGCTTGTCCATCACTCGACCGGCAGGCAGATGGGACGGTTGGAATCTTCGCGGATGAATTGCACAATTTCAACCACCTGCGGGATATCGCTGAAGTTTTCCAGCACGTCGTCCAGACGCTCCTGGAAGGTGCCTTCCGGTGCGAACATCATGCGATAGGCGGTACGCAGCGACAGGATCAGGTCGCGCGAGAAACCTCGACGCTTCAGCCCCACCAGATTGAGGCCTTCCAGACGCGCGTGGTTGCCCCACACCGAACCGTAGGGGATGACGTCCTTGGTCACCATGGCTGCGCCGCCGACGAAGCTGTAGCGGCCAATGCGCGCGAACTGGTGCACGCCGCACAGGCCACCCAGAAACACGAAATCACCGACCTTTACGTGCCCGCCCAGAGACGCATTGTTGGCCAGCACCACATTATTGCCAACGACGCAGTCGTGGGCCACGTGGCTGCCGACCATGAACAGGCAGTCATTACCGACGGTCGTGACGCCCCCGCCCTTGACCGTGCCGGTGTGCATGGTGACGTGTTCGCGGATCTGATTGCGTTCACCGACGATAAGGCGTGTATCTTCGCCCTTGTGCGCCAGATGCTGCGGCGAGCCGCCCAGAACCGCAAAGGGATGCACGTAACAGTCGGCGCCGATTTCCGTATGGCCTTCGATGACCACACTGGCTTGCAGGGTTACGCGGTCGCCCAGCACGGCTTGCGGGCCTACGATGCACCACGGGCCGACGCTGACGCCTTCGCCCAGTTGCGCCCCTTCGTGGATAATAGCCGTCGGGTGAATGCTCATTGCGGGGTCTCGACCACCATGGCCGCGAATTCACATTCGCAAACGATTTTCTTGTTCACAAAAGCTTCGCCGCGGAACTTGAACACATCGCCGCGGTGACGTGTCACCTCGACGTGCATCCGCAACTGATCACCGGGACGCACGGGGCTGCGGAACTTCACGCCATCGACACCCATGAAGAAGATAGTTTTGCCTTCGACGGAGACATCCAACGACTTCGACATCAGCACAGCCCCGGTCTGGCCCAGCGCCTCGATGATCAGAACGCCCGGCATGACCGGGTTTTCAGGGAAATGGCCGTTGAAGAAGGGCTCATTGAACGTGACGTTCTTGATGCCGACCATGCTCTTGTTCTTGATCCAGTTTTCACCGCGATCAATCAACAGGAACGGATAGCGATGCGGAATCCGCTTCATCACTTCCTGATAGCTGATGTCGATACCGGTTTCGGGTGCCCCGCCTTCCGGCACCTCGCTGCCTTGATCCGTGGTCATTCTGCTCTTAGCCCTTATCCTTGGTGGCGGCCTTGCTCAGCCAGGCCGTCTCGCGCAGAAACTGCCGCGACGGCTTGGCCGGGAAGCCCGACCACATCTGTCCCGCAGGGACGTCTTTAAACACAACCGCACCCGCAGCCACCTTGGCCCCGGCCCCGATATCAATATGGTCGATCACGCCCGCCCGACCCCCGAACATGGCCCCATCCCCCACCTGAACGGAACCGGAAAGCCCGGAATGGGCGGCGACGATGACGTTACGTCCGAGTTTAACGTTATGGGCGATCTGAACCATATTGTCGATCTTTGAAGCCTCGCCGATCACCGTGTCGTCATAGGCCCCGCGATCGACGCAGGTTCCTGCACCGATGGAGACATGATCCTGAAGGATGACGCGCCCCAGTTGAGGCACATCAATCAGGCCTTCGTGATCGCCCGAAACACCAAAACCAGCCTCGCCGATTCGCACACCCGACGCCAGATGCACGCCATCACCGATCAGAGCGCAATAGATGGTCGCGTGTGCGCCGATGTAACAGTTACGTCCGATCTGACAGCCCGGACCAATGACGGTATAGGCTTCGATGTGCGACCCGCGCCCGATCTCCGCCCCCTGCCCGACAATGACCCCTACCCCCAATGTCACGCCCTCTTCGATTCGGGCTGTGGGGTGAATGGCCTGAGGCCCTTCGTGGCGACGAGGTCTGTACAGCTTCGCCGCTAGTCGTGACCACGACGCCTGCGGTGAGCGTGTGACAAGTGCCACGGTTTGCTCAGGCACATGGTCGATATCGGCTTCGTGGACGAAGGCAAAACCGGCGCGTGTGCGGCGCAGGTTTTCTAGATAGCGACGGTCGCTGAAATAGGCGGCGTCGCCCTGCCCCGCCACCGACAGGGGGGCGCAGCCGTTCACACGACGCGCCGTCAGGTCTGCCGCCGAAGACACGCTGGCAAAGGCCAGACCAAGAACGTCATCAAGGGCGATTTCGGAAGCAACATCAAAGAATCTTTGATCGGGCATGCCCTGCAAATCCTCCTTACCCAAACGACAGCAAAAGTACGAAAAGTCGCATATAGCTCAAAAAAACAGAGCCTTGTCCAGCGATGCTTGCGCATATTTCGCCGGACAAGGCTCACTCAATGTTTACAAAGTTTTCAACCACCGCGAGGGGCGGTCAAAACTTAACCGCCTTGCTGGGCGTCCTGCTCGGCCTTGGCCTTGAGCAGCTTCTGACGATCGGCTTCCGGCAGAACGACGCGCTTGATATCGACCGCAACCTTGGAATCGTCGAGCTTCTTGATCACGTCGCCGGTGATATCCATGGCCGGGTTGGCGAACAGGACCGCCTTGCGGTCAACCAGCATCCCGCAGTTCTTGCTTTCGTAGGTCGCCGACAGCGCCGGGGCGACCAGTTGCGCCACCTTCACATTGGCGTCCTGCTCGGTACGGCCCAGTTCCTGATTGACGATGAACGCCTTGTCCTGGAAGGCCTTGACCTTACCCATGAAGGCCTGAGCCAGCGGGTCGAACTTGTCCTTGGTCAGGGTCTTTTGCTGAGCGGCGAGACCGGCACGCTCTTTTTCCAGCGCCTGCGCATCGGGCTCAAGCTCGGCCTCGGCCTGCTGGTTGATCTGTTGCAGGCGCTGAGCGGCGGCCTTGGAGACGGCGGCATTGGCCATCACGGCTTCGTTCGAATAGACGCAGACGCCGGCGATAACCGGGCCCGGCTTGGTTTGGGGCTGCGCCGGCGCCGGGGCCGCGGCGGGGGCCGGGGTCTGGGCAACAGCGACCGAGGTCAGGGCGGTAGCCGACAAGGCGGCGACAGTAAGAAGAATTTGCTTTTTCATAGCGTGGAAACTCGTTCGGTGGATCTTGTGGGAAGATAAATTAAAACTGTGTAGATTGTGAGAAACGGAAGGTCTCGGTCTTGTCGTAGTCTTCGCGCGACAGGATCTGGCTGATATCGAATTGGATCGGCCCCATGGGCGACTTCCAGCGGATGGTCACGCCCGCCGAAGCGCGCAGCGACATGTCATCCTTGATATAGTCCAGACGTGTACCGGCCGTACAGTTACCAAGCGTCGCCTGAGCGGCGCTGCAATATTTCAGGCGGTCATCGATGCCACCGAGCGTACCGAAATCGACAAACAGAGCGGTTTTGAGGCCGTACTGCTCGGGCAGACCGTTGGGAATGCCCAGTTCGACGGTGCCAATGGCGTAGGTTTCACCGCCCAGCGCGTAGGTCGAGTTGGTGTCGCGCGGACCGATACCGGCATTTTCGAAGCCGCGGAATGTGGTGCCCCCCTTGAAGAAACGGTCGTTGATGCGAACGGCGTCGCCGCCCACGGGCGTGATGTTACCGGCGATACCTTGCAGATGCAGGACCATATCCTTGCGGAAGCCATGATACCAATGGCCTTCAAGCTCGGAGCGAACATAGCGCGTGTCACCGCCCAATCCGGCGAAATCCTGACGCAGGATGGCCTGCCAGCCGCGCGTCGCCAGTACGTAGTCGTTACGGCGGTCGAACGACAGGGTGTAGCCGACGCTGGAGGTCACGCCGTTGCCGCAGCTATATTGCAGGGCGTCACATTCCGACGAACCCGAATAGGTCAGTTCGTCGCTGCGCAGGTTATAGCGCAGGCGCAGGATGGAATAGCCGTTCAGGCTGTAGCCCAGACGCAGGCCTGCACCGTTCGTTTTCGACGAATAGCTGACGCCCGAATAGTTATACGAGCTGGAGAAGAGGTCGATACCCGCCGAGACGTCACGGCCCATAAAGCGCGGTTCGGTGAAGGACAGATCGACATTCTTCTGGATCGACCCCAGCGACACACGCGCCCGCACGTTCTGACCGCGGCCGCGGAAGTTGCGTTCGGTGATACCGACGTCGAGGATGAACTTTTCATAGGAGGAGAAGCCCGCCCCGAAACTCAGTTCGCCGGTTGGCTGCTCGGTCACCTGTACCTGGATATTGGTGCGGTCAGGGGCCGAACCCGGCGTTTCCTTGATTTCGACGTCCTTGAAGAAGCCCAGCGCATTGACGAACATCTTGGAACGTTCGATCAGGGCCTTGTTATAGGCGTCGCCTTCTGAAACGAGCATTTCACGGCGCACGACGCGATCGAGTGTGCGGGCATTGCCGACAATGTCGATCTTGTCGATATAGACGCGCGCGCCTTCGCGCACGTTGAAGGTCACATCGACCGTCTTGGTTTCCGGATTGCCTTCGTCGCGCGGACGCACGTCCACAAAGGCGAAGCCCGCCTGCCCGGCCGCATAGGTCAGGGCGTCCACTGACTTTTCGATCAGGTCGCTTTCATAGAGCTGGCCCGGCTGGATCGGCAACATGCGTTGCAGGTTTTCGCCGTTAAGCTTCTCGTTCTCGGTCTTCACCACGACGCGGCCGAAATTGTACTTCTGACCTTCATCCAGCGTGTAGGTGATGACAAAGTCCTTACGGTCCGGCGTCAGTTCGGCCACCGCCGAGACGACGCGGAAGTCGTAATATCCGCGGTTGGTGTAGAACTTCTTCAACTGCTCACGGTCGTAGTCCATACGATCCGGATCGTAGTTGTCGTTCGACGAGAAGAACTTCCACCACAGCGACTTCTTGGTGACGACGACGCCGGCCAGTTCGTTATCCGAGAAGGCCTTGTTGCCAACAAAGTTGACGTTTTCGACGCCGGTTTTCACGCCTTCGTCGATTTCAAAGATCAGATCGACGCGCTTTTGCGGCAGTTCGACGATCTTCGGCGTCACCGTAGCCGAGATACGGCCTGAGCGACGGTAAAGTTCGATAATGCGCTGCACATCGGCCTGCACCTTGGCCTTGGTGAAGACACCGCGCGGGCGGATCGTCACTTCGTCGCGCAGCTTGTCCTTGGACAGGGCGCTGTTACCCTCGAACACCACCTGATTGATGATCGGCGCTTCGACGACGCTGATAACCATTTCGTTGCCGTTCATGACGATCTGCACGTCGGAGAACAGTTCCGTGCGGTAAAGCGTCTTCACCGACTGGTCGATCAGCAGGTCGTTGACCGTCTGCCCTACCTGCACCGGCAGGTAGGAGATAATGGTGGCGGCATCAATACGTTCGTTGCCTTCCACCTTGATTCGCCCGATTACAGCGACCTGTGGGGCGGGGGCCGCGGGCGCCGCCTGAGCGGCCGGGCTTGCCGGGGCTTCCTGCGCCAGAGCGGGAGCGGAGGCCGCCAGAAGCGCCAGCAGGCTTACGCTGACGGTCCAAGCATGTGTCTTGGAAGTGGTGGAGGCAGGACTATTCATGGAAAGGTTTCGTTCCGCTTATATGTATGGCCGTCACGAACGGAGGCAAAGGACGGGAGATGTCTCCCGATCTGCGCCGGTCATGAAAACAGCCCCCCGAAAAACTTGGTAAACCCGATACGGTTAAGGTCATTCCATGTAGCGAACAACATCAAACCTAACAAGGCCACAAGTCCAAATCTGTATCCAAGGCCCTGCACGGTGGCGCTGAGCGGCCGCCGCGCAATGGCCTCATAGGTATAAAAGACCAGATGCCCGCCATCGAGCACCGGGATCGGCAACAGGTTCACAAACCCGATGCCGACCGAGACAAAGGCCGCCATCTGCAACAGGGTCAGCAGCAGACTGAAGGCCATCTGCCCCGGCGTCGCCTTGACGCTGGCGACTTCGGCGGTCAGGTCGCCCGTCGCCTTGGTCATGCCGATAATGCCCGAAAGCTGATCTCCGTTTTCTTTTCCGGTGAAAATACGGCCAATATAGGTCAGGGTCGTGTCAAGTACGCCGATCGTTTTCTGCGTCCCCAGCCACAATGCCTCGTGCGGCCACGGGGTGCGCGGTTCCCCGTCACCGATCCTGACGGCCAGCACGCCGGCATAGGTCGGCACATGCTGCGATACCTCCGCAATCAGGCGGCGCTCCGGCGTCACCGTCAGGCGCACAATCTCGCCATCACGTCGCACGTCCACCGCTGTGGGTTCATTGCCGCGCATCCGCACCAGCATAATCACGTCTTCTGAGGTCTTGACCTCACGGCCGTCAATGCGGACGAACTGATCGCCGACCTTGAGGCCTGAGCGGGCACCGGGGCCGTTGCGCTCGGAAAAGCCCATGACGGTTCCGGGGGCCATGCCCTTGCCGACGATCATGAAGACCGCTGCAAAGATGATGATAGCCAGCACAAAATTGGCCACCGGCCCGGCCAGCACGATCAGAAAGCGTTGCCACACCGGCTTGAAATGGAAATAGGCCATTTCCGCGCCCGGTCCTTCGCGCTCACGGATGGCGCGGCGGGCCTTTTCCAATTCTTCGGCGTCGGGTGACATGGAAGACACATGTTCGTCGCCCGAAAACTTGACATAGCCGCCCAAAGGCAGGGCGCTCAGACACCACAGCACGCCATTCTTGTCGCGTTTAGACCAGATGACGGGACCGAATCCGACGGAGAAGCGTTCGATTTTCGTTTTAAACAGGCGGGCGACGCTGAAATGTCCGAGTTCGTGAAAGGTCACGATCAACGAGATCACCAGCAGAAAAAGAGGTATGGCCAGAATATAAAAGATCATTATCGTCCGTACTTTATCCCGTCATGCCTGTGAAAAGGCCTGCCCCTGTGTTCCCGCTGCCCGACGGGCAGCTTCACCGAAAGCGGCCAGTTGCGCCCGCGTTTCGGCATCCACCCGCTCGATGTACGCGACATCATGGCGCAAATCATTACCGAAAGCCATAGACAGCGATTGCGCCCGCATCATGGCGGCTTCGACCGTTGCCGGAATGTCGAGGAATCCGATGCGCCCCTCAAGGAAGGCCTGCACCATCACCTCGTTAGCGGCATTATAGACGACCGGCATAAGCCCGCCGGCCTCCAGCGCCTCGCGCGCCAGCCTGAGCATGGGGAAGGCCTCGGTATCGGGCCGCTCAAAGGTCAGGGTCGAAAGCGCACACAGATCGAGCGGCGGCGCGGACCAGCTATGGCGCTGCGGCCAGCCGAGGCAGTAGGAAATCGGCACGCGCATATCCGGCGGCCCCATCTGAGCCAGGGTCGAACCGTCGGTATATTCGACGAGGCTGTGCACGACGGATTGCGGATGGATCAGCACGTCGATCTGAGCCGACGGCATGTCGAACAGATAAGCCGCCTCAATCAGTTCCAGCCCCTTATTGGCCAGAGAGGCGCTGTCTATGGTGATCTTGGCGCCCATAGACCAGTTGGGATGCTTTAACGCCTGTTCGCGCGTGACGTGGGCCAGGTCTTCGCGCTGGCGACCCCGGAACGGCCCGCCCGACGCGGTGAGGATCAGGCGGCGGATACGCGCGCGCTCGGCCTCTTCAAAGACCTGAAAAATGGCATTGTGTTCCGAATCGACAGGCAGAATGCGCCCGCCCGCCGCCTCGGCACGCAGGATCAGCGAACGGCCACAACAGACAAGGCTTTCCTTATTGGCCAAAGCCACCGTGGCCCCCGTCCCGGCCGCCGCCCAGACCGGACGCAGGCCCGCAATGCCGACAATAGCCGCCATCACCCAATCGACCGGACGCGCCGCGGCGGCATCGACGGCCTCGGGGCCACAGGCGATTTCGATACCGGAGCCCTTCATGCGTTCGCTGAAATCGGCCCATTGCGAGGCATCGGACAGGACCGCCAGACGCGGCCGGAATTTCAGCGCCTGCTCGGCCAATAGCGCCGCATTACGTCCGGCGCACAGGGCTTCCAGTTCGTAGTCTTCGCCGGGCGTCAGGGTTTCTTCGATCAGGTTCAGCGTTGAGACGCCGATGGAGCCGGTCGAACCGAGGATGGAGATACGCCTCATAGCTTGGTCCCCAGCATGACCAGCCAGCGGATACCGCCGATGGCGACGATCGCAAACATTAAGCCGTCCACGCGATCCAGCAGGCCGCCGTGGCCGGGGATCAGCGTACCGGAATCCTTGACGCCATAGCGACGTTTGAGCATCGACTCCCACAAATCGCCGCCCATGGTGGCAAAGGCCACCAGCAAACCGACGATCAACGCCGCCGTGCTCGACTGAAAGAGCTTGGTGAGGTCGGCCAGCGTCCCGGCGGTCAGCATACCGGCGATCATGCCCCCCGCAAAGCCTGACCAGGTCTTGTTGGGCGAATATTTGCGCCACAGCTTGGGTCCGCCCACCAGCTTACCGACCAGATAGGCCGCGCTGTCTGCCGCCCAGGCGATCAGGAAAGCAAAAAAGACCCAATAGACGCCGTTATGGGTCTCACGCAGCCAGATCAGCACCAGAGCCGGCCAGCCTATGTAAAAGGCTCCGTAGGCGGCATCGAGGTGCGGTCCTTTCAGGTAGCGGAAATAAAAGCCCGCACAGATGGCGCCCAGGGCCAGTACCGCCAACCCCGCCAGCATGTTGAACAAATAGACGGTAAACACCCCGCCCAGAATAGCCAGACTGATGGCGACGGCCATGCGGCTCGACAACTGAGGGGCTGCCATCGCGCCCCATTCAATCGCCAGCAAGGCCACCCCGACGCTGAGCAGCAGCAGAAAGGCCCAGTTGCCATAGGCGATAATCAGCAACACAATCGGGATCAGCACCGCCGCCGAGGCGATGCGAAACAGCAGTTCACGTGAGGATTTTTTCGGTTTCGCGTCAGACGGAAGCGACATCACTGGCCTCAACCGCGCCGAAGCGACGCTCGCGCCGGCGGAATTCTTCCAGCGCCGCCTTCAGCGCCTCGCCGTCATAGTCCGGCCACAACACGTCCTGAAACACAAATTCGGCGTAGGCCGCTTCCCACAGGAGGAAGTTTGACAGCCGGTGTTCTCCGGACGTGCGGATCAGCAAATCCAGCGGCGGCAAGCCTGAGGTGGACAAAAGCCCTCCAAAGCGTTCCGCCGTCAGATCCTCAAGCGCCGCCTCCCCCGCCTTCACTTGCCGGGCAAAGGTTTTGACCGCTTCGAGAATGTCCGCCTGTGCGCCGTAATTGAGCGCCACCTGCAGGAAAAAACGGCTATTGTGCTGCGTGCGCTGATGCGCCTCGTCCACACACTCACGGATATCGACCGGCAGACCCGCCCTGTCGCCGATAATGCGCACGCAGACGCCTTCGCGCGCCAGACGGTCCAGGTCGGAACGGATAAAGGCCTTGAGCAGGCCCATCAGGTCAGACACCTCGGTCGCCGGTCGCCGCCAGTTCTCCGTTGAAAAGGCAAATACCGTCATATGCGTCACGCCCAGATGCGGCGCGGCCGTAATCGTCTTGCGCAACGCCTCCACACCCGCCTTATGGCCAAAGGTGCGTATCTGACGGCGCGCCTTGGCCCAACGCCCGTTGCCATCCATGATGATGGCGACGTGCAGCGGCACCGGAGCGGCACCTGTACCGATATGATCCGGCCCTGAGGGCATAAAGGACGCTTTCCTGAAAACGACAGAAGGGACAATACACACGAAAGCGCCCGGTTTTAGGCACCGGGCGCGGCGCGGGTCCTTAGACCTGCATGATCTCCGCTTCCTTGACCTTCAGCATCTCGTCGATGCGCTTGATGGCCTCGTCGGTGAACTTCTGGACCTCGGTGGTCATCTTCTTCTGTTCGTCTTCGGAGATCGCCGAGTCCTTTTCGGCCTTCTTCAGCTCGTCATTGGCGTCGCGGCGCACATTGCGCACGGCCACACGCTTTTCTTCCGCGTACTTGCCGGCGATCTTGGCCAGTTCCTTACGGCGTTCCTCGGTGAGCGGCGGGATCGGCACGCGCAGGGTTTGACCGTCGGTGACCGGGTTCAGCCCCAGACCGGCATTGCGGATGGCCTTTTCGACCGATACGACCAGCCCCTTGTCCCAGACATTGACGCTGATCATGCGCGGTTCCGGCACCGAAATGGCGGCGCAGGACAGGATCGACATGGCGGAGCCATAGGCATCGACCGTAATGCCTTCCAGCAGTCCCGCCGAGGCACGGCCGGTACGCAGACCGCCGAAATCGTCCTTGAGCGCCGTCACGGACTTATCCATGCGGTCCTTGTACTTGTTGAGATCAGGCTTGCTCATCTTGGTATCTCTGTATTGGAGCGCTCTCCGGAAGGGTGGGTCCCGTCGGAAAGACGCGTGTTAGAACACTATCATACAGGCGTTCAGGCCTGCCCGGAAATGACCGTATGCACCCCCTGCCCCGTGATGACCTTGCGCAGGCCGCCCGGTTCACGGATCGAGAAGACAACGATCGGAATGCCATTTTCGCGCATCAGCGACACCGCCGAGGCATCCATGACGCGCAGGTCCTTCGACAGAACCTCCATATAGTCCAGCGAATCGTAGCGTGTCGCCGACGCGTCCTTTTTGGGATCCGCCGTATAGACGCCATCGACCGACGTGCCCTTGAACAGGGCGTCGCAGCGCATTTCTGCCGCGCGCAGGGCCGCCGCCGTATCGGTGGTGAAATAGGGCGCCCCCAGACCGGCGGCGAAGATCACCACACGACCTTTTTCCAGATGGCGTTGCGCCCGGCGGTGCACAAAGGGTTCACAGACGGCATTCATCTGGATGGCCGACTGCACGCGCGTGCTGACGCCCAGCTTTTCCAGCGCATTTTGCATGGCCAGGGCGTTCATCACCGTGGCCAGCATCCCCATATAGTCCGCCGAGGAGCGTTCCATCCCTACGGCCGCCTTGGACAGACCCCGGAAGATGTTGCCGCCGCCGATCACCAGACACAGTTCGACGCCCATACCGGCCACCTCGGCGACCTCTTCGGCCACCGCCTTGACGGTGTTCATGTCGATGCCGAACCCCTGCTCGCCCATCAGGACCTCACCGGAGATCTTGAGGAGAATGCGTTTATAGGTGGGGACGTCGGACGAAGACATGGAAGGCCCTTCGGATGAATCAGATCGGGGTAATGGCGTAGTGCCGCCTGCTCTAGCCGAGATTTCTCTCTTTGAACAGTCAAAGGGCGCAGACACCTTGCGATGCTGCGCCCTTAAACCGTGCATAGGTCGGGAAATCAAGCCACAGGCTGAGTTCCCTTTTTCTGACTTAGCCTTGATTCATCATCGAGGCGACTTCGGCGGCGAAGTCATCGACCTTTTTTTCCACACCTTCGCCGAGGGCGAGACGGGTGAAGCCGGTCACGGTGACGTCGGTGCCGAGCGCCTTGGCCGTGTCGGCGATCAGTTGCTTCACGGTCTGATCCGGGTTCATGACGAAGGGCTGCTCAAGCAGCACGACTTCGCGCTGGAACTTCGAGATCTGGCCGTCAACGATCTTGGCGATCATGGCTTCCGGCTTGCCTTCTTCGCGCGCCTTTTCGGTCAGAACGGTGCGCTCACGCTCCACCGCGGCCGGGTCGAGGTCGTCAGACGACAGCGACAGCGGCTGGGTGGCGGCGATATGCATGGCGATCTTGCGGCCCATGTCGTTCAGGGCTTCGGCGTCGCCAGCGGACTCAACGGCCACCAGAACGGCGATACGGCCCAGGTTCGGGGCAATCGCGTTGTGGATGTAGGACGACACAACGCCTTGCGAAACGCTGTGCTTGGCCATGCGACGGGCCACCATGTTTTCACCGATATTGGCAATCAGGTTGGTGATTTCGTCGTTGATAGCCGCTTGCACGCCTTCGACGTCAGCCGCGGCCAGACCGGCCTGAGCCGCATTGCGGGCCAGGTTCTGGAACAGCTCATTGCGCGACACAAAGTCGGTTTCGGCGTTGACTTCGACGGCCACAGCGGTGGTGCCCGAAGAGGCCACGGCCACCAGACCTTCGGCGGCGACGCGGTCGGCCTTCTTGGCAGCCTTCGACAGGCCCTTAGTACGCAGCCAGTCCATCGAGGCTTCGACGTTGCCGTCGTTTTCCGACAGAGCCTTCTTGCAGTCCATCATGCCGGCGCCGGACTTTTCGCGCAGTTCCTTAACGAGAGCGGCGGTGATCTCAGCCATGGAATTCCTCCATAAATCTCTAAAAAGTTAACCCTCGGCGGCTCAATAGCCCGAGGGTATGACAAATACGTAACAACGGAGTCTGACCCCCGCTTCAAACGGTTGAAGCGGGATCTTTCATCAAGACTGAATTTGCCTCCGCAAACCCAGCGATCAGACCCCGTTGCCGGTAATCCTGAGCAGATTAAGCTTCGCCAGCGTCTTCAGCGATGAGCGCGGGCTCGATCGGGGCTTCCGAAGCGCCGAGGTCGATACCCGAAGCCGACTGACCCGCGGCCAGACCGTCGAGCACGGCGTCAGCGATCAGGTCGCAATACAGTTGCAGGGCGCGCGCGGCGTCGTCATTGCCCGGAACCGGGAAGGTGATGCCATCCGGATCGGAGTTCGAGTCGAGGATGCCGATCACCGGGATGTTCAGCTTGCGGGCTTCCTGGATGGCGATCGCTTCCTTGTTGGTGTCGATCACGAACATCAGGTCGGGGATGCCGCCCATGTCCTTGATGCCGCCCAGCGACAGCTCCAGCTTGTCACGCTCGCGCGTCAGGGTCAGCAGTTCCTTCTTGGAACGGCCAACCGGGTTTTCCATGACCTGTTCCAGTTCACGCAGGCGCGCGATCGAACCCGAAATGGTGCGCCAGTTGGTCAGCGTACCGCCGAGCCAGCGGTGGTTGACGTAATACTGCGCCGAACGCTTGGCCGCGACGGCGACCGGACCGGCGGCCTGACGCTTGGTGCCGACGAACAGGACGCGACCGCCGTTGGCGGCGACTTCGCGCACCTTCAGCAGGGCCTGATGCAGCAGCGGCAGGGTTTGCGACAGGTCGATGATGTGGATGTTGGAACGCGACCCGAAGAGGTAACGCTCCATCTTCGGGTTCCAGCGGTGGGTCTGGTGACCAAAGTGCGCACCGGCTTCGAGCAGGGCGCGCATAGACAGTTCAGGCATAGCCATGAGTAGATTTCCTTTTCATTCCGATAGACCTCCGCGGACTAAAAAAGTGTCGGCAAGCCGAAACCTCGGAACGGTCGGATGAGGCCGGACGCTTTGAAAATCATTGAAATTCAAAGGTACGGACAACATCCCCCCGCGTATCCGCGTGTGAGATGGTGCGCAACTAGGCACAATCGACAAAAAAATCAAGCGATTTTAAGGAAAATTGCGCCCGGAGAAACACTGACGGCGATCAGGCCGTTTTCGCTCCTCCTATACGTCTTCACAATATAGGACGCCATTCATCGCCTTCAAGGCCCCGCGCAGGCTGGCGTCCAGACGATAGCGGTGCGGCATTTTCAGTTCGACCTCGTGTCCGTCGATCTCGCTGAGAAGGGTGATTTCCCCGCCCTGCCCGCGCGCGGCATCCAGTTGCATTTTAAAAGCATCCACATCAAAGCCGCGCGGTGATACGGTCAGGCGTAAACCCATATCGTCCGTTTTCAGGGCTCCGGCCATGGGTTCGGCCGACTCGCCGAACATGCGGACTTCGCCGTCCGAGCCCTTGCAGCGGACCTTGAGCAGGATCGACTGACCGGGTTCCAGATGCTCACGGTATTTACGCAGGGCTTCCGGCTGGAACATTACTTCGTATTCGCCGCTAGGGTCCGAGAGGTTGACGAAGGCGAACTTTTCCCCGGTGCGGGCCGAGGCGCGCTCCTGACGACGGCGCACCACCCCCGCCATACGAAAGGCTTCGCGCCCTTCCTGAGCGAGGGCCAGCGCTTCGGCGTAGAGGGTCACATTGCGGCGCTTGAACACATCAACCATGTCCTGCAACGGGTGCCCGGACAGATAGAAGCCGACGGCGGACAGTTCTTCATCCAGCGCATCCGGCCCGGAGGCCCTAGGGATATTGGGCAGCCGCGGGCGCGACGAATCATTGGTGCCGAACAGGCTGACCTGCGCCGAGGCGCGCTCGGCGGCCATGCTCTGAGCGTGGGCGATCAGCAGATCGGCGCTCTGGATGATCTGCGCCCGGTTGGGGTGGATCGAGTCGAACGCCCCGGCCCTCGCCAGATTTTCAATGGCGCGCTTATTGACCGCCTTGGGGTCGATGCGTTCGAGGAAGTCGAAAATATCCTTGAACGGTCCGCCCGCTTCGCGCACCGCCACAACGCTGTGCATGGCTTCGAGACCGACATTGCGGATCGCCCCCAAGGCATACAGCACTTCGCCATTTTCCACATCGAAATCCGCCTTGGAGCGGTTGATATCGGGCGGTCGAATGGTCACCCCGAACTGCCGCGCGTCCTGATAAAATACCGCCAGCTTGTCGGTATTGGTGATATCAAGGCTCATGTTGGCGGCGAAGAATTCGACCGGATGATTGGCCTTCAGCCAGCCCGTCTGGTACGAAATAAAGGCATAGGCGGCGGCGTGCGATTTGTTGAAGCCATAGCCGGCAAACTTGTTCACCAGTTCGAAGATCGAGTCCGACTGCTTTTCGGGAACCCCCTTCTCCTTGGCGCCGGAAATAAACCTTGCTTTTTGCAAGTCCATTTCCTCTTTCTTCTTTTTACCCATGGCCCGGCGCAACAGGTCGGCTTCGCCGAGGCTGTAGCCTGACAGGATCTGGGCTATCTGCATCACCTGTTCCTGATAGATGATGACGCCGTAGGTTTCCCGCAGAACCGGCTCCAAAGAGGGATGGAGCATGTCGATTTCGGCGCGCCCGAACTTCCGATCGACATAGGTGTCGATATTGTCCATTGGGCCCGGACGATAGAGCGAAATCAGCGCGGTGATTTCCTCGATAGACCCGCAGCGCATCTTGCGCAGGGTGTCGCGCATCCCCTGACTTTCGAGCTGGAACACGCCGATCGACTGACCCGACGCCAGAAGCTCATAGGTGGTCTTGTCATCCAGCGGCAGGGTGGAGAAATCGACCTCCAGCCCGCGCTTTTTCAGATAGTGCCAGGCGCGGTTCAGCGTGGTCAGTGTTTTCAGACCCAGAAAGTCGAACTTGACCAAACCGGCGCTCTCGACCCACTTCATATTGAACTGCGTCGCCGGAATGTCGGAACGTGGATCGCGATACAGCGGCACCAGTTCGGTCAGCGGACGGTCGCCGATTACGATACCCGCGGCGTGGGTCGAGGCGTTGCGATACAGGCCTTCGAGTTTCAGCGCCGTATCCAGCAACTTGGCAACGGACTCTTCCTCATCGCGGGCTTCGCGCAGGCGGGGTTCGATTTCGACGGCCTGAGCCAGTGTAGTCGGGTTGGCCGGGTTGTTCGGCACCATCTTACACAGACGGTCCACCTGCCCCAGCGGCAACTGCATCACCCGTCCGGTATCACGCAGCACGGCGCGAGCCTGAAGCGTACCGAAGGTGATGATCTGCGCCACCCGCTCGCGGCCGTATTTTTCCTGAACGTAGGTGATAACCTCTTCGCGGCGTTCCTGACAGAAGTCGATATCGAAGTCGGGCATGGAGACCCGCTCCGGATTGAGGAAGCGTTCGAACAGCAGACCAAAGCGCAGCGGATCAAGGTCGGTGATGGTCAGCGCCCACGCAACCAGCGAGCCGGCCCCCGACCCCCGGCCCGGACCGACGGGGATGTCGTGTGCCTTAGCCCATTTGATGAAGTCCGAAACGATCAGGAAGTAACCGGGGAAGCCCATCTTCTGGATGACGCCGACCTCCCGGTCGAGACGTGCCCAGTATTCCTCTTCCGGAAAGGCCGGCTCGACCTGTTGCAGGCGCATTTTCAGGCCTTCACGCGCCTGAAAGGCCAGTTCTTCGTCTTCCGAGCGCCCGGCGCCGGTATCGAAGCGCGGCAGAATCGGATCGCGCTTGCTAACCAGAAAAGCGCAGCGGCGCGCGATTTCCAGCGTATTGTCACAGGCTTCGGGCAGGTCCGAAAACACCTCGCGCATCAGCAGCGGCGGCTTCAGCCAGTGATCCTTGGTCACCTTGCGCCGATCGGCCACGCCCATAAAGGTGCTGTCGGAAATACACAGCAGCGCCTCGTGCGCCTTGAACATGTCGCGGTCAGCGAAATAGGCGTCATTGGTGGCTACCAGCGGTACGTCGTGCGTATAGGCGAATTGCACCAGACCGCTTTCCGCCGAATCCCCGCGGATACCGCCGTGCGGCGACCCGTCGTGCCGCTGAAGCTCGATATAGAAGCGGTCCCCGAAGGCCGCGTGCATGTCCTTTAGTGCCGCATTGGCTTCGTCGGGTTGATTTTGCTTGAACAGCGGATTGATCGGACCGTCCGGACCACCCGACAGCAGGATCAGGCCCTCGGCGCGCTTGACCACCTCTTCCCACAGGACATGCGGTTCGTCGGTCGCCTCAATATCGAGATAGGCTTTGGAAGACAGTTCGGTGAGATTGAGATAGCCCTGCTCGTTCTGAACGATCAGGACAATGGTCGGTATCTTGGCCCAGCGGTCGCTAAGGGCACCGCCTATACCCTTGACCGGCAGGGCGCAGGCGATGATGGGCTGCACGCCCGTATCCTTGCACACCTGAGAAAATTCGAGCGCGCCAAACAGGTTGCCGCGGTCGCAGATGGCGATGGCCGGCATCTTCGCCTTGGCCGCCAGCTTGCCCATATCATAGGCCTTGATCGCACCTTCCAGAAGGGAATAGGCCGATCGTACCCGCAGATGGACAAAACCGTCGCTCATCTCAAAAGCCTCTCCGTGCGGTTCACAGGGCGGCTACTGTCGGACGATTCACCCGATCAGCATAGCCGCCTGACAGACAAGCGCCACAAAAGCGGCAACGGCGGCGAAAGACAATACGTTATGGATGGCCAGCATGGTTTGTCCCCTGAAAGAACAGATGATCAATTCATGCTTTGTTCTATATTCTTATTTTGTTCCCCGTCAACACCCTATTATCAACAGCGTGAACAAATCGTGTATATCATTGATTTAAAATGATATAATTTTACAGGCTTCCCGGAACGGTTTCCACAAGACGGCCGTCTTTGAGGCTGACCACGCGGTCCATATGCCCGGCCAGTTCCAGATTATGGGTGGCGATCAAGGCCGCGACCCCCTGCGCCTTGACGATCGTCCTCAGGGCGTCGAACACCTGTTGAGAGGTCTGGGGATCGAGATTGCCTGTCGGTTCATCGGCGAGCAACAGGCGCGGGGCATTGACCAGAGCGCGGGCAATGGCCACGCGTTGCTGCTCTCCGCCTGACAGTTGCGCCGGCTGGTGATCAAGGCGTTCGCCGAGCCCCAGTTGCTCCAGAAGCCCCCTCGCCCGCGTTTCCGCCTGTTTGAGCGGCAGACCCAGCACGCGCTGCGGCAGGGCGACATTGCCCAAGGCCGTAAATTCCGGCAGCAAGTGATGGAACTGATAGACAAAGCCGATCTTTTGCAGACGTGCGCGGGTCCGGGCGGCCTCGCTGGCGCGGGTAAAGTCTTCCCCGTCGATGGTCAGTTGCGCCTCTTCGGACGATTCCAGCAAACCGATACAATGCAACAGCGACGACTTACCGGAGCCGGAGGGCCCGATCAGCCCGACCACCTCACCGGCGCGCAGGTCGAGATCGACGCCTTTGAGCACGTCCAGCGTGCGACCATCGGCGATGGGATAGGCGCGCACCAAGCCGCGCAGGGACAGAACCACATCATTCATAGGCCCATTATTCATATCTCAGGGCCTCCACGGGTTCGAGCTTGGACGCCCACAGGGCCGGGAACAGGGTGGCCACGCAGGTAGAGATCATCGAAAAGCCAACGATAATCAGCACTTCGGTCGGTTCAACCTTGGCCGGTATATAGGCGAGGTAATAGACCTCTTCGTTGAAGACCTTCACATTGAAAAGGGCTTCGACGATCTGCTGGATCGGGCGGATAAAGATGCAGAACAGTGTGCCGATGGCGACGCCCAGCACTGTACCGGTGGCCCCGATAATAGCCCCCGACAGGAAGAATATCTTGGTAATCGAAGTACGATCCGCGCCTAAGGTCCGCATGATGGCGATGTCGCGCGTCTTGTTCTTCACCAGCATGACGATGCCGGAAATGATGTTCATAGCGGCGATCAGCACGATCAGCATCAGGATCAGGCGCATCACGTTGCGTTCGACCTGAAGGGCGTTCCACAGGGGCGCATTGCGCTGCGTCCAGTCGAGCAGGATCGCCTTATCCCCTGCGGCCTTGCGAAAAGCCGGGTAGTAGTCCTTGATATTATAGGGGTCTTTCACCTTGATTTCGACGGTATCCCACTCATCCTCGCGGTCGAAGAAGAGTTGCGCCTGCGGCAAGGGCATAAAGACAAAGGCCGCGTCCAGCTCCGACACACCGCTTTTGAAGATGCCGCCCACCACATAGGGCTTACGGCGCGGCATGGCCCCGAAGGCCGTGCTGCCCGATGGCGACAACAGCGTCAGTTCGTCCCCGACACGCACATTCATCTGGCTGGCCAGACCTTCCCCGATGAGAATAACGTCACCGCCATATTCACCGACGCCAAATCCATCCAGAGAACCGGATTTGATATTGTCGCGGATGATCGGCGTGTTTTTCAACGCCGCCACATCGACGCCGCGCATATAGGCCAGACCCGCCTGCGAAAACGGCCCCTGCGCCAGACCCGGCGATTCCACGTAGGGCGAGGCTTCGATGACGCCCGGAATGGCGCGCAGCCGCTTAAGCATGGCGTCGCGACCGTTCCAGTCGGTCAGGGGTTCGCCTGCCACAAACTGATGGCCATTAAAGGCCAGCACGCGCGACATCAACTCGTCGCGAAAGCCGTTCATCACCGACATGACGATGATCAGCACGCCCACGGCCAGCGTGATGCCGATTAAGCTGATGATGGCGATGAGGGCGATGCCGCCGTCCTTGCGTTTGGTGCGCAGATATCTGAGCGCCAGATCGGTTTCCCACGCGGAGAAAGAAAACAGCGACAACAGCCCCTTCATCATTTTGCCTTGGTCAGTTGTTCAAGGACGGCATCGAAGGCCGCCGTGTGACGTTCGCCCGTGGCGCGGTGCTTGATTTCAACCTGACCTTCGGCAATGCCCTTGGGCCCGATGATCAGTTGCCACGGAATACCGATCAGGTCCATCGAGGCGAACTTGGCCCCCGGACGGTCGTCCGTATCGTGATAGAGCACGTCACGCCCGGCGGCCGTCAGCGCCTTATAGGCCTTGTCGCAGGCCGCATCGCAGGCTTCGTCACCGACGCGCAGATTGATCAGGGCCACATCGAAGGGCGCGACGCTTTCGGGCCAGATGATACCCGCTTCGTCGTGGCTGGCTTCGATAATACCGCCGATCAGACGCGACACGCCGACGCCGTAAGAGCCCATGTGGACATTGACCTGCGCGCCGTCGGGACCGGAGACCCTGGCGCCCATCGGTGCGGAGTATTTCTCACCAAAATAGAAGATGTGGCCGACTTCGATGCCGCGCGCCGACAACTGCTTGTCCGCCGGAACGGCATTAAAGGCCGCCTCGTCGTGCATTTCTTCGGTGGCGGCGTAGAGCGACGTGCGCTGATCGACCAGCCCTTGCAGATCGTCCCAGTCCACATCGGCACCGGGGGCCGGCATATCGACCAGATCCTTATGGCAGAAGACGGCGCTTTCGCCGGTTTCGGCGAGGATGATGAATTCGTGGCTGAGATCGCCACCGATCGGGCCGGTGTCGGCGCGCATCGGCACCGCCTTCAGGCCCAGACGGCTGAAGGTATTGAGATAGGCGATGAACATGCGGTTATAGGCCTTGCGCGCCGAGGCCTCGTCGATGTCGAACGAATAGGCGTCCTTCATCAGGAACTCACGGCCGCGCATGACGCCGAAGCGCGGGCGCTGCTCGTCGCGGAACTTCCACTGGATGTGGTAGAGGTTCATAGGCAAATCCTTGTAGGACTTGACCGTGCCTCGGAAGATTTCCGTGATCATTTCCTCATTGGTCGGGCCATAGAGCATCTCGCGCTCATGACGGTCCTTGATGCGCAGCATTTCCTGGCCGTAGTCGTCATAGCGACCCGACTCGCGCCACAGATCGGCCAGTTGCAGGGTCGGCATCAGAAGCTCAACCGCACCGGCGCGCTGCATTTCCTCGTGCACGATCTTTTCGATCTTACGCAGCACCCGCAGACCCAGCGGCAGCCAGGCATAGATACCGGCGGCCTCTTGGCGGATCATGCCGGTACGCAGCATGAGACGGTGCGAGACGATCTGGGCTTCGGAGGGATTTTCCTTAAGCAGCGGAAGCAAATAGCGCGACAGGCGCATGGGCAGGGAACCTTGGGATTGCGGCAAACTGGCCCTGTACTAGCCAGCTTCGCCGTCATTGATCAATGCTAAAAAGGCGGAAATAGGACGGGCCGATCAGGCCGCAGGGATTTCCGGCAGCGGAATGAGGCCAAACTGCACGATGACCATAACAATGGCCCACACCACCACGGCCACGACCGTGTTGATCAGCAGCTTCTTTTTGAGATTGTGGAAGACCGGCGCACCGGGGTCGCCGCCGTCCTTCGTCTCGATACCGGCTTCGTGATGGCTCACGTTGCCAAACGGCAGAATGGCAAACAGAGTCACCCACCAGATCATCAGAAGAATGGCAATGCTGGTCAGAGGTCCCATTACGACGCCTTGTCCTTATCCGTCACATCGGAAGAAGATTGGTCCTTTTTGCGGAACATCGTCAAGCCGCCAAACACCACAAACAGGATGATGAAGGTCACCCACGGAAAGCCGCCCTTGTGGTCAGAGGTTTCAGCCTTTTCCGCCACCGGTGCCACTGAAGCGACAGGAGACGCTGGCGCGGCCTGGACAGAAACCGGCGCAACCGTGAGAGCCAGAGCGAGCCAAACCGCTTTCATATCAAAGCAGTCCGGCGGTTTCTTCGAGGCCGAGGACGAGGTTGAGATTCTGCACCGCCGCGCCCGACGCCCCCTTGCCCAGATTGTCGAACACCGCCACCAGATTGGCCGTATCGCCGTCTTCCTGACCGAAGACGTGGATCAGCAACTGATTGGTGTCTCGCAAAGAGTCGCCATTGACGGACGTCGCCGCGGCCGTCTCTTCGGGCGAAGCGACGCGCACAAAGGGTTCACCGGCATAGTGGGCGCTGAGGATGTTGTAGATGGTGGGCAGGTCAGGCGCATCCGGCAGGGCCCACAGGTGCAGCGGCACCTCAACGATCAGGCCTTGCGCAAAATTGGCGACGGTCGGCGAAAAGATCGGCGCGGTTTCCAGCCCGGCATAGAGCTGCATTTCCGGCAGGTGCTTGTGCGTCAGGCCCGTGGCATAGATGCGTTCGCGCCCCTGCCCGCTTTCGAACTCCGCAATCATCGCCTTGCCGCCGCCGCTATAGCCGGTCAGCGACGTGGCCACCATCGGGAAGAAGGGCGGCAGGACGCCCAGCTCGACCAGAGGCCGCGTCAGGGCAATGAAGCCGGTGGCGTGGCAGCCGGGATTGCTGATGCGCTTTGAAGCCCGGATCAGATCGCGCTGATCCTCGGTCATTTCGGGGAAGCCGTAGGTCCAGCCCTCAGCGACGCGGTGCGCCGTCGAAGCGTCAATCACCACCACGTCCGGATTTTCGATCAGGGCTACGGCCTCCTTCGCCGCCTCATCGGGCAGGCAGAGGATGACGGCATCGGCGGCATTGAGCGCTTCGCGACGGGCTTCGGTGTCCTTGCGGCGATCATCGCTCAGGCGGATCAGGTCGATCTCCGGGCGCTTTTCCAGCCGCTCGCGGATTTGCAGACCGGTGGTGCCGGCTTCGCCATCGATGAAAACCTTATGGGACATGATACGCTCCTTGGTCAGCGGACGAAAGATACCCCACCCCCACATCTCGCTTGCTTCGCAAGCTCGTGCGGTCCCCCTCCCCAACAAGTTGGGGAGGTATGAAGTCAGAGCGTCTTATTGGGAAAACAGCCCTGAAAAAAGCGAAAAACACCCGTCGGGCTGCCCCGAGGGTGTTTTTCTCCGTATTCCGGAAGGGGGCATTTGGGGAAAACGACGTTTCCCCCAAGACCTCCATTAGCGCTTCGAGAACTGGAAGGAACGGCGAGCCTTGGCGCGGCCGTACTTCTTACGCTCGACGACACGCGAGTCGCGCGTCAGGAAGCCAGCCGCCTTCAGCGCCGGGCGCAGGGCAGGCTCGTAATAGGTCAGAGCCTTCGACAGGCCGTGACGGATGGCGCCGGCCTGACCCGACAGACCCGAACCGTGGACCGAAACGATGACGTCGAATTGCGACGCACGGTCGGTCAGGTTCAGCGGCTGAGCGATCATCATGCGCAGAACCGGACGCGCAAAATAGACTTCCTGCGCGCGGTCATTGATGATCCACTTGCCCGAACCCGGCTTGATCCAGACGCGGGCGACGGCGTTCTTACGCTTGCCGGTGGCATAGGCGCGGCCGTACTTGTCGAGTTGCTGAACGCGCTCAACCGGCGCATTTTCAGGGTTCGACGACAGGGAAGCGAGGGCTTCGAGGCCTTGAGCTTGAACTTCAGACATTCTTAGACGCTCCGGACGTTCTTGCGGCTCAGGGCCTTGAAGTCGATGACTTCCGGCGATTGAGCTTCGTGGGGGTGCTCCGAACCGGCGTAGATACGCAGGTGGGTCATTTGGGCGCGGGCCAGCGGCGATTCCTTGGGCAGCATACGCTCAACCGCCTTGGTCAGGACGCGCTCAGGGTACTTGCCGCTGAGGATCTGACCCATGGTGCGTTGCTTGACGCCGCCGGGGTGACCGGTGTGCCAGTAGAAAATCTTGTCCGTCAGCTTCTTGCCGGTGTAGTGCACCTTGTCGGCATTGATGACGATGACGTAGTCGCCGGAATCGACGTGCGGAGTATAGTCCGGCTTGTGTTTGCCGCGAAGACGCATGGCGATGAACGAAGCCAGACGGCCGACAACGGCGTCCTGGGCGTCAATCACGATCCACTTCTTCTCGACATTGGCGGGCTTGAGCGCCGCGGTCGCAGAGGTAAGCATGGGAGATTCCTTTGGTGAAATCCGGGGTTTGAAACGGGTGCTTCCCGCCGTGACAGACGCCACCGCCGGAAAAGTCGGGAGCGTATAGACGAGGCAAATGGCCGCGTCAACAGTTATTTTTGACAAAAATTGAAACAGGCAATTGTTTTTATTGATATTTTTTAATTAGGTAATAAATTACCGTATCAAATCGTCATAATTCTGTGCCCGCTTGTCTTTACATAAGCCCCATCCGATTCCAAACGGTAGTGTCCCTTACGCGCAAAGGTGTTTCCATGTCGCTGTCCCGCCGTACCCTCCTCTCTTCGTCTCTGGCCACCTCTGCGGCCTTTACCGGCATGGCGCTGTGGATCAGCAAGGCCGCGGCGGCCCACCGCCTGACCGAAAACGCGCCCGACACCTATGTCAATCAGATCGAAGGCTATGGCCCGCTGGTGAAGGACCCCAACGGTATCGCCGACCTGCCCGCTGGCTTCTCCTACCGCATCTTCTCGCGTCAGGGCGAAACCATGAGCGACGGCCTGCTCGTGCCGGGTAAGCACGACGGCATGGCCTGCTTCCCGCACGGCCCGAACACGGTGCTGCTGGTGCGTAACCACGAAATCAAGCACAGCCTGAGCAAGATGGGCCCGTTCGGCGCGCAGAACGAACTGTTCGGTAAGGTCGATGCGGCCAAGGTCTATGACTTCGCCCCCGACGGTCGCCCGCTGCACGGCGGCACGACCACGCTGGTCTATAATATCAAGGAACAGAAGCTGGTCAGCCATCACCTGTCGCTGGTTGGCACCTCAACCAACTGCGCCGGCGGCCCGACGCCCTGGGGCTCGTGGCTCACGTGTGAGGAGACCTCGCAAAAGGCCCCCAACGGCGTTGGCAAGGATCACGGCTATGTCTTCGAAGTGCCGGCGCGCGCCGAAGGCCTCGTCAAGGCCGAGCCGATCAAGGCGATGGGCCGCTTCGAGCACGAGGCCGTGGCCGTCGATCCCAAGACCGGCATCGTCTATCTGACCGAAGACGCCGGGGACTCGGCCTTCTATCGCTTCATCCCCAAGGTGCCGGGCAAGCTGCGGGAAGGTGGTAAGTTGCAGGCGCTGGTCATCAAGGGCAAGCCGCACGCCCTGACCGATAATAAGACCGCCATCTTCTGGCAGCAGGGGGACTGGTTCGAAAGCGAATGGGTCGATCTCGACGAGGTCGAAAGCCCCAATAACGATCTGCGCACCCGCGCCCACGCCAAGGGCGCGGCCCAGTTCGCGCGCGAAGAAGGCATCTTCTTCGGCGAGGGCGAGCTTTACTTCACCTGCACCTCCGGCGGTCCCGGTGAAAACGGCCAGATCATGCGCTATGTGCCCAGCCCCCACGAAGGCACGCCTCAGGAGGCCCGCGCCCCCGGCCGTATCCAGCTCTTTGCCGAGCCGAACAACGACCTGCTGTTCGACTATGTGGACAATATCGTCGTCTCGCCGCGCGGTCAGCTCTTTGCCTGCGAAGACCGCTATTCCGACACGCTGAAAAACCACCTGAAGATCATCACCCGCGAGGGCAAGGTCACCACCTTCGCCCGCAATACCGAACCGACCAATTCAGAATGGGCCGGGGTGTGCTTCTCGCCCGACGGCTCAACCATGTTCGTCAACCTGCAAAACCCCGGCTGGACGCTGGCCATCACCGGCCCGTGGGATCGGTTCAGCACGGAGGCCGTCAAGGGGTAAGGTTACGCATAAGGTAGGCAAAGACAGTGGGGCCACAGGCCCCACACCCCATTACCGGGCGCTCGAACGGCACGACCTGGGTTTGTCTGCAAAATAAAGCGGGGCTTCGCCCCAAAAAAAACTTCCGTCACGCGCCCTGCATATCCGGTTTGAGCGCGGATAGGTGATGGGGTGCAGGGGCCCCTGCCTCTTTCCTTCGGCTTCGCCTTCCCCTCCGTCTTTTTGCCTTTCAGGCAAAAATCCACCTCCCTATGCCTGCGGCACAGGGAGGAGGGTCAACTTAAAAATTACGCCGGCGGAAGTCGCGATCGGCGCGGGCGACCTTCCACAGCAGCAGGGTGGCCAGAATGAGCAGCCCGACGGCGCCCAACTGGTGCAGCAGGCCGAAGGCGATGTGCACATTGGTCCACAGGGTCGCGACGCCTAGAACGGCCTGACACCAGACCAGCACACCGAAGGCTGCGGCGATCAGGCGCATACCGTCATCGAGGCAGCGCCGCCACAACCACAGGACCAGAGCCGTGGCGTAGAGCAGAAGGATATAGGCGTTGAAGCGGTGCAGGACCTGCACCATGCCCTGATCGTGGACGAAGACGTGCCACAGGCCTTTGGAATAATCGACAAAGGGCACGACACGCCCGCCCATCAGTGGCCAGTCATTATAGACCAGCCCCGCATCGTTACCAGCGACCAGCGCGCCCAGCATGGATTGCAGGAAGGTCAGGCCAAACAGACCCGCGACGGCGGCGACCCAGCCACCGGGCGCGCCATGCCCGCGCGATTGGCCGTGCAAGGCTTCGTTGGCCGTCCATATGGCAAAGATCATAATGACCAGGGCCAGGCTAAGGTGTGTCATCAGGCGTTCCGGGGCGACGTCGATGCGGTTGGCCAGCCCCGAATGCACCATCCACCAGCCGATCGTCCCCTGCACGCCGACCAGCCCGACGAGTAAGGCGCAGCGCCAGATCAGGCGCTGCGGGATGGCCTGCATAAACAGGAAGACAATAAAGGGGATCAGGACCGCGACTCCGATCAGGCGGCCCAGCAGGCGATGGCCCCATTCCCACCAGAAGATGAATTTGAACTGCTCCACCGACATGTTCGCATTCACCTGCTTGTACTGCGGTATCTGCTGGTACTTGGTGAATTCTTCGGCCCATTGGGCGTCATTCAGCGGCGGCACTACACCGTGGATGGGCTTCCATTCGGTGATCGACAGGCCTGAGCCGGTCAGGCGCGTGGCGCCACCGACCATGACGATCAGCACGACCATAGCGGCCACGATAGAGAGCCAGATGGCCACGGAAGGAGATTTGAGCGGAAGCCTCACCGTTACGCCTCACTGAAAAATAATTGTTGGGTTCCGTCGGGCGGACCTGTTCAACTGCGGCGAAATAACCTGTAATAGGCATTGGCCGTGCGTTTTGATTTGCCCACAGGGAGGGGTGAAATTCAAGCGATGCGCGACGGAAAAATGTGAAAGGTTCCACAAATGGGTGTTCAGGACTGGATTCTGGCCGGTATGACGGGGTTCATCGTCGGTTGGATCGCCAACAACCTGACCAGGAGCCGCTACAGCGCCATCATCAATATGTTTGTGGGCATTTTCGGGGCGATCCTGATGACGTTTTTCATCCATATTCTCGATATTTATCCGGATCGCTTCTACACGACGCTCAGGGCCGCCGGAGCGGGCTCGGCCGGTCTTCTGGCGCTGTTTCACCTGACGCGCGCCATCGAGAAGGTCAATGTCAAGAAATGAAGCGGGTAAGCCGATGAGCGACGATGCGACAAAGGGTCTCAGCCTGCCGGTGCGCCGCGTCATCGCCTGTATCGGCATTGTGGTGTTTCTGGCCGTCTATGTGGTGATCGTTTCCAGCATTGGCGAAAGGCTGCCTGACAACGATTGGGTGCAACTGCTGTATTATGGCCTGTCCGGCATACTGTGGGGGATTCCGGTACTGCCGATCATAAGCTGGTCGGAAAACTACAAGGGTCGGAAGCGTTAGAGCGATATGTCGAAAAGTGTGAGCGGTTTTCGACAAAAATATCGCGACAAAACAAAAATTTAGATCGGGATCAGGCTCCCCTTTAAAACCATCCCGATCTAGAGAGGCAGGAAGCTGTCGTCGTCGGAATTGGGTGGCCGCTTGCCGACGGCAAAGCCGCTGGCGGCCCACAGCGTCCATACGGTCAGCACACCGAGGCCCAAAAGGCAGATGATCAGCCGATCCACGACCGCCTTTTGCGCGTGCTGGATCATCCAGCCGGCGGCGATGGTCAGCAGGACCACGACCATCAGATGCACCAGCGTGTGTAACAGGCCCCGCTTTAACACAGCCAATAAACCCAGCATCACGACCACAAAAGCCGCCACGCCTGCCCCCCAGACCACCCACTCCGGATCGGTCAGCGGCCCGCGCAACGGCACACCGGCGGTGAGCAGCAGAAGCGCGGACAGACCTGTGAGGCCGACGATGGCACGGTTCATGGGGCGACCCTGTATCTTTTATGGGCGACTGTAACATTAAGGTCGGCGTGATTTTGCTCAAACCGGTCATAACCCGCTTTCAGGTCCGTCCAGAAGCCCAACCACTGCGAACCCATATGGCGTTTTATATTCGCGTCGGTCATTCGGAATGGATAAACGTGCACCTGAAACGCGGTCTGCCCTCCCTTCAAGGCCTCATCAGCTATCAACCAGATTTCCTCAATCCCTTTATCAGTCATGGCATAACAGCCAATTGAGGCACATTTGCCGTGGACCATCAGATAGCTGCCGGTTCGGCCGTTGGCTCGATCAAAGGCATTAGGATAGCCGAGGTTGAAAGCCAGATGGTATTGGCTATCGGGTTTCATCTGCGCACGTGAGACGCTATAAAAGCCTTCGGGTGACTGCCCATCCCCTTCTTTCTGTTTGGGGCCGAGAGCACCGGACCAGCTACAGATACGAAAGGTTTTATAGAGTCGGTATTTGGTCTCCGACTTGACCCAGACCTCCAGTTCATCCGTTTCCTTGAAGATGCGGATGAGTATGGGCTGGCCCAGTTGCAGGCCGTTTTGAGTCAAGGACGCCCGGATATGGCTCAGTCGATCTTTTCGTACCTGTTGAAGGTCTGCCGCACCCGACTCCCAGGGCTTGACGGCCCAAAGCGAGCCGCAAAGAAAAACGATGGCTATGACCAGTAATAACCCACGCTTTCCGTTCATAGCATCCCTCCCACTGGTTACAGGATAACGCAGAGTCGCCTCGGATGTATCGGGAAATTGAGACAGGATATTGCGGTCGAGTCAGGCGAGAGGATTGGCTCCGCTTCGCTCCGCCGCGTCTGCGTGTGATCATTGTGCCTCCGGCAAAATGATCATCACTGGCCGTCGAACCTCTTATCGGGTCGAACCAAGCTCCGGATGATGAAAAGAAAAGGGACTGCCCATTGGGCAGTCCCTTTTCTTTTGATGGTCGGGGCGAGAGGATTCGAACCTCCGACCTGCTGCACCCAAAACAGCTGCGCTACCAGGCTGCGCTACACCCCGACACCCTGCCCACAGGCAAGGCGCGCTACATGCCACTTCAAAGCCGGTTCCGCAAGCCGTTTTACACACCACCCACAGAACAAGCGTCTATTGCGGCATCGGCCCCTTGCCTTCGAAGAAGCGGTGCGTGATGCGGTCGCCCGGCTTGATCCCCAGGGCATCAGCCTGACCGCCATTGATTTCCAGAACCGCCGCCGCCGGGCCGAACGAATGCAGCGGCGTTTCGTTCATCGGCATCGTGTTTTTCTGAATGGAAATCACCTCGCCTGACTTGGAAATATAAAGAATATCAAGCGGTATATGCGTATTCTTCATCCAGAAGGCGCGTTCGCGGGCATCCGGAAACAGGAACAGCATCCCCTGCCCGGTCGGCAGGCTATCGCGGTTCATCAGCCCGGTTTCGCGTTCCTGTTCGTCATCAGCGATTTCCACCTGAAACGCATGAGTGGCACCGCCGGATAGAACCTGAAGCGCTTCGCGCTCCGGCGGTTTCGGCTGGCAGGCCGCGAGAATCAAAAAGAGCGGGAGCCATTTTACGTTCTTGATCATAGGGTTACCGGAATTCATAGGGTTTACCCGTCGCCTTGTCGATCAGTTCGATCTCAAACAGGGCCGGCCAGTATTTACCGGTGACCAGCAGGTGTTTGGTTTCCGGATTGAAGGCAATGCCGTTCAGCACATCAATGCGCTGCGTAATGGCCGGGCCATAGGCCATCAGACCTTTCAGATCGACAATGCCATTGATCTTGCCGTCCTTCGGGTCGATACGGACAATATAGTCGGTTTGCCAGACGTTGGCATAGACCTGCCCGCCGATATATTCCAGCTCATTGAGCATCTCTATGGGCTCGCCGCGCAGGGTCACCGGTACGTCGCTGACCACCTTGAAGGTCTGAGGGTCGAGGAAGCGCAGGCGGTCGCTGCCATCGCTGAGAATCAGATGCGTGCCGTCAGCGGTCAGGCCCCAGCCTTCGCCCGTGTACGCAAATTCGCCCTTTGGCGCGAAGCTGTCGCGATCCCAGACGAAAGCTTTTCCGTGCGTCCAGGTCAGGCCGATGATGGCATTGCCCCACGGCGCCACACCTTCGGCAAAATAGGGCCGTGCAATATCGTGTTTGCGCTTGACCTCGCCAGTGGTCAGATCGACCTCGCGCAGCGACGAGGCCCCCGCCATGCCGGTGCTTTCAAACAGACGGCCGTTCTGAATGAACAGGCCTTGCGTAAAAGCCTGCGGATCGTGCGGATAGACCTTCACGACGCGGTAGGTATAGTGCGCCACCTCTGCCGGTGCGGCAGCCGTCGCGGGCGAGGTCTGGGCGTGGGCAGGCAAGGCGGTTGACAGCGCCGCCATCATGAGTGCCAGAGACCACCGAAAGGCTTTGAACACAGACTTCACCCTTCACACCCGCAAAGAAAAACGGAGGCGAAACCTCACCTCCGTTGGAAATTCGCTGGATTCAATGGCCGTTTCAAGGCCGTTTTTCCGCTCAGGCCATCGCCTTGGGCTGTACCTCGGTCACGACCAGCCCCTTGGGGCCTTCGCCAAAGCGCACCATCAGGGTATCGCCCTGCTGAACGTCCTCAAGACCGAAGCGACGCAGGGTTTCGATATGGATGAAGATGTCCGTCGGATCGTTGCCGCGCACCACGAAGCCATAGCCCTTGGTGCGGTTGAACCATTTGATGGTGGCCGCTTCGAGATCACCGATGGTTGCCTGCACGTTATGCGTCGAACGCACAGCCGCCGGATCACGCGCTTCGCGTACAGGGCCGCTGCCGCTGTCTTCGAGTGCGGTGATCTGAATAACCTGCCAGCCCTTGGCGCGCTTGGCGATCTTGCATTCAATGGCGGCACCTTCGTGCGCCAGATCACGTCCCAGATCACGCAGTGCGGACACATGCAGCAGCACGTCGCGCATACCGGTCAATTCAGGGGATTGAGGCACGATGAAGCCGTAGCCCTTGCCGGCATCGAACCACTTCACGCGACCGGAAATAGCCTTTACGTCTTCCGCCTCGCTGCTCTTTGCGTAATCGTACAAACTCATATTCCTCACCAAGCCCACAAATAATCTACTGCGCGAGCACTATAACATGGATATTTTTAAATGGGCAGCGCCCCTGCCCCTCTCTTTTTTGAGACGATATGCGAAAATATCGCTTAATGCGAGTAAAAAAGCGGTAATTATGTCGCGTGGCGTAGCCTTGACGCAATATATGACGTTTTTGACACAGGTCCGCACATTCCGTTCAGAAAATCAGATGTGCGCAAAAATTGTGGAGAGAGGGGGTACGGTGGCAGTCCCTAGGGGAGTCGAACCCCTCTTTTCAGGTTGAAAACCTGACGTCCTAACCGATAGACGAAGGGACCGCGTGTCCGTATCCATATGTCCTGACTGGCAGTCCCTAGGGGAGTCGAACCCCTCTTTTCAGGTTGAAAACCTGACGTCCTAACCGATAGACGAAGGGACCGCGTCAAGAGGTGCGCTTGATAGCGTCACGCATTGTTCGTTGCAAGCGCTATTTTCGGCAATATCGCCTCAACTTGTGAATATATGGGCGATATCCTCGATTTCGAACTGCACGCCCTTGCGCCCCATATAGTCGTCGGGTTTCAGCCGCCCCGCCACGTGGATGGCGCCAACGGGATTAAGCAGCGCCGCTCCCACCGCCGTATCCTGCGCGCGCCAGGCGATGGCTTTCAGACGCTTGCCGCCTTCGTCGATCAGGTCGCAACGCACGTGCCCGCCTTTCAGCGCTGAGGCATAGCCCACGCGCATCCCCGGCAGGACAAACATCGGCTCCGGATTGCCCTGACCGAAGGGGGCCATGATCTCAAAACGCTCCAGCAGGGCCCGCGTGCAGGTCGCGGCACTAAGCGCCGCGTCGATTTCCAGCCGGTCCTTACGGTCAGCCTCGACGGTAGCATTGGCGATATGCGCGTTCAGAAAGACCCGCAGTTCCGGGATGCGCGCGGCCTCAATACTCAGGCCCGCGGCCATAGCGTGCCCGCCACCCGACAGCAACAGCCCGCTTTCAAAGGCTGCCGTCACCGCCTGCCCCAGATTGATCCCGGCCTGCGAACGACCTGACCCCTTGCCGATCCGCGTAACCGGGTCGATGCCAATGACGATGACCGGCTTGTGCCAGCGTTCGCGCAGCCGGCCCGCTACGATGCCGATGACACCGGGATGCCAGTCTTCGTGCGCCACGATAATGACGTGGTCTTGGGCCGTGACCAGCCCTTTTGCGTCGGCCAGAGCCAAGGCCTGTTCCTGCACGGCGGCCTCGACGTCACGGCGCGTCTTGTTCAACTCATCCAGTTCCTGCGCCAGCGCCGCCGCCTCGTCCGCCTCGTCGGTGGACAAAAGCCGCACCCCCAGATCGGCGCGACCGATACGGCCGCCGGCATTGATGCGCGGCCCCAGCACAAAGCCGGAATGAAACACCCCGAGCGCTGTTGCCGCATCCTTGGGCTCGCCCCCGGCCACCTGCATCAGGGCGCGGATGCCCGGATTGTTCAGGCGCGACATGACCTTCAGCCCCTGCGAGGCCAGTGCGCGATTGAAGCCACTGAGCGCCGTTACGTCGCAAATGGCCCCCAGCGCCGCCAGATCGAGCCATTGGGTGAGGTCCGGTCTGGGCCGCTCGGCAAACAGCCCGCGCTTTTCGGCTTCGCGGTTAAGCGCCGCCAGCACCACAAACACCACGCCCGCCGCAGCCAGATTGCCCTGCGCCGATGTGCAGCCCGGCCGGTTGGGATTGACCACAGCACGGCATTTGGGCGGGTCTTCGCGCATGATGTGATGGTCGATAACCACCACCTCAAGGCCGATGCGCGCCGCATAGTCGAGCGCCCGGTGCGCCGACGCGCCGCAATCGACCGTGATGACCAGATCGGCCCCTTCGGCTTTTAATCGCTCAAAGGCCTTTTCCGACGGGCCATAGCCCTCCAGCATCCGGTCGGGCACATAGACGCTCAGCTCATGCCCCATATGACGGAACCAGCGCACCAGTTGCGCCGCCGAGGTGGCGCCATCGACATCGTAGTCGGCAAAGACGTAGATCTTCTGACGCGCCTGAAGCGCATTCAGAATGGCCGCCACCGCCTGCGGCATGTCCATGAAACCATCCGGATCGGGGAACAGCGCTTTCAAAGTCGGGCGCAGATAGTCGTCGAGCCCGTCCGAGGTCACGCCGCGCGCGGCAATCGAGCGCGCCACCGGTTCGACAAAGGCCTCTTCCATCAGGCCTTTGAGCGCAATCTGCTGAGTGATCAAACGCAATTCATGCGGGCCGACATGCTGACTGTCGCGACGATCCACCCACAGACGGCCCGTAACCGACGTCTCCACCCCCAGAAACGGTGGCAGGTCGGTCAGGTTCTGGCGGGCAGCATCATCGGGCATGGGACATCACGATTAGAGGGGGCGACGCATATACAGCTTACGGATAGTCTGAGTCCGCGAAATCATCACCAGACTTTCGGTGCTGATAAACACCTCGCCGTCGGGCGACATCTCCTTTTGCACCCCGTCGAGCAATGCGCCGGGCGTGACGCCTGTGGCGACAAAGACAACATCCGACGAGACCAGTTCGTTCAGGCTGTATTTACGGTCAAAGTCGCTCAGACCCAGACGCTGCGCCCGCTGACGCTCATCGTCATTGCGGAAGACCAGCCGGCCCTGAAACTGACCGCCGACGCATTTCAAAGCCGCCGCCGCCAGCACGCCTTCCGGCGCCCCTCCTGAGCCCAGATAGATGTCGATACCCGTTTCCGGCTGCGCCGTGTGGAAGACGCCGGCGACATCACCGTCGGTGATCAGGTGCACGCGCGCCCCGGCCCTGCGCAGCGACGCGATGATGCGGTCGTGGCGCGGGCGATCCAGCACACAGGCGACGATTTCAGAGACATCCACGCCCTTGGCCGCAGCCAGTGCCCGCACATTGTCTTCGGGGCTGGCGTCGAGATCGACCACGCCGTCGGGATAGCCCGGCCCAATGGCAATCTTGTCCATATAGGTGTCGGGCGCGTGCAACAGCCCGCCGCGCGGCGCGAACGCCACCACGGTCAGGGCGTTGTTCATGGCCTTGGCCGCCAGAGTCGTGCCTTCCAACGGGTCAAGCGCGATGTCGATTGCCATGCCCTTGCCCGTGCCGACCGCCTCACCGATAAACAGCATAGGGGCTTCGTCACGCTCGCCTTCGCCAATGACGATACGGCCGTCCATGTCGATAGCATTGAGCGCCGAGCGCATGGCGTCCACTGCGGCCTGATCCGCCGCCTTCTCGTCTCCCTTGCCGATCCAGCCGTGCGCGGCAATAGCCGCCTCTTCGGCCACCCGAACAATGTCGAGGGCCAGGTCGAAACCCGTTTGTGACATAGGCATTTCCCTGTTGGTCTGTTCTTTTTATTTCGCCACGGGGGGCGGCTCGGCGCGCGCGCGCAGGCGGGCAGCCAGGCCTTCTATGGCGGCACTGTCGGCGCCCGTTTTGATCGGTGCCCCCAGAACGGGGTCGATGCGCGCATTAGCCGCCTTAGCCATGGCTTCCGGGGCCTTAAGCTCCCACGGCAGGGCATCAGCCGTTTTTTGAAGCTGGTCGGATCTGGCTTTCAACGCCACCACCTGTTGCCTGATCTGCTCCGGCGTCGGAACATTCTGAGGCGGCGGCGGGAATTCAGACCATTTGGGGAAGCTGTCATAGGTGCGCGGCGAAGACGTTTCCTGCGCTGAAACGGACGCGGCAAAGGCTCCAATAACCGCACAGGGCAGCAAGAGCGCGTGGATCTTTGACCGCTTAATCATGAGGAAGCTCCGCAACCGATGGCATCGGTTATAAAAACCGGGCTGATCAAAAGCAAACTTTGCGAGTCCTGAACAGCCCTAAAACACGTCATAACGCGATGTTGCATATTATACAGTGAAAATTGTGGCGCAACGCCTGATGAAGCGCGTTAGAAAATAGCCAGAAACGACTCGCGGAGGCCGCCATGACTGAAAAAAGCATTGAGAAACCCGCTTCCAAGGCCAAAACCCGCAAGGCCACCGCTCCCAAAAAAGCCGTAGCCGCCGAAGCGACGCCCGCCGTCGCCCCCGCCCCTGTGGCCAAAGCCACACGCAAAACCGCGCCCAAAACAAAGACCGCCCCCAACGCCGCCCCCGTCGAAGCCCCCGTGGCCCCACAGCCTGCGGCTCAGTCCGCACCGTCACCAGCTACCCCTGCGTCCGAACCGCCGCCCGAATCCACCTTTGATTCTGAGCAGATGAAGGCGCTGGAAGACCTGTCGATCAATCTCGCCAAGGCCGCCATTACCGCCCAGACGGCTTTGGCCAGCGCGGTTTTGAAACAACCGGATTTCAACGGCACGCCGAACGGCGATCCGTTTCAGGTCGCGCCTGCCATGACCAGCGTCATGACCTCACTGGCGCAAAACCCCGAAAAAGTCATCGAAGCCCAGACCGACCTGATGACCGGCTACATGTCGTTGTGGGCCGAAATGACCCGCCGGTCTCTGGGCGTCGAAAGCGAAGCTGACACCACGCCCAAGGACAAGCGGTTCTCTGATCCGCGCTGGCAGCAAAACCTCGTCTTCGACATGATGCGCAAGTCGTATCTTCTGTCCTCGACCTGGCTCAACAACCTTGTATCCTCTGTCGAGGACGTCGATCCGCTGCATAAGCGCCGCGCCGAGTTTTTCACCAAGCTGGTCACTGACGCCTTTTCGCCCTCCAACTTCCTGATATCCAACCCGGCAGCGCTCGATACGCTGCTCACCTCCAAGGGCGAGAGTCTGGTCAAGGGGATGCAGAAATTCGCCGACGATCTGGCGCGCGGTGACGGCAAGCTGAAGATTTCTCAGGCCGATTATGCCCATTTCAAGGTCGGTGAAAACGTCGCCACCACGCCGGGCAAGGTGGTCTGGCGCGGCCCCTTGTTCGAACTGTTGCAATATAATCCGACTACGGACGAAGTGCGTGAAACGCCGTTGCTAATCTTCCCACCGTGGATCAACAAATACTACATCCTCGATCTGCAATCGAAGAATTCGCTGATCAAGTGGCTGACGGATCAAGGCTTTTCGGTTTTCGTCGTCTCATGGGTCAATCCGGACGCAGACCTCAAAGACGTCACCTTTGAGGACTATATGTTCGGCGGCGTCTATAAGGCCGTTTCATTAGTCCGTGAACAGACGGGTTCGCCCAAGGTTAATACGGTCGGCTACTGCATCGGTGGCACGCTTCTGGGCGTCGCTCTGGCCCACATGGCGGCCAAGGGTGACGACAGCGTGTCATCGGCCACCTTCTTTACCGCCCAGCACGATTTCTCCGAAGCCGGCGACCTCCTCCTCTTCACCAACGAAGCCTGGCTGAAAGAGCTGGAGCGCCAGATGGACGCCGCCGGAGGCGTCCTGCCCGGTGCCGCCATGGCGGATACCTTCAACGCCTTACGCGCCAACGATCTCGTCTGGTCCTTCTTCGTCAATAACTACCTGATGGGTAAGGACCTGACCGCCTTCGACCTATTGTGCTGGAATGCCGATCAGACGCGCATGCCCAAGGCGCTGCATATGTACTACCTGCGCAAATTCTATCACGAAAACGCCCTGTCTCAGGGCAAGCTCACCATTGCGGGCGTGCCCATCGACCTGAAAAATGTCAAAATTCCCGTCTTTGAGCAGTCCGGCCGCGAAGACCATATCGCCCCGCCGGGCTCGGTGTTCAAATCGGCGCGCCTGTTCGGCGGCCCGGTGACCTTCGTTATGGCGGGCTCCGGCCATATCGCCGGCGTCGTCAACCCGCCCGCGGCCCAGAAGTACCAGCACTGGATCAACGAATTGAGCAATGCCAAGGGCTTACCGGAAACTCTTGAGGTCTGGCAGAAGGACGCCGTCGAGCATAAGGGGTCGTGGTGGGACTATTGGGCCCAATGGCTGCACGATAAGTCCGGCCCGATGGTCCCGGCGCGTGACCCGTCCAAGGGCAAGTTTAAACCCGATATGGATGCGCCGGGTTCGTACGTTCTGGTGAAGTCGTAGTCTTTTAAGACCGTGGGGCCACAGGCCCCACACCCCAAAACCGGAAATCTGATAAACGCCGGTGTTTTGGAGATTAAGAACCACAGATTTCACAGATTGGCGCTTCGCGCCCTCATGCATCTTTGATCTCTATCGTTGCCGATCGGACTCGAAAATCTGTGTAATCTGTGAAATCTGTGGTTCAAACCCTTTATATGGGTAAAAGGGGTGCAGGGGCCTGTGGCCCCTGCGTTTTTAAACCCTTACAGCCTCAGAATAATCGTCTCTACGATCGGTCTGCGGCCCCAGGTATTCTGAGCCGCCTTCTTGAGGACGCGCGCCACGGCGGTTTCGACGGTCTGATCGTCGTCGCGTTCCTCGCGCGAAAGCTTCTGCACAGCCTTTTCGGCGATGTCGCACAGCTTTTCGAGCTGATCCGAGATGCTGTCCTCGTCCTCAAAAGCCAGCCCCAGACCCCGCACCTCGACATAGGAGGCCAGTTGGTTTTTGCTGTTGAGGGCGAAGGAGACGAACAGCATGCCGTTATGGGCGGCGTGGCGGCGTTCGCGCAGGGCTTCGGAGGCTTCGGGGACCAGCATCCCACCATCGACAAACAGGCGGCCAGACGGCACTTCGTCGATGATTTCGGGCTTGCCGGGGGCGAGGCGCACCATGTCGCCATTGCGCAGGACGACCTGTTCCGGGATGCCGATTTCGGCGGCCAGAGCGGCGTGCTTTTGCAGGTGGCGGCGTTCACCATGCGTCGGAATGGCGATTTTCGGGCGCGCCCAGGCGTACATCTGCTTCAGTTCATCACGGCAGGGGTGGCCGGAGACGTGGATGCCGGGGTGATCCTTTTCGGTATGGATTTCCACACCGAGGTCCGACAGACGGTTTTGCAGGCTGCGGATAGCGATTTCGTTGCCCGGAATGACGCGGGACGAGAAGACGCAGGAGTCCCCGGCCCCCAGACGCACCAGCGGGTGACTGCCGTCGGCAATGCGCGACAGGGCGGCGCGCGGTTCGCCCTGAGAGCCTGTGCACAAATAAAGGACGTCGGTGTCCTTCATCTTGGCGGCTTCGGCTTCAGAGACGAACTCCTGCACGCCCTTCATCAGGCCCACGAATTTCGCGGCAGCCGCCATGCGGTGCATGGAGCGCCCGACGAGGCAGACCGAGCGCCCACAGGCTTCGGCAGCGCGAATGACGCTGTCCATGCGGGCGACGTTCGAGGCGAAACAGGCCACGGCGACGCGACCTTTCAGTGTACGGATCACCGCCTCAAGCGCCACCTTCACATCGGCTTCGGAGCCTGCCTGCCCGTCCACAAACACATTGGTTGAGTCACACACCATGGCCAGCACGCCCTCGTCCCCCAGGGCGACAATGCGGCTGATGTCGGTGGGTTTGCCGGTGATGGGGTCCGGGTCGATCTTCCAGTCGCCGGTGTGCAGCACAGTCCCCAGCGGCGTTTTGATGGACAGGCCGTTGGGCTCCGGGATCGAGTGGGTGATGGTGATATAGTCGATTTCAAACGGGCCCAGATGCACCTTGCCACCCAGCGGCACCTCGGTCAGGTCGAAGTCTTCGACCCCCGCCTCGCGCAGCTTTTCACGGATGAGGAAGGCCGTGAAGGGCGTAGCATAGAGCGGCGCCTTGATGCGATCCCACAGCCAGCCGAGCGCCCCGATATGGTCTTCGTGGGCGTGGGTCAGGATGACACCCAGAATCTCCTCGCCTTCGAGGAATTTGGGGTCGGGCACGATGACTTCGATGCCGGGCGTGGTCAGGTCGCCAAAGGTCACACCCACATCGACCAGAATCCATTTCCGGTCATGCTCCGGCCCGAAGCCGTAAGCATTGAGGTTCATACCGATTTCGTTTGAGCCGCCCAGCGGCAGAAACACCAGTTCGTCTTTGTTTTTACTCATTTTTCTTTTGATTAGAGAGGGTACGCTGATAGATTTCGAGCAGACCCCGCAGCGTAAGATCGGGATCGAAATGATGGATGCGGTCGGTCGCGCCTTCGAACAGCGACGCCACGCCGCCGGTCGCCACGACCGTCATGGGGTGTCCGTATTCGGCCTGAATCTTGTCGGTCAGATATTCGATCAGGCCCATATAGCCCCAGAATATGCCCGATTGCATGGCGCTGACCGTGTCCTTGCCGATATAGTGCGCGGGGCGCTCGATCGCAATGCGCGGCAGCTTGGCCGCCGCCGAATGCAGGGCCTGAACCGACAGGTTGATGCCCGGCGCAATCGCCGTACCTTCCAGCGCGCCGTCGGCGGCCACCACATCGAAGGTGGTGGCGGTGCCTGAGTCAATGACGATCAGTGGTCCGCCGTATTTGATCCACGCACCCACCGTATTGACCAGACGGTCCGCCCCGGCTTCTGACGGCTTGTCGATACGGACTTCGATGCCAAGGTGCGTATTGTCACCAACAACGTAAGGCGTCTTGTGGAAATAGCGCTGGGCCAGCTTGCGCAGGTTGAACAGGGACTGCGGCACGACCGAGGAGATGATGCAGTCTTCGATCTGATTGAAGTCGAGACCGTTCATCTGAAGGAGTTGATAGAGCCAGACGGCGTATTCGTCGGCAGTCCGCGTCGATTCGGTGGCCGTGCGCCATTGGGCGCGCCAGCCTTCACCATCGTGCACGGCGAACAATGTATTGGTATTGCCCTGTTCGATGGCGAGCAGCATCAGGCCTCCGGATACGAAACGGACCCGCTGGCGATCACGTGGATCGTGCCGACCGGGTCTCTGACGCGCAGCGCGCCATAGTCATCAAGGCCAAGAATCGTTCCCGTCCGGGCCTGAGGGTGTTGCTCTATCAGACAGAGGCGGTCGCGGCCATAGGCCTGATCCCACCACTGCGCGGCTGTGGCTTCAAAGCCATGCGCAAGCCAGTCGTCCAGACGCCGCGTCAGGGTCGCATCGAGGGCGTCTAGGATGCTTTCGACGGTTTGCGGTTGCGCCGTCAATTCATTGAGCGCCGCCGTGCCATAGCTCAGCCCCTTCGGCGCTTCGGCGATATTGATGCCGATGCCGATGACCACACCCAAACCCGCCGCAAGGGTTTCGCTCTGGGCCAGTATGCCGCACAGCTTATGCCCTTCGTACAGAACGTCATTCGGCCATTTGATTTTCAGCGGGTCAGGCACGCTAAGCAGGGGGCGGATCGCGTCGGTCACGGCGAGTGCCGCCACAAAGGACAGTTGCGTCACGCGGCGCATCTCGACCGGCAGCACCCCGTACCACGAGGCCATCAGATTGCCCGACGGCCCGTCCCACTGACGCCCCATACGCCCCTGTCCGGCGGTTTGCCGCTCTGCTCGGATCCAGCGCGGGCCGCAATCTCCCGCCCGCAGCCGCTTCAGGGCTTCAGTCTGGGTAGATGTCAGGGTTTCAAACAGATCAACAGGTGTCATATGAAAAAAAGATGCAGGGGTTACAAACCCCTGCACCCCATAAATCAGGCTACGTCAACAGTGCGTTAGTTCAGGCCGAAGCTCTTGACCGCCGTTTCCGCCAGCGGATAGAGGCCGGACAGGGCGAAGGCCGCGATCGGGAAGGCAAAGGCGGCGGCCGCATAGGCGATCCACTTGGCCTCGAACGGCGCCTTGTCCAGCTCGCCCTTATCCCCATCGAACCACATCACCTTGATGATGCGCAGGTAATAGAAGGCGGCGATGACCGAAGCCACCAGACCGGCCACGGCGAAGCCCCAGTAACCGGCTTCAAGGGCGGCACCGAAGACGAAGAACTTGCCCCAGAAGCCGGAGAAGGGCGGCATCCCCAGCACCGACAGGGCCAGCACCGTGATGGCGATGGTCAGCTTCATATCGACCTTGGACAGACCCGACAGGTCGTCGATCTTGCTGACGGCAATGCCCTTGCGCGACAGGGCGATCTGCGCCGAGAACAGGCCCAGCGTATCGACCATGTACAGGACCGAGAACAGCAGCAGCGCCATGACGCCCTTATCCGTACCGGCCGCCAGGGCCAGCATGGCATAGCCCATATTAGCAATCGACGAATAGGCCAGCAGGCGCTTGAAGTCCTTTTGCATCAGGCCGCCGAGGCCACCGATCAGGAAGGACAGGGTGGCGATGGCCAGCAGCACCTGCGCCCACTGATCATGCAGACCGGCAAAGGCGTCGTTGAGCACGCGCGCCAGCAGCACCAGAGCCGCAAACTTCGGAGCGCCGGCGAACAGGGCCACGACCGGGGTCGGCGCACCTTCATAGACGTCGGGAGTCCACATATGGAACGGCGCAGCGGAGACCTTGAAGGCCAGACCGGCAATCACGAAGACCAAACCGAAGATCAGGCCGACCTGCATATTGGCCTGAGCCGAGGCCGCGATGGCGTCGAAATTCATCGAACCCGCAAAACCATAGACCAGCGAGATGCCGTAGAGCAGCAGACCAGAAGACAGCGACCCCAGCACGAAGTACTTCAGGCCGGCTTCCGAACCCTTGGCATCGTCGCGGCGGAAGGCCGCCATGACATAGGCCGCCAGCGAATTCAGCTCGAGGCCGATATAGAGGGCAATCAGGTCGCCCGCCGACACCATCATGCTCATGCCGATGGCCGACAGGGTGACGAGGATCGGGAATTCGAAGCGGTTATTGTTCTGACGCTCGAAATAGCCGCGCGCCAGCACCACGACCAGAGCCGAGGCGATGTAGATGAAGGTCTTGGCGAAATTGGCCACGCCGTCAGCGATAAAGGACCCGTTGAAGACCTTGCCATGACCGTTAAAGGCCGCGGCAAAGGCCGCCGCGATCAGGGCCGCACCGCACAGCGCGGCGACAGAGCCTGCCGCCTTGTCACCGCGCAGCGCACCGTAAACGAGGATGCCGAGTACGGAAACCGCCAGTATCAGTTCCGGAAGGGCCAGATGAAGAGCCGATGTCAAATCCATAAGGGGCGCTCCTATCCGCCGATAACAGCGCGGTACGTCGCCACAACGGCGTCCACGCTGGCGGTGGTAAAGTCAAATACAAAGGCCGGATAGATACCCAGCAGCAGCGTCCCCGCGATCAGGGGCGCAAAGATGATTTTTTCGCGCAAGCTCAGGTCCGGATGGCCCTTGAGCTGTTCGTTGGTCACCTCACCGTACATGACGCGCTTGAACAGGGTCAGGGCGTACATGGCCGACAGGATGACACCCGTGGCGGCAACCAGCGCGGCCCAGGTCGAAGCCTGATAGAGGCCGGTCATGGTCAGGATTTCCCCGACAAAGCCCGACGTGCCCGGCAGGCCGACATTGGCCATGGTGAACAGCAGGAAGACGAAGGCGAAGTGCGGCATCAGCTTGGTCAAACCGCCGTAGAAGGCGATTTCGCGCGTATGCCAGCGGTCATAGACCACACCGACGCAGAGGAACAGCGCACCGGAGATAAAGCCGTGCGAGATCATCTGATAGACCGCGCCCTGCACGCCCGCCTGATTACCGGCGAAAATCCCCATGGTCACAAAGCCCATGTGAGCGACCGACGAATAGGCGATGAGCTTCTTGATATCCGTCTGACGGAACGCGATCAGCGAGGTGACGACGATGGCGATCACCGACAGGGTCAGAACGAAGGGCGTAAACAGTTCCGAAGCGTGCGGGAACATCGGCAGGTTGAAGCGGATGAACCCGTAGCCGCCGAGCTTCAGCAGGATACCGGCCAGCATGACCGAACCCGCCGTCGGGGCCTGCACGTGGGCGTCGGGCAGCCAGGTATGCACCGGCCACATCGGCATCTTCACCGCGAACGAGGCGAAGAAGGCGAACCACAGCCACGGCTGCGCCGCTTGCGAGAAGGCGTAGGTCGAAAGGGTCGGGATGTCCGACGTGCCCGCGACGCTGACCATGTACAGCATGGCCGCCAGCATCAGAACGGACCCCAGCAGGGTATAGAGGAAGAACTTGTAGGCCGCGTAGATACGGTCCTTGCCGCCCCAGATACCGATGATCAGGAACATCGGGACCAGACCGCCTTCGAAGAAGACGTAGAAAAGGAACAGGTCGAGCGCGGTGAACACGCCGATGACCAGCGTTTCCAGCACAAGGAAGGCGATCATATATTCGACAAGGCGCGTCTTGACCGAGTCCCACGAGGCGAGGATGCACAGCGGCATCAGCAGCGCCGTCAGGGCCACGAACAGCACCGAAATGCCATCGACGCCCATGTGGTAGCTCAGGAAGCTGAACCACTGCACCTTTTCCACGAACTGATAGTCGGTGGTGGTGCGGTCGAAGCCCGCCAGCAGGACGACCGTCAGCGCCAAGGTCGCCAGCGTCGTCCACAGGGCGATCCACTTGGCATTGCGCTCGATGACGCTGGCGTCATCCTTGCGCGAGACCCATTTGACGCCAAGGATGGCCAACGCCCCTACCAGTGGCAGGAAGGTAATAAGGCTGAGAAGATTGGGGATTACCGGTGACATACTTAAAAGCTCTCCCCTATCGCGCCATACCGAAGACAACCCAGGTCAGAAGACCCGCGATGCCGAGGAACATGACGAAGGCGTAGTGATAGACATAGCCCGTTTGGGTCTTGACCAGACGCTGCGCCGATTTCAACGCCGTCCAGGCGGCACCGTTCGGGCCCAGCCCGTCGATGATTTTCACATCGAGCACCTTCCAGAACAGGTCGCCGAGCGCCTTGGCCCCCTTCACGAAGGTCGCCTGATACAGCTCATCGAAGAACCACTTGTTGTACAGGAAGGTGTACAGCGGCCCCTTGCGCGCGGCCATGGCCTTGGGCAGGGCGGGCTTCAGCAGGTAGAAGTACACAGCCAGAGCTGTACCGATCAGGGTGACCACCAGCGGTGCCCACTTGACCCAGGCTTCTTCGATATGGTGCGCCTCATGCAGGACGTGGTTGTGCGGTCCGTGCTGGATGGCGTGGCCCCAGAAGGCGTGAGCGTGATCGCCGATAAAGTACGGCGCGAAAACGAAACCGGCGGCCACCGCACCGATCGAAAGGACGATCAGCGGGATCAGCATGACGATCGGGCTTTCGTGCGGTGTATGCGCGTGGCCGTGGTGATCGTCATGACCATGAGCGTGGGCGTGATCATCGTGCGCGTGAGCGACAGCAGCGTGCGCGTGGTCGTCATGGCCGTGCGCGTGATGATCGTCGTGCGCCGCTTCCCAGTGCGTCTTGCCGTGGAAGGTCATGAAGGCCAGACGCCAGCTATAGAAGGCCGTCAGAAGGGCCGCCAGAATACCGATCACGAAGGCGAACATGCCCTGCGGCGTATTATGGGCCACCCACGCGGTTTCGATGATCATGTCCTTCGAGAAGAAGCCCGCAAAACCGATTTGCGTGTAGGGGATGCCAAGCCCTGTGATGGCGATGGTGCCGATGGTCATGGCCGCGTAGGTGACCGGCAGATACTTGGCCAAACCGCCCATGTGACGCATATCCTGTTCGTGGTGCATGCCGTGGATGACCGACCCGGCCCCGAGGAACAGCAGCGCCTTGAAGAAGGCGTGGGTAAACAGGTGGAACATGGCCGCCTCATAGGCCCCGACGCCCGCAGCGAAGAACATGTAGCCGAGCTGCGAACAGGTCGAGAAGGCGATGACGCGCTTGATGTCGTTCTGCGTGAAGCCGATGGAGGCGGCGAAGATGGCGGTGATAGCCCCGATATAGGTGACGATCATCTTGGCCACCGGCGCGTATTCAAACAGCGGCGACAGCAGGCAGACCATGTACACACCGGCGGTCACCATGGTGGCGGCGTGGATCAGGGCTGACACCGGCGTAGGGCCTTCCATGGCGTCCGGCAGCCAAGTGTGCAGGAAGAACTGCGCCGACTTACCCATGGCCCCGATGAACAGAAGGAAGGCGGCCAGATCGAGCGCCGAGAAGCTATGGCCGAGGAACATCCAAGTGGTGTTTTCCTTGGCGGCGATCAGCGGGAACAGTTCGTGGAAGTTGATGGTCCCGAACATCCAGTAGATGGTCATAATGCCCAGCGCGAAGCCGAAGTCACCGACGCGGTTGACGACGAAGGCCTTGATGGCCGCCGAAGACGCCGAGTCCTTCTGGAACCAGAAGCCGATCAGCAGGTAGGAGGCCAGACCAACCCCTTCCCAGCCGAAAAAGAGCTGCATGAAGTCGGCCGCCGTCACCAGCATCAGCATGGCGAAGGTAAACAGCGACAGGTAGGCAAAGAAGCGCGGACGGCTGGGGTCTTCGGCCATATAGCCCCAGCTGTAGAGGTGGACCAGCGAGGAGACCGAGGTCACCACGATCAGCATGGTGGCCGACAGGGCATCAATGCGGATCGACCACGCCGAGTGGAAGGTGCCGATATTGATGAAGTCGAGCAGCTTTACGGTAAAGGGCTCAAGACCACCCCAGGTGTGTTGCGAAAAGACATACCACGACAGAGCGCAGGACAGGAACAGCAGCCCGGTTGTCACCGCCTGAGAGGCGATGTCACCGATCTTGCGCCCGAACAGGCCCGCGACCAGAGCCCCCAGAAGCGGGGCCAGAACAAGGATCGTAACCAGATTTTGCATGACTTCCCTTAGCCCTTCATCATGCTGGCGTCATCGACTTCGATGTCACCGCGGTTACGGAAGAACGTCACAAGAATAGCCAGACCGACCGCCGCTTCCGCAGCCGCAACGGTGAGGACGAACATCGCCATGATCTGACCCTGCACATTATGCAGGTGCGTCGAGAAGGCGACGAAGTTGATATTGACCGCGAGCAGGATCAGTTCGATCGACATCAGGATGATGATGATGTTGCGGCGGTTCATGAAGATGCCGAACACCCCGATGGTGAACAGGATGGCCGAAACGATCAGATAGTGTTCAAGACCGATAGTCATTCCTTGATTCCTTCGCCGGTTTTGACCTTGACGATGGCCACGGCGTCCTTGCGGCGGCGCGTCACCTGGGTGTGGATGTCCTGACGCTTGACATAGGTGCGGTGCTGGAGCGTCAGCACGATGGCGCCGATCATGGCCACCAGAAGCACCAGGCCCGCCGCCTGGAAGACATAGACGTAATCTGTGTAGAGCACGCGACCGATGGCTTCGATATTGCTCATCTCTGCGCCATAGACCTGAGGCGATTGACCCGCCGCGGCGCCGCGCTGCGCCACCGCCGAGGAGATCATGATCAGCTCGATCAGCAGAAGAATACCGACCACCATGCCGATGGGGAGGTAGTTGGCGAAGCCCTGCCGCAGCTTGGTGAAGTCCACATCCAGCATCATGACGACGAAGAGGAAGAGGACCGCCACCGCGCCGACATAGACGACGACCAGCAGCATGGCGAGGAACTCCGCCCCCATCAGGACGAACAGGCCCGCCGCCGAAAAGAAGGCGAGGATCAGAAACAGCACCGAGTGCACCGGGTTGCGCGCGGTAATCACCAGCGCCCCCGATACGACGGTCACGGCCGCCAGAATGTAAAAGGCTATTGCCAGCATGATCGGGACCTCCGCCCCTTCTCTACTTTGCGGGTTCGGGATCGCTCCCTAGCCCCTCAGACTGTGATCCCGCAAGTCATATCCTTACGGAATCGGTGGATATTCACACGCTCGATCAGCGGTAAGGCGCGTCCAGTTCGAGGGCGCGTGCAATCTCGCGCTCCCAGCGGTCGCCATTGGCCAGCAGCTTCGACTTGTCGTAGTACAGTTCTTCGCGCGTATCGGTGGCGAATTCGAAGTTCGGGCCTTCGACGATGGCATCGACCGGACAGGCTTCCTGACACAGGCCACAATAGATGCACTTCACCATGTCGATGTCGTAGCGCGTCGTGCGGCGCGACCCGTCTTCGCGCGGTTCGGCCTCGATGGTGATGGCCTGGGCCGGGCAAATGGCTTCGCACAGCTTACAAGCGATGCAGCGTTCTTCGCCGTTGGGATAGCGACGCAGGGCGTGTTCACCGCGGAAACGCGGGCTGATCGGCCCCTTCTCGAACGGGTAGTTGATGGTCTTCTTCGGCTTGAACATATATTTCACGGCAAGGCCCGTGGCCCCGACGAAGTCAAGCAGCAGCGCGCCCTTGGCGGCTTGGACAAGACGGCCGATCATGCGAAATTACCTCCGAAAACCTGGTAGGCCGCGATGATAACGACGGCAACGAGAGACAGGGGCAGAAAGACCTTCCAGCCCAGACGCATCAGCTGATCGTAGCGGTAGCGCGGGACGATGGCCTTGGCGATGGCGAACATGATGAACCAGAACACCACCTTGACGATGAACCAGCCGAGGCTGATCAGGGTGTAGGCCAGAGTACCGGGGGCAATGATCGAATCCATCGGGATGGGCGATTGCCAGCCGCCAAAGAACAGGATGGTAATCATAGCGCACATCAGCACGATGTTGGCGTATTCACCGATCATGAACAGCAGGTACGGCGTCGAGGAATATTCGACCTGATAACCGGCGACCAGTTCGGATTCGGCTTCGGGCAGGTCGAACGGCGGACGGTTGGTTTCGGCCAGAGCCGAAATGTAGAACATAACCATCATGCCGAACATGACCGGCAGCTTGATGATACCGAGGCCCAGAAGCCCGCCGCCGCCGAGGAAGTTCCAGTTCCAGAAGCCCCCCGCCTGCTTGTTGACGATATCCGACAGGTTCATCGACCCGGCCAGCAGCACAACCGTGATGATGATGAAGCCCAGCGACACTTCGTAGGACACCATCTGCGCGGCGGAACGCAGGCCGCCGAGGAAGGGGTATTTCGAGTTGGACGCCCAGCCGCCCATGATAATGCCATAGACACCGAGCGACGAAATGGCGAACAGGTAAAGGATGCCGACATTGATGTTCGACACCACCCAGCCCGGCGCAAACGGAATGACCGCCCACGACATGAAGGCCAGAACGAAGGTCAGAAGCGGCGCGATCAGGAAGACCGGCTTATCAGCCCCGGCGGGGATGATCACTTCTTTCAGCACGAACTTGAAGAAGTCGGCGAAGGACTGCATCAGGCCGAAGGGACCGACGACGTTCGGTCCTTTGCGCATCTGCACGCCGGCCCACACCTTGCGGTCACCCCACAGCAGGAAGGCCAGAGAGACCATCACGCCGACGATAACGGCGAGAGCCTGCCCGATGGTGATGATCGTCCAGCCCCACGGACCGGCCCAGAAATTAGCGTCTGTCATATGCTCTTACTCCGCCGCCAGGCTCACCGGACCGGACCGGGTGGCCGAAATATCGGCCATGGCCACGGACGCCCGCGCGATGGGGTTGGTCAGGTAGAAGTCTTTGATAGTGCTGGCGAAGGTTTCGCCGGTGATCTCGCCCTTGGCCCCCAGTATCGCCACGTCGAACGCCTTGGGCGTCGGGCGCGCGTCGATGCGGCCAAAGGTCGGATGATCGGTGATCAGGGCGTGGCGCAGGTCCGACAGGCTGTCGTAAGGCAGGGTCTTGCCCAGCCTGGCCGACAGGGCGCGGAAGATGGCCCAGTCCTCTTTGGCCTCGCCCTTCGGGAAGACGGCGCGTTCGGAAATCTGCACGCGGCCTTCCATATTGACGTAGAGGCCCGACTTTTCGGTGTAGGCCGCACCCGGCAGGATGACGTCGGCCGCCGAGGCCCCGGCATCGCCATGCGAGCCGACATAGACCACGAACGACCCCTTGAGCTTGGCCGTGTCGATCTCGTCGGCACCCAGCAGCACCACGACGTCCAGCTTAGCGTTCAGGATACCTTGGGTGTCCAGCCCGCCCTCACCCGGCACGAAACCGAGGTCGAGACCGCCAACGCGCGCAGCGGCCTGATGCACGATGTTGAATCCGTTCCAGTCGTCGCGCACCACAGTGTAGGGCTTGAGAATTTCGCTGGCGATCAGGGCCAGCACGGCGGCGCCCTCTTCGCCCGACACCGCGCCGGAACCGATCAGGACCGCGGGCTTCTTCGCATCCTTCAAGAGATCGCGGAAAGCTGATTTCTTAAAGTCTTTCAGCGCCTTCGCGCCGGTTCCTAAGTGCGTGTAATCATAGGTCAGATCACAGGCTTCGCCGATCACGGCGACCTGCGTCTTGCCCTTCAGCCACGACTTGCGGATGCGCGCATTGATCAGCGGCGCTTCGAGGCGCGGATTGGTGCCGATAAGCAGGATAACATCGGCCTCTTCGATCCCGGCAATGCCGGAATTGAACAGCCAGGCTTCGCGCGGCGTGTTGGCGGAAACCGGACCGAAAGCTTCGCCCGCCTGACGGCAATCGAGGTTCTTCACGCCCAGCGAGGTGAACAGGTCCTTGGCCGCTTTCAGGCTTTCGGCGTCCTGAAGGTCGCCGGCGATCACGCCGATCTTGTCCGCAGACGTCGCTTGCAGCTTGCCCGCCACAACGTCCAGCGCCTCATCCCACGAGGCCGGGGTCAGGCTGCCGTTCTTGCGCACATAGGGACGGTCGAGACGCTGACGGCTCAAACCATCGACGGCGTAGCGCGACTTGTCCGACAGCCATTCCTCGTTGATGTCGTCCTTCAGGCGCGGCAGGGCGCGCAGGACGGTCGAACCGCGGTAGTCGATACGGATGTGCGCGCCAAGGGCGTCGTGCACGTCGATGGTTTCGACCTTTTGCAGTTCCCACGGACGATAGTTGAACGACCACGGCTTGTGCGTCAGGGCCCCGACCGGGCACAGGTCATTGAGATTACCCGACAGTTCCGACGACACGGCCTGTTCGAGATAGGAGGTGATTTCGGCGTTTTCCCCCCGCGAAATCATCCCCATTTCGGTGACACCGGCCACTTCGGTCGAGAAGCGGACGCAGCGCGTGCACTGGATGCAGCGCGTCATGAAGGTCTTGATCGTCGGCCCAAGGTACTTTTCTTCGACGGCGCGCTTGTTTTCCTGATAGCGCGAGCCATCGCGACCATAGCCCATGGCCTGATCCTGAAGATCGCATTCGCCGCCCTGATCGCAGATCGGGCAGTCGAGCGGGTGGTTGATGAGCAGGAACTCCATCACCCCTTCGCGCGCCTCCTTGACCATCGGCGTGTTGGTGAAGATTTCCTGACCGTCAGCTGCGGGCAGAGCACACGAAGCCTGCGGCTTCGGCGGTCCCGGCTTCACCTCGACGAGGCACATGCGGCAGTTGCCGGCGATCGACAGGCGCTCATGGTAGCAGAAACGGGGAATTTCCTCACCCGCCAGCTCCGCCACCTGAAGCACGGTCATGCCGGGTTCGAACTCGACCTCGACACCATTGACTTTAGCTATCGGCATCTGCCTCAAACCTCATACAAAAAAAGCATTCCAAACCGTCAGAACCAAGACTTGTCGCCAGCGACATAGTCTTCGTGGAACTGCTGTTCGGACTTGAACAGGTAGATGATCAGCTCGATGAACGAGATGAACGCCACCGCCAGACCCGGCAGGATCAGGAACCAGCCAATCGTGCCGCAAGCGAGCATGATGATGCCGGCATTGGTCTTGCCGAGATAGAATTTGTGGATGCCCCAGATCCCGAAGAAGAAGGTCAGGAGGGCCGCCACCCATTTGTTCTTGTCAGGGATGCCGGACTTGATGACATAGACGCTGACGGCGACGCCTTCAGAGCCCTCGAAATCCACCGCCATACCGGCCGCCACGGAGCGGGCACCGCCCATCAGATCGGCGCGCGAAAAGCTGTAGCGCTGACCGTCATCGCCACTGATCAGGCCCTGACCCGTGGCGTCGCTGAATGAGAGTACCTTGCCCCGCATGACCGTCCCCTACTCTGCCGCAATCGAATGCCCAGCGAAGTTGCCCTTCGACGAACGATATTGCGCGATACGATCTTCAATTTCGTGACGGAAGTGCCGGATCAGGCCCTGAATCGGCCAGGCCGCCGCGTCGCCCAGCGCACAGATGGTGTGGCCTTCGACCTGCTTGGTCACATCCAGCAGGATGTCGATTTCCTTGGGATCGGCGTCGCCCTTGGCCATGCGCTCCATCACGCGCCACATCCAGCCCGTGCCTTCGCGGCAGGGCGTGCACTGACCGCAGGATTCGTGCTTGTAGAAGTAGCTGAGACGCGCAATGGCCTTGATCAGGTCGGTCGATTTGTCCATCACGATCACCGCCGCCGTGCCGAGGCCAGAGCCCAGACCGCGCAGGGTGTCGAAATCCATCGGCATGTTTTCGCACTGTTCGGCCGGGATCATCGGCACAGACGAGCCGCCCGGAATGACGGCTTTCAGATTGCCCCAACCGCCCCGGATGCCGCCGCAGTGATCTTCGATCAACTGACGGAAGGGGATCGACATGGCCTCTTCGACATTGCAGGGCCGCTCAACGTGGCCCGAAATGCAGAACAGCTTGGTGCCGGTATTGTTTTGCGCGCCGAAACCGGCAAACCACGCCGCGCCACGACGCAGAATCGTGCCGACAACCGCAATGGATTCCACATTATTCACCGTCGTCGGGCAGCCATAGAGGCCGGCACCGGCCGGGAACGGCGGCTTCAGACGCGGCTGGCCCTTCTTGCCTTCCAGCGATTCCAGAAGCGCGGTTTCTTCGCCGCAGATATAGGCCCCGCCACCGTGGTGGACATAGATGTCGAAATCCCAGCCGTGGACGTTATTCTTGCCGACCAGCTTCGCCTCATAGGCCTGCTTGATCGCCGCTTCGAGACGCTCGCGCTCGAACACATACTCACCACGAATATAGATATAGCAGGCGTGCGCCTGCATGGCGAAAGACGCGATCAGGCAGCCTTCGATCAGCAGGTGCGGATCGTGGCGCATGATTTCGCGGTCTTTACAGGTGCCCGGTTCCGACTCGTCGGCATTGACGACCAGATAGTGCGGACGATCCTTAACCTCCTTCGGCATGAAGGACCACTTCAGACCGGTCGAGAAGCCCGCGCCGCCGCGCCCACGCAGACCCGAATTCTTCACATTGGTGATGATCCAGTCGCGCCCGTAGGACAGGATGTCCCTAGTCGCGTTCCAGCAGCCGCGTTGCTTTGCCCCCTCAAGGCCCCAGTCATGGAAGCCATAGAGGTTGGTAAAGATGCGGTCCTTGTCTTCGAGAATACCCACCATGATTACGCCTTGACCTCCGCTTCCGGAGCATTGGGGATTTTGAGCGGTTTGGCCGCCGAACCGTCATAGAGCGACGGGTCTTTCAGCGTGATTGCGCCGCCCAGCGGTTCGGACGTGAAGCGGCCATTGTACGGACCGGTCTTCGGCGTCTTACCCGCCGCGAAATCGTCGATGATCTGGGCCAGATTGTCCGGCGTCAGGTCTTCGTAGAAATAGTCGTTGATCTGCGCCATCGGGGCGTTGGTGCAGGCACCGAGGCATTCGACCTCCTGCCAGTAGAACTTGCCATCGGCCGACAGCTTGTCCTTCGGGCCGATCTTGTCCTTGCACACCTTCATCAGGGCCTCAGAGCCGCGCAACTGGCACGGCGTCGTGCCGCACACCTGAATCAGCGCCGCCGAGCCCACCGGCTCCAGCATGAACATGGTGTAGAAGGTGGCCACTTCGTACACGCGGATGCGCGCCATGCCGAGCATTTCGGCGACGACGGCGATGGCGGGTTCCGACACCCATCCCTCCTGCTTCTGGATCAGCCACAGGATGGGGATGACCGCCGACTGACGGCGGTTTTCGGGATACTTGGCAATCCACCAGTTAGCCTTTTCAAGCGTTTCCGGCTTGAACGCAAAGCTATCCGGCTGAACGGCGGCGAGACGGCGAACGGACATCTCAGGCCTCTCTCATCTGGGATACGGTAGGATTATAGGCGGGAAGGCTCATTGTTTATAAGCCTCCCAGCGATCATTGCGGGCCTTCATCATGCGCGTGCTGGCCGCCTTGACCAGCGGGATGCGCCGCGCGACCATCATCGACACGACGGCGACAGCGATGGAGGCAAACACCATGGGGGATTGGCCATACTGCGGATTGGCGTCGATATAGATGCGGACGCCGAAGATGATCAGCAGCATGGGCGCGTAGGAAATGACGGTTTCCAGCACCAGATCCTGCAAATAGCCCTTCATGCCGCCGGGGTGATAGCCCCACGCAGCCTTGGCCAGCCACAGACGCAGACCCAGCGCCACGGCCAGGAACACGAGGACGAGCAGGAAGGTTTGCCAGGTTTGGAGTTGAAAGCCCTGCATCAGCGGTCCACTTCCCCGAACACGATGTCAAGCGAGCCCAGGATGGCCGACACATCGGCCAGCAGGTGGCCACGGTTCATCCAGTCCATCGCCTGAAGGTGGGCAAAGCCCGGTGCGCGGATCTTGCAGCGATACGGCTTGTTGGAGCCGTCCGACACCAGATAGACGCCAAACTCACCCTTGGGGGCTTCGACGGCGGCATAGACTTCGCCCGGCGGGGTCTTGAAGCCTTCGGTGTACAGCTTGAAGTGATGGATCAGGGCTTCCATCGAATTCTTCATTTCGGCGCGGCGCGGCGGCGTGATCTTGTGATCGGTAGCCAGCACTTCACCGCCGGTTACGCGAAGTTTTTCAACGCACTGCTCCATGATCTTCACGGCCTGACGCATCTCTTCGACGCGGCAGAGGTAACGATCCCAGCAGTCGCCGTTCTTGCCGATGACGATGTCGAAATCGAGTTCGTCATAGCATTCATAGGGCTGCGACTTGCGCAGGTCCCACTCGATGCCCGAACCGCGGACCATGACGCCGGTAAAGCCCCAGTCATAGGCTTCCTGCTTGCTGACCACGCCGATATCGACATTGCGCTGCTTGAAGATGCGGTTTTCCGTGACCAGAGATTCGATATCGGCCAGGGCGCGCGGGAACGCCTTGCACCATTGCTCGATATCGTCGATCAGTTCCGGCGTCAGGTCCTGATGGACACCGCCCGGTCGGAAGTAGTTGGCGTGCAGGCGCGCTCCGCAGGCGCGCTCATAGAACACCATCAGCTTCTCACGCTCCTCAAAGCCCCACAGCGGCGGCGTCAGAGCGCCAACGTCCATGGCCTGAGTCGTGATGTTCAGAAGGTGCGACAGGATACGGCCGATTTCCGAGAACAGCACGCGAATCAGTTGCGCGCGCTTGGGCACTTCAAGGCCCAGAAGGCGCTCGATCGCCAGACAGAAGGCGTGCTCCTGATTCATCGGCGCCACGTAGTCGAGGCGGTCGAAATAGGGCGTGTTCTGCAGATAGGTGCGATATTCCATCAGCTTTTCGGTGCCGCGGTGCAGCAGGCCGATATGCGGATCGACGCGCTCGACGATTTCCCCGTCAAGGTCGAGCACCAGACGCAGAACGCCGTGGGCCGCCGGGTGTTGCGGGCCGAAATTGATGGTGAACTTACGGTCGTCGAAACTGGCGCGTGCCTCGACCTCTTCGAAGGCCCCGGTGCGGGGATCGACAAAGGAGGACAGCGGGGTTTTGATGTCTTCAGCCATGATAACCCTCTACGCCTTGTTCGGATTGACAGCCTTCTCATCGCCCGGAAGGACGTAGGAGGCCCCTTCCCATGGCGACAGGAAGTCGAAACGACGGAATTCCTGAACCAGCTTGACCGGTTCGTACACGACGCGCTTCTGCTCTTCGTCGTAGCGCACTTCGACATGCCCCGTCATCGGGAAGTCCTTGCGCAGCGGATGACCGGAGAAGCCATAGTCGGTCAGGATACGGCGCAGGTCCGGCTGACCCGAAAACAGCATGCCGTACATGTCGAAGGCTTCGCGCTCGTACCAGTCGGCGTTCGGATAGACGCTGCGCACGCTGGGTACCGGCACGGTTTCATCGGTCATCACCTTGACGCGCAGGCGCAGGTTCTGCGTCAGCGACAAGAGGTGATAAACGACGTCGAAACGACGCTCCCGCTTCGGATAATCGGCCCCGCACAGGTCAATGAGCTGATGAAAGCGATAAGGCTCGGCGCGCAGCTTGGTCAGCACCTCGATGATGCGCTCACGCTCAACCACCAGGGTCAGCTCGCCAAAGGCGTGGATGACGTCGATCAGCGCTTCCTTGAAGTCGGCGCGGGCCTGTTCGGCGATCTTGAGGAATTTTTCTTCTGACATGGCGTGAAATCCCTCTTAGCGGCGGATCGTGCCGTTGCGACGGATCTTCTTCTGAAGCTGAAGAAGACCGTAGAGCAACGCTTCGGCCGACGGCGGGCAGCCCGGCACATAGACATCGACCGGCACGATGCGGTCACAGCCGCGCACGACGCTGTAGGAATAGTGGTAATAGCCGCCGCCATTGGCACATGAACCCATCGACAGGACGTAGCGCGGATCGGGCATCTGGTCATAGACCTTGCGCAGAGCCGGCGCCATCTTGTTGGTCAGGGTGCCGGCAACGATCATCAGGTCCGACTGACGCGGTGAGGCGCGCGGAGCCATGCCGAAGCGCTCCATGTCGTAACGCGGCATCGAAGCCTGCATCATTTCCACGGCGCAGCAGGCCAGACCGAAGGTCATCCACATCAGCGAGCCGGTGCGCGCCCAGGTGATGACATCGTCCGCCGAAGCGACAAGGAAGCCCTTTTCGTTCAATTCCGAGGACACGGCCTCAAAGAACTTGTCGTGGACCTTGGGATCATAGCCCTCAACCGTAGTGCGGCCAGCCTGACCGGCAGGAATGATTACTCCCATTCCAGGGCTCCTTTGTTCCACTCATAGATAAAGCCGACCGTCAGGACGCCCAGAAAGACCATCATCGACCAGAAGGCAAACTGCATGCCCGCCTGCGGCAGGTCGAACATCGACACCGCCCACGGGAAGAGGAAGGCCACTTCGAGGTCGAAGATGATGAAGAGGATCGAGACGAGATAGAATCGCACGTCAAACTTCTGACGCGCGCTGTCGAAGGCGTTGAAGCCGCATTCGTAAGCCGAAAGCTTTTCGGTGTCGGGGGCCTTGGGCGCCAAAACCAGCGCCGCGACGATGAACCCCAGCCCAAGGACGAGGGCGATGCCGAAGAAAATCACAATCGGCAGATACTTTATAAGGAGGGCTTCCATTGTACGATCCCACTTTTTGGCTCTGCCCCGCCGATGGTGCACCGCAAAAGGTTCGGGGGACAGACTCAACTGAGCCTATTAGACCACCTCGCGCCGCGCTTCAAACACTCAAAAGCCTAAAATCGGGGGAAATGCCAAAAATGTCGTCGAATTTTCTGCACTTGAAAATCGTTCTCACCCCCTCCCCGGTCTTCCACAGCCAAATGGCTTTTTGACGGTTTTCCGCAATATGGCGCTTGACACCGCAGGGCGCCCCGCACTATCTAGCGCACCTCTTCGGCGGGGCTAACGCCCTGACGCAGAGAACGACAATGTATGGATGCGGGTGTAGCTCAGTTGGTTAGAGTGTCGGCCTGTCACGCCGAAGGTCGCGGGTTCGAGCCCCGTCACTCGCGCCACCCCTTGTAACGCAAGCCGGTGGCCTTCGCATCCACAGACGTCGTTGCCCGAACAGGAATGCGGGTGTAGCTCAGTTGGTTAGAGTGTCGGCCTGTCACGCCGAAGGTCGCGGGTTCGAGCCCCGTCACTCGCGCCACCTGGAGGATACACTCTCTCAGGTGGCCCCGCATATCCTCTCTTTTTCCTTCATTAAAATTCATCTTCGCGCAAAATTTGCATTAGGCAAATCTGTGTCTTCGCGTGTATGTCTGTGACGAAACAGGGTTGACGCAAACGACACATACGGGCCTCGGCATGTCTGCAATGACATAGAATAGCCCATATTCGTCCCGAAGAGTCGCCGCTGACATAAAGGCGGGAAAACGCCGCCAGTACATTGTTTCTTTGGGGGCAGGCGCGCCATTGCATGACGCGACGCGTTGTTCTGTCTGAGAATTCAAATCGACGAGCGAAAGCGAGACTATGCGCAAATCTCATCTCTTCAATGCCACCGCCCTTGGTCTGGTCATCGCGCTTTCCGCAGGTGTGGCGCAGGCCGAAGTTGTGATCAATACCGGAAAAACGGACGGTGTTAGGACTTCCGCAGCGACCACGACGGGCACCGCAGACGATATCAAGTTGGATACGGGTGGCACGATTACGCTCAAGACAGCCAATGCGCGCGCCATCACCATTGATTCCAATAACAAGGTGAATGTCGTCGGCACGATCGACATGTCGTCTTCGGGCGACGACGCCACGGGCATCTATATTGATGGTGGCCGCACCAGTGGCCTGACCCTCTCCGGCAAGATCACGGTCACTGACGATTACACCCCCACGGATACGGATTCTCCGACGGATGGCATTGCCGATGGGGTGTTTGCCAAAGGTGAGCGGCGCTACGGTATTCGGTCGGTCGGTACAACGCCCTTTATTGGTGATGTCAGCCTCGCTTCGGCCAGCGCCATTCAGGTCGAAGGTAATAATTCCTACGGTGTGCGCTTTGAAAACGCCCTGACAGGTAATTTTAGCTCCGACAGCACGGTAACCGTTGTGGGCACAAATGCACGTGCCTATTCGTTTGAGGGCGGTGTCACGGGCAATATCGTCATCGGCGGTTCCACCACGGTTCAGGGTGAGAACGCCACGGCGCTCAATCTCGCCAGCAACCTCACCGGCGCGTTGATTCTGGACGGCACGGTCGCAGGCACCGGCTACCGCCTGACTACAGTGACAGACAAGGCAACACTGGACAAGCTTCAGGCCGAAGACAAACTGCAGGCGGGACCACTGGTCAATATCGCCGGCAATGTCACCAAGGGCATACTGATTCAGTCCACCATTGCGGATACTGACGCGTCCAAGGCGGAAGCCGAACGCAATAATGACGAAGACGGCAACGGCGTCACTGACACGGCCGATGGTGCCGCCAGCCTGTCGCAATATGGCGGTGCGGCAGCCCTGAAGGTCGGTTCGGCCACGCAGGACATTACCCTCAACGCCATCAACATCGCGACGACCGCGACGGATACCTACAAGAACCAGAAGTTTGGCCTGGTCGTGCGCGGCAGCATCGCCTCTTCCGGCGTATTCGAAGGCGTGGTCGCCAAGGCCATCGAAACGGGCGGCATGGGTCGCACGGTCACCTTTGAAAACGGCATCCTGATCAATGGCACCGTTTCGGCCTCTTCCTATCTGGCCGAAGCGCGGACCGCCAACCTTCTGGCCGGTACGGTCGCCAATGCCTTTAATGTGGGCGGCACCCTGCGCGCCGCTAACAGCTCCACCAAGAACGAAACCGCCTACGCCCTCTATATCGGCTCAGGGGCTAAGGTGCCCGAAGTCAATGTCAGCGGCACGATCAGCGCGGCTTCGACGGGCTCAAAGTCGAACGCGACCGCTATTTTTGATGGCTCGAACACGCTGGTACGCCTGAACAATACCGGCAATATCACGGCCTCGATCACGCAGACCGACGACGACGGTAATGGAGTCGTTGACAAGACCGACAACCGGGCTGTGGCCATCGACCTGAGCGGCAATACGACCGGCGTCACCCTGGTCCAGACCGACCTGAAGCCGGATGACAATACGGTTGCCGCTCCCGTCATCTCGGGCGATATCCGTCTGGGCTCGGGCAATGACGTGGTGAAGATCGACGGCGGCTTCGTCATCGGCAATATCGACTTTGGCGCTGGCAGCAACAGCCTGAGCATCACCACCAACGGGATTGTTGGCGGCAAGATGACCGGCTCTGGTACGGTGTCGCTCGACATCGTGAAGGGCGCACTCAATCTCGATACCGGTTCCAAGCTCAATGCCACGACGGTGAATGTGCGCAAGGAGGGTACGCTGCGCTTTGTGCCGGATACGGCCAATCCCAACACCCCCATAATCGTCGCCTCCGGGGCCGCCGTTTTTGAAACCGGGGCCAAGGTGCAGATTGGTATGTCGAGCATCGTCAAACCGGCGACGCGCTATACGCTTCTTACTGCTTCGAACATCACGCTCGGCACGCTTGATACGGCCAGCCTCGACAGCAATATCCCCTATCTGTACAAGGCCGCCCTTTCGACCAATACGGCGAATACGACGCTCTATGCCGATGTCCGCCTGCGCACGCAGAGCGAAACCGCCCTGTCGGTCAATGAGTTCGCGGCCTTCGATGCCATTATGACCGCCGCCCAGGGCAATGCCAGTGCCACGCGCGCCCTGCTCGATCCGACCACGGCGGAAGGTTTCAACAAGGCCTATCTGTCGTTCCTGCCCGACTATTCCGGCGAAACGCTGCTGACCCTGTCCAAGAGCAATGACGGCCTGTCGCGCACCATGGCCAGCCAGTCGATCATCCCGCAAGCCGGTGTCAACCAGTACTGGGCGCAGGAATACGGCTTCCAGATCAATCGCGACCGCACAGACGTCACGGGCTTCGAATCGACCGGCTTTGCCTTTGCGGGCGGCGTCGAACGCGGCATTACCTCAACCCAGGCCGCCGGTCTTTATCTGGCCTACACCGCCACCAACCCCAAGGGGACTCTGGGCGCGCCGGACGAAGACCTCAGCTCGACCGACCTGTCTCTTGGGGCCTATTGGCGCCTCGATAACGGTTCGGGCCTGAAAGGCTGGGTGCGCGGCGGGGTGGGCTACGCCAACTTCGAATCGAAGCGTCAGATCCTCGAATCCGCCTTCATCGCCAGCTCGACCGCCAAGTGGAAGGGCGTCAGCTATTCAGGCAGCATCGGGGCCTCCTACAGCGTCGATGCCGGCTGGCTGAGCCTGACCCCCATGGTCAGCGCCGACTATTTCGGCCTGAAGGAAGACGCCCATACCGAAACCGGCGGCGGCACGGCGTTCGACCTGTCGGTGGATGAGCGTACCGGCCATATCTTCAGCGGCACCGCCTTGCTGAATATCGGCCGCTCCAACAAGAACGCCCTGTTCCGTCCGGAAATCTGGGTCGGCTACCGTAACAACTTCTCGGCGGAAATCGCCGATACGGTGGCGCGTTTTGGCACCGCTACGCCGTTCACGCTCAAAGGCGGCGACATCAAGGGCGGCGCGCCGATTGCGGGTGTGCGCCTTGCGGCCTCCAACGAGTACAGCTATTTCGGTATCGAAGCCGAATATGAAAAGTACGACGCCTACGACAACGTTTCGCTGTCGCTGCGCGCCCGCTTCCAGTTTTGATCGCTTCCAGTTCGGACCGCAGAAACCGCCGGTAACCCCGGCGGTTTTTTTTATGCGCTTCCTACTCGCCACCGCTGTTATCCGTGCTGAGCGCTTTCACGCTTACACCTATCCTCAGTCCATCGAAGAGACAGAGGAGCCTTCCTATGGCGAGCACAACAACGGCCCCCGGTAAGGGCACAAACAGCATTCTCATCCTGATCGGCGTGGCCGTGATCGCCCTTCTGGCGGTCGGTGCCGTGTTTCTGATGCAGGACAACCGTAGCGGTTCCGAGCGCATGGGCGATGCCGTCGAGGCTCTGCCGCAGGGCGTGGACAAGGCCGCAGATGAACTGGGCGATCAGCCAGCCGCCGAAAATATCAAACGTAACGCCGAAAAGGCGACAAACTAAAAAACCGGACCGGCCTGAAAACGCTCAGGCCGGTTTTTCTTTGCCGCGTTGGACGCGCAAAAACGGTACGATGTGTGGGAGAAAGGGTAAGCGATGACGGGATCGAACCCCCGTTTGCGACAGCAAACAAACAAAAATGCGGCGGTGCGCTGAATGTAAGGGGAAATGGTGGGCGATGACGGGATCGAACCGCCGACCTACTCGGTGTAAACGAGCCGCTCTGCCAGCTGAGCTAATCGCCCCTCCACAGGGGACCGGACATAAAAAACCGGAGGCCGGTCAATGCCAACCTCCGGTTCCGAAGTCAAGCCGTTTCGGCTTAAATTCTGTGAGTGATATTAGCCGTTCAGGGCGTTCTTCAGGCCTTCGCCGACGCGGAAGCGCGCGGTGACCGAGGCCGGACGCGAAACGGTTTCACCGGTGCGCGGGTTACGGGCCGTGCCGGCTTCGCGCTTCACAGCGAGGAAGGTGCCGAAGCCGACGAGGCGGACTTCTTCACCCTTTTTCAGGGCGTCCACGACGGAATCGGTGAAGGCATCAACGGCCTTCTTGGCTTGTTCCTTGGTCAGGCCCGCCTGATCGGCAATGGCGGCCACGAGTTCAGCTTTGGTCGTCATAAGTTTCTCCCTGCCCGCCATGACGGGCATTTGTGTGAACCGTTCCCTGTCGGACTCAGCGAGTCGTCGGCGGGTGGACCCGATAGAGACTACAAAAACCCCCGCTCGTCAAAAGCGAAATCGCATTTTTTGCACTGCAAACCGAGTTTTTTTAAGGACTTACACAAAAAAGAGCGAAATTTGAGGCGCTTAGCCAACAAATTCCGCTCTTTATTTTCAACCGTTTTGGCGAGTGCACGCCAAAATAGCGCTATCCCTTACGGCTTAATGGGCCGTGAGACCGTCTGCGTCGTCGGCAGCGGGCACCGCGGGGGGCGGAATCACCGGCTCCACCCACTCGATGGATTCAAGCGGTCGGGTCAGGGCGTGGGTCAGGACCTGCTCGACATGGCCGACCGGAATGATCTCCAGACCGGCCTTCACATTCTCAGGCAGTTCGGTCAGGTCCTTCTCGTTCTCCTTGGGGATCAGCACCGTCCTGACGCCTGAACGCAGGGCTGCCAGCAGCTTTTCCTTCAGGCCGCCAATAGCCAGCACGCGACCACGCAGGGTGATTTCGCCGGTCATGGCGATATCCTTGCGCACCGGAATGCCGGTCAGGACCGAGACCATGGCGGTGACCATGGCCACACCGGCCGACGGGCCATCCTTGGGCGTAGCGCCTTCCGGGACGTGGACGTGCACATCGGTGCGTTCAAAGACCGGCGGCAGGATGCCGAACTTCGGCGCCAGCGCCTTGACATAGGAATTGGCCGCCGAAACGGATTCCTTCATCACGTCCTTGAGGTTACCGGTGACCTTCATATTGCCCTTGCCGGGCATTTTGATGGCTTCGATGGTCAGGATGTCGCCGCCGAATTCCGTCCAGGCGAGGCCCGTGACGATACCGACCTGATCGGTTTCATCGGTTTCGCCATAGTGGAATTTGCGCACGCCGGCATATTTGGCCAGACGTGCCTCATCCACCGTGATCGAGCTGACCTTCTCACGGGCGAGGTCACGGATGGTCTTGCGCGCCAGATTGCCCAGTTCCCGCTCCAGCGAACGCACGCCCGCCTCACGGGTGTAGTAGCGGATCAGGTCGCGGATGGCCTGTTCCGGCACGATCCACTCCTCGCCTTTGAGGCCGTGATCCTTGGCCAGAGACGGCAGGATGTGGCGCTTGGCGATTTCGACCTTCTCATCCTCGGTATAGCCGGGGATGCGGATGATCTCCATGCGGTCCAGCAGGGGCTGCGGCATGTTGAGCGAGTTGGCCGTCGTCACGAACATGATCTTGGACAGGTCGTAATCGACCTCCAGATAATGGTCGTTGAAGGTCGAATTCTGCGCCGGGTCCAGCACTTCGAGCAAGGCCGAGGCCGGGTCGCCGCGCCAGTCAGCCCCCATCTTGTCGATTTCATCGAGCAGGAAGAAGGCGTTGGTCGTCTTGGCCTTCTTCATCGACTGGATGATCTTGCCCGGCATGGAGCCGATATAGGTGCGGCGGTGGCCCCGGATTTCCGATTCGTCGCGCACACCGCCGAGGCTGATGCGCACGAATTCGCGACCGGTCGCCTTGGCGATGGACTTGCCCAGGCTCGTCTTACCCACACCCGGAGGGCCCACAAGGCACAGGATCGGGCCTTTAAGCGTACCCATGCGCGCCTGCACGGCCAGATGCTCAAGGATGCGCTCCTTGACCTTCTCAAGGCCGTAATGATCGGCATCCAGCGTGTCTTCGGCCTTGCTGAGGTCGATCGGCTTGGGCTTGGACGCGACCCAGGGAATGGCCAGCAGCCAGTCCAGATAATTGCGCACAACGGTCGATTCGGCCGACATGGGCGACATGTGGCGCAGCTTGTTCAGCTCCGACATCGCCTTGGCGCGCGCTTCCTTGCTCAGCTTGGTCGCCTTGATCTTCTTTTCGAGTTCGAGGATCTCGTCCTTGGCGTCGTCCTGCTCACCCAGCTCGCGCTGAATGGCCTTCATCTGCTCGTTGAGGTAATATTCGCGCTGGGTCTTTTCCATCTGACGCTTGACGCGCGAACGGATCTTCTTTTCGACCTGCAGGACGCTGATCTCGCCTTCCATCAGGGCATAGATTTGCTCCAGACGCTTGGCGACCGCCAACTGCTCCAGAAGCTGCTGCTTCTCGCCGATCTTGATGACCAGATGCGCGGCAATCGAGTCGGCCAGCACGTCGGCTTCCGACACTTCGGCCAGGGCCTGAAGGGCTTCCGGCGGAATCTTCTTGTTGAGCTTGATGTAGTTTTCGAACTGGTCGGTGACGGCGCGCACCAGCGCTTCGAGGTCAGGCCCCTGCGTCACGGCAGGCTCCAGCGCATAGGCTTCGGCCTCATAGAACTCGCTGCGGCCAGTAAAGCGCTTGATCTTGGCGCGCGACTTGCCTTCGACCAGCACCTTGACCGTGCCGTCGGGCAGTTTCAGCAATTGCAGCACATTGGCCAGCACGCCGATGTCGTAGATGGCGTCGGCTTCGGGATCGTCGTCACCGGAATTTTTCTGGGTGGCCAGCAGGATCTGCTTGTCGCCCTTCATCACCTCATCGAGCGCCTGCACGGACTTTTCACGTCCGACAAACAGCGGCACGACCATGTGCGGGAACACCACGATATCCCTCAAAGGCAATACGGGTATGGTCAGAACATCAAACATTACTTACTCCTGAGCCGGACAGCGCGCCTCGCCAAGGGCGTCCAACGACCACCCTGCGTAAAGAAAAAGGGCGCGTTCTCCGGATATATACGCGCAATGTCTGCGCAGGGGTTCACCATTCACCTTAGACGATTCCTCGGCTGAACCTAGGCTGAATGTGGGACTTTCCCACCCATATTCAAGGGAGGCCGGATCGCGTCCCGCCACCGGTTTCCGCAGAAACTTTCGCTTGCGCAAACGCTTATGAACGGCTAAGGCGAAAGGGCATCCAGAGTTAAGCGACGCGCTTAACGCCAACCTGCCCTTCCCGGCAAGGTGGCGTCCGGAAACGGAGATGCGGCCGAACCGGCAACCAACGGGACCAAGGCTCATGCGTCGCAAAACTCATTCTATCTGAGAGACGCCCCATGCCGGACACCGCCCTGCCCCTCACGACCTTAGCGCCGCAGCAATTCGCCAGCGACAACTATGCCGGCATCTGCCCCGAAGCGTGGAACGCCATGCACGAGGCCAATGCCGGCTCAGTCCCCGCCTATGGCGACGACCCGTGGACGCAGCGCGCCGCGGACGCCCTGCGCGACCTGTTCGAGCATGAGGCCGAGGTCTTCTTCGCCTTCAACGGAACGGCGGCCAATTCGCTGGCCCTGGCGTCTCTGTGTCAGTCCTATCACAGCGTCATATGCTCCGCCTCGGCCCACGTCGAAACCGACGAATGCGGCGCACCGGAATTCTTCTCCAACGGCTCCAAACTGCTGGTGGCCGCCTCGACCGACGGCAAGTTGACGCCGGAGGCCATCCGCGCGCTGGCCACCAGCCGCTCCGACATCCACTTCCCGAAGCCTCGTGCCGTCACCATCACCCAACCCACCGAAACCGGCCTCGTCTATACCATCAACGAAGTGAAGGCCATTGCCGCCGTCTGCCGCGAACTGGGTCTGCGCCTGCATATGGACGGGGCGCGCTTTGCCAATGCCTGCGCGGCGCTCGACTGTAGCCCGGCGGACATAACGTGGAAGGCCGGGGTCGATGTTTTGTGTTTCGGCGGCACCAAGAACGGCATGGGCGTGGGCGAGGCTATTCTATTTTTTGATCGCGGTCTGGCGCAGGATTTCGACTATCGCTGCAAACAGGCCGGGCAACTGGCCTCCAAGATGCGCTTTCTGGCCGCGCCGTGGCTGGGCATGATCAAGGACGGGGCGTGGCTGAGGAACGGTCAGCACGCCAATGCCTGCGCCCGCCGACTGGCTGATAAGATTTCCGGTTTACCGGAAATAGAGCCCATGTTTGCCGTGCAGGCCAATGCCGTCTTCCTCAAGGCGCCAGAGGCTGTTCTGGACGCCCTGCGCGCCAAAGGCTGGCGCTACTATACCTTTATCGGTGGTGGGGCGCGCTTCATGTTCGCCTGGGACGCCGACCCGGCGCGAGTGGATCAACTGTCCGCCGATATTCAAAACGCGTCTAAAAACAGATAGACAGGCGCATTTTCTGAAACTTCACTTTCGCTATTGGCGAACCCACCTGCGGCATTGCGCGCATTGATTATTTACCGGACCGGGCGCATCCTGATCCCTCAACCACAAGATGGGAGATGGATCATGCCCGGACTGGCCTACCGCTTTTTCGACAACAATACCGGTGAGGAGGTGTTCGCCTCGGACGATTTCGACTTCGCCGCCATGCCGACAGTGAATCACCTGATCCGCGATCCGGAACTGGTGGCGCGTTACGGTGGCCCGGCGGTGATCAATCGCATCGAGCAGGGCGAAGTGAATAAGGCGGGTGCCGTCGAATACCGCATCTTTATTGACGGTTCTGAGGAGCGCCTGAACTCGCAGGACATCGACGAGAATTACCGTCGGTCCTGAGCTTTTCACCGAAAGCTGTTGAATTTTAAGCAGGTCACGCCTTCTATCGGACGTGGCCTTTTCTTCTTCCGCCCCCTCTGCCTGTGGCAAGGCGTCACAGGCACGGGCAGAGTCGCCTCTCGCCAAAAGTCACTGTGTCGGCTAAACGCTTGACGTGAACCGATGGAGATTTTAATGCGCGCAGCCTTGTTTTTGGCCCCCCTGACCCTTGCCCTGTGCCTTTCGGGCTGCGGCGACAAACCCACAGAGACGGCAAGCGAAACCGCTGCAACGCAAGCTAATGTGCCGGCGGTCGAGGGGCCTTCAGACGCCGAAAACACCGCCAAACTCGCCACCCTGCCCGCCCCCTACAATACGGCCGATCTCAAGGCGGGTGAGAAGGCGTGGAACAAATGCCGCTCGTGCCATACGCTGGTCGAAGGCGGGGCCAATATGGTCGGCCCCAACCTTTACGGCGTATTCGGGCGCAAATCGGGCAGCAAGGCCGATTATCAGTATAGCGACGCGATGAAGGGCCACAACGCCGTGTGGGACTTCGCCACGCTCGACGACTATATCACCCATCCGCAAACGACCGTACCCGGCACCAAGATGGGCTTTATGGGCCTTAAGGACGAGACGGAGCGCCACAACCTGATCGCCTATCTTAAGCTCGAAACCAGTCCGGCCCAAAAGTAAGTAAAAAAGCCCTCCGAACCGGTCGGAGGGCTTTTTTGTTCCGGGGTGAAGGGGGCGAGCCCCTTTTCTTGTTTGACCCTAAAGCGGCTCGCTCATCAGTTCATCGACAAACGGCGCGATCCACAGGCCACGTGAACGGCGCGCCGTTTCTGAATGATAGATATGCACCAGCTCGGCATAGGAGCGGTCGAAATCGTCATTCAGGATGACATAGTCGTATTCGGCCCAATGCGCGATCTCACCCTTGGCGCGGCTGAGGCGGCGCTGGATGACGTCGTCGGCGTCTTGCGCGCGGGCATAGAGACGGCGCTTCAGTTCTTCCATCGACGGCGGCAGGATGAAAACGCGCACCACGTCCGACGGCGCCTTGGCCGAGATGCGCTGCGCCCCCTGCCAGTCGATGTCGAACAGCACGTTCTGCCCCTGAGACAGGGCTTTTTCCACCGGTTCGCGCGGTGAGCCATAGCGGTGGTCGTGCACCGCCGCCCATTCCAGAAGGGCGTCGTTTTTGACCAGATCGTCCATCGCCGCGTCGCTGATGAAGTGATATTCGCGGCCGTCCTTTTCACCGGGACGCGGTGAGCGGGTGGTCACAGAAATCGACAGGTCGAGGTCGGCGTGATCGGCCATCAGGCGGCGGCACAGCGAGGTCTTGCCCGCGCCCGAAGGCGAGGAAACGATCAGCATAAGGCCGCGGCGAAGACGTTGGGAATTAGGCATATTACTCTACGTTTTGAACCTGTTCTCGGAACTGGTCGATAACCGACTTTAACTCCAGACCGACCTTGGTCAGGTCGCTGAAAGCGGCTTTCGAACAGAGGGTATTGGCTTCGCGCATGAATTCCTGTGAGAGGAAATCGAGCTTGCGCCCCTGCGACTGGCTGTCGCTGAGGAGCGTGTGCGCGGAGGCGATATAGGTGCGCAGACGATCCAGTTCCTCGCGCACATCGGCCTTGACGGCCATGACGGCGGCTTCCTGAAGGATGCGCTCCTGAAGGTCAGCATCGGGCAAAAGCTCATTCAGACGCCGGGTGAAACGTTCGCGGATCACTTCGGTCTGCTGCGCCGCCAGCGCCTCGGCCCGATCCACGGCGTCGGTCATGGCGCTCAGGTGCTGGGTCAGCACGTCAAACAGCGCCCGCCCCTCGTCCTGACGCGCGGTTTTCAGGTGTTCCAGCACCGCCCCCAGATCGGCCAGCAGGGGCGCTTCGAGCGCCGCCACGTCGGTATCGGTTTCCGCACTGGCCGCCTCGATAACGCCGCGCAGGGACAAAAGCCCATCCAGCGACGGCATGGTCGCCTGACCGGCCTGCATCAGGCCCTGCCCCACTTCGAGATACTGGTTGAGGACAGCGTGATTGACGCTATAGCCCGTCTGAACCTCGGTCGTCTGGATGCTGAGGTTCAGCGACACCTGACCGCGCTGAAAACGCTGCTTGACCAGATCGCGCGCCGCCCGCTCCACATAGTCGTAGCCTGAGGGCACGCGCGTCTTGAGGTCCAATGAGCGCCCATTGACCGAACGCACCTCATAGACCCAGGCGACCGTCCCATGATGGCCTTCCACCCTTCCAAAGCCGGTCATACTCGACAGGGTCATTTACCGGTGTCCTTGACGGGTTGGGCCAAAGCGGGCGTGGCCTGCGCCTCGATCTGACGCCATTTGGCGACATTGATCAGGTGCTGCTCGTAGGTTTCGGCGAAGACGTGGCCGCCCGTGCCATCCGCTACGAAATACACGTCCTTGCTCGGTGGCGGATTGAGCACGGCCTTTAAAGACTCCTTGCCCGGATTGGCGATCGGGGTGACGGGCAGACCGTCGATCAGATAGGTGTTCCACGGGCTGGGCGTATCCAGTTCGGAGCGCCTCAACCCGCGCCCCAGAGGCTCGCCCTTGGACACCGCATAGACCACGGTCGGGTCCGATTGCAGACGCATCCCGTTACGCAGGCGGTTCACAAACACGGCAGCGACCTTCGGGCGCTCATGGGCCAGACCCGTTTCCTTCTCGACGACCGAAGCGAGGATCAGCGCTTCTTCCTTGGTTTTCAGCGGCAAGTCCGGCGCGCGCGTCGCCCACAATGCGTCGAGCGTCTCACGCCCGGCGGCCAGCATACGGTCCAGCACCGACTGACGGGTTTCACCGATCTCGTACTGATAGGTTTCGGGCAGGATAGACCCTTCCGGCGGCACTTCGACATCGCCGGTCAGGCCCTGTGTCGCCATCAGAATGCGTACCGCCTGCGCCGAGGTACGGCCTTCGGGGATGGTGATGAAGTGCTGCACCACACGGCCCTCAAGGATCTGATTGAGGACGCCGATCATCGACAGGCGCGACGGAAACTCATAGGTGCCGGCGCGCAGGGCATTGTCGCGGCCATCCAGCTTGGCCGCGATACGGAAGAAGGTCACCGAGCGGATGACACCCTGCTGCTTCAGCTTGCGCGCAATGGCATTGAGCCCCTGCCCGCGTTCGACCGTAACGGCAGTGACATTTCCGGATTTCGCCGAAGGTCCGGGTCCGTAGGTGTTGGCAAAAACGAACAGTCCTGCTGCCAGAAGCAGCAGGACGATACCTGACAACAGGCCCGCCACCGGCGCCATCAGACGCCGGTCTTTGCGCCGCGGGGCTGGGCGGGCCTTCTGTTTCGCCATCTTAGTCCACTTTACCGAGGATCAGGGCCGCGTTGGTGCCGCCGAAGCCGAACGAGTTCGACAGGACCTTGTTGATCGTCATCGGCTTGGCCTTATGCGGCACAAGGTCGATGGGGGTTTCATAGGCCGGATTGTCGAGATTGATGGTCGGCGGGGCGATCTGGTCACGAATGGCCAGGGCGCAGAAGATGGCTTCGACCGCGCCTGCCCCACCCAGCAGGTGGCCGATGGCCGACTTGGTCGAGGACACCGTGCCCGTCGCCGCGCGCTCGCCCAGAAACTTCTCGATAGCCTTCAGTTCAATCCCATCGGCCATGGTCGAGGTGCCGTGCGAATTGACGTAGTCGATCTCGGTCGGGTCGATACCCGCGTTTTTGGCCGCAGCGACCATGGCGCGGTAGCCGCCGTCGCCGTCTTCAGATGGCGCGGTGATGTGATAGGCATCCCCGGACAGGCCGTAACCCAGCACTTCGGCGTAGATCTTGGCGCCGCGCGCCTTGGCGTGTTCGTATTCTTCCAGCACCACAATGCCCGCGCCTTCGCCCATGACGAAGCCGTCACGGTCCTTGTCGTAGGGGCGCGAGGCCCTAGTCGGCTGATCGTTGAAGGCGGTGCACAGGGCGCGGCAGGCGATAAAGCCCGCAATACCGATAGGAACGATGGCCGATTCGGCCCCGCCCGCGACCATCACGTCGGCATCGCCGCACTTGATCAAACGCGCCGCGTCACCGATGGCGTGCGCGCCGGTGGCGCAGGCGGTGACGACCGAATGGTTCGGCCCCTTGAGGTGGTGACGGATCGACACCTGACCCGAGGCCAGATTGATCAGCGAGGACGGGATAAAAAAGGGCGAAATGCGCTTAGGGCCCTTGGCCTGAAGCTCAAGCGCCGTATCGGCGATGATACCAAGGCCGCCGATGCCCGACCCGATCATGACGCCTGTGCGCTCCTGATCCTCGGCACTTTCAGGATGCCAGTTGGCGTCGTTGAGCGCTTCATCGGCCGCCGCAATGGCGTACAGAATGAAGTCATCGACCTTGCGGCGTTCCTTGGGCGACAGGACCGTGGACGGATCGAAAGAGCCTTCGATATCGGGGCCGCCACCGCCGCGTCCATCGACCGTCGGGACTTCGCAGGCCACCGTGCAGGCATAGTCTGTGGTATCAAAGGCGGTGATGTTTCCGGCCCCCGACTGCCCGTCGAGCAGACGCTTCCACGAAATATCCACACCCGCGCCCAAAGGCGACAAAAGACCCAAACCGGTGATGACGACGCGACGAACCATTTAAAATCAGCCCTGTTATGCAAATAGCAGAAGGGCGCGGCTTCGATGCGGCACAGACCGTCGAAACCACGCCCTCAATCCGGTAATTCAGATTAAGCGGAGAGCTTTTCCTGAATGTAGTTGACGGCGTCGCCAACGGTCAGGATGTGCTCAGCCGAGTCATCAGGAATTTCGATGTCGAATTCTTCTTCGAAAGCCATGACCAGCTCAACGATGTCGAGGCTGTCGGCTTCCAGATCGTCGATGAAGCTTGCCTTTTCCGTGACTTTATCCGGATCAGCGTCCAGATGATCAATCACAATCTTGCGAACACGTTCAAGAACTTCAGACATATCAGGCCCTCTAACAGGTTATATAAACACGACCCAAAGCGGCTTATGGCTTTGCAGGGGCCGGGTATCGGAATCTAAGCCAACTGCCTTTTATGCACACACTGTGCAGGTTTCAAGCCATTTTCAGCGGGCCGAAAGGCAGTCTTTCACAACAAAGACGTGATGGCAGGGTTAAATCATCACCATGCCGCCGTTCACGTGCAGGGTTTGACCCGTAACGTAACCGGCTTCATTGCTGGCGAGATAGACGGCGGCGGCGGCAATATCAGCCCCTTCGCCCAGGGCACCGGCCGGGATTTTCGACAGGATACCTTCGCGTTGCTGCTCATTGAGCACATCGGTCATCGGCGAGGCGATGAAGCCCGGCGCGATGCAGTTGACGGTGATATTGCGCGAGGCGACTTCCTGCGCCAGCGCCTTGGAGAAGCCGATCATGCCCGCCTTTGAGGCCGCATAGTTGGTCTGCCCCGCATTGCCCATGACCCCCACCACCGAGGTGATGCCGATGATGCGACCGTGGCGGCGCTTCATCATGCCCTTCACGGCGGCACGCGACAGGCGGAAATAGGATTCGAGATTGACCTTGATCACCGCGTCCCAGTCCTCATCCTTCATGCGCAGGATCAGGCCGTCCTTGGTAATCCCCGCATTGGCCACGAGGATGTCGAGCGGCGAACCGGCCACCGCCTCGGCCTTGGCGATCAGGCCATCGACCTCAGCCGGGTCCGACAGGTTACAGGCGGCGACGAAGGCGCCTTCGCCCAGCTCGGCGGCCAGTTCCTGAAGCACGGCTTCGCGCGTACCGGACAGCACGACCTTGGCCCCTTGTTTATGCAGGGCGCGGGCGATCTGCGCCCCCAGCCCGCCGGTGGCCCCGGTCACAAGCGCCGTCTTGCCGGTCAGTTCAAACATAGGTGTCTCCTGTGAGAAGGAAGAATAAAATCAGAGGCTCTTGGCAAACGCTTCAAAGTCCGCCGCACCGTTAAGCGCCACGGCCTCGGAGTCGGGGGCCAGACGCTTGATCATGCCGCTCAGCACCTTGCCCGCGCCAAGCTCGGCAAACTGCGTCACGCCGCCATCCTGCGCCAGCCACTGCACCGACTCGCGCCAGCGCACGCGGCCGGTCACCTGCTCGATCAGCAGCGGCGCAAACTGCGCCTTGTCGCCGACCGGCTGGGCCGTGACATTGGCCACCAGCACGGACTTCGGGTCATGGAAGCTGGTCTTGGACAGGGCCTCAGCCATTTCCTCGGCCGCCGGCTGCATCAGCGGGCTGTGGAACGGGGCAGACACATTGAGCAGCATGGCCTTGGCCCCCAGTTCCTTGGCTTTTTCGACCGCCAGATCGACGGCTGCCTTTTCACCGGAAATCACCACCTGCCCGGCATTATTGTCGTTGGCCACGACGACCACGCCTGCCGCACGCCCGGCTTCGCAGGCGGCTTCGGCCAGGGCCAGATCGGCCTTGGCCCCGATCAGGGCCGCCATAGCGCCCTGCCCCACCGGCACGGCGCGCTGCATGGCCTGACCGCGCAGTTTTAGCAGTCTGGCCGCGTCCGCAAGCGTCAGCACCTCCATCGCGGCCAGCGCCGAATATTCGCCCAGCGAGTGACCGGCGCAGAAAGCGGCCTTCGACACATCGACGCCGAAATCGGCCTTCAGAACCCGTACAACCGCCAGCGAAACGGCCATCAGGGCGGGCTGCGCGTTTTCGGTCAGGGTCAGGTCGGCTTCCGGGCCTTCGCGCATCAGCCTGAGCAGGTCCTGCCCCAACACCTCGTTGACTTCGCCGAAGACCTCACGGGCAGCCGCGAAATTATCGAACAGCTCGCTCCCCATGCCGACGCTCTGAGAGCCCTGTCCCGGAAAAACGAATGCCAGAGTCATGTAATGCCTTGTCCCGACCAGTTAATTGGAGCGGCATGGGTTAGGGCAATCCGCCCCCAAGGGCAAGAGGCTTGCGCCCCGCCCCGACGGACACCGCTGATCTGATCGACATGAAAAACGGTTGTAGGTGACCGCAAATATTCGTAAAGATAGAAGCGTTAAACAAGCGGCCGGGGCCGTCCAGAGGGGAATATAAGGGGGATTTCATGCGCTTATTGAAAAGCAGCGTCTTTGCGGGCGTTCTGGCAATCAGCGCCTTTTCGGCAGCGGCCGAGGCCGATCCGGCAAACACGCTGGGCGCGCCACCGCCGCTCACCGCGTTCAGTAAGCTTCCTGATATTGATAAGGTCGCCCTGTCGCCCGACGGGAAGCGCATAGCCCTGATCAAGGGGCTGGGGGCGCAACGTCTGTTGCTGGATATTGACCTTGAAAAGGATGAATTCAAAGCGCTGAAGGTCGGCGATGTGAAGGTCCGCTCCCTGTTTTGGGGGGATGAGACGCGCATCATCCTGATTTCGTCGCAATCAGTGGATCTGCGCGACTTTGTCGGCGGCAAGGATGAGTATTATTCGGGTCAGATACTCGATTTGCCGCGCAACAAAACCTTAACCCTGTTTGGTAAGACGGACGGTTTTTATCGTATCGTCATGGGCGATTATAACCGCATCAAGGTCAAAGACGCGTACCGGGTTACCGCCTCCAACGTCAAGATTGAGGGCGAAGGCCTGCGCAGTCTGTATAGTTTCGATCTGAATACCGGACGCGGGCATCAGATGGACGAAGTGCCCTATCATGTCCAGAACTGGATCGTGCGTCCGGATGGCGAGATCATGGCGCGGGCCGAATATGATCGTGACACCAGGGTGTGGACGCTGCGTTACCGGCAGAATGGCAAGTATCGTGCGATCTACTCGGAAAAGCAGTTGCTGGACGCGCCGTCTCTTGTGGGACGCGGCCGCGATGACGAATCGGTGCTGGTCTATATCAATGCTGGCGAAAAGGCTGGCAACTATTACGAAGTCTTCCCGGATGGCCGGTTCAGCGAGCCTCTGGATACCAAGGGCAGCAATGTCGGCACCTTCTATCATCCGGCAACGAGAAAGCTGGCGGGATTTATAAACTACACCCCCGATGGCCTCGCCTATACCTTCTTTGCCCCTGATCTGGCCAGCCTGCCACGTCTGATCGAAAAAGGGATGCCAGACTATACCTATCGCAGCCTTGTGGACGTTTCGGATGATGGCAAAAAGATTATTGTCTATGGCGAAGGCCCTGGCGATCCCGGCTCCTACTACTTTATCGACTACACCACCAGAAGCTTCAAGATCGTAGGGCAAACGCGCCCCGAAGTGCCTGCAGAATGGGTCGCCGAAAAACGCAAGGTGACCTATAAGGCGGCAGACGGGCTGGAGATTAACGGCTATCTGACCCTGCCGCCGGGTCGGGAAGCGAAAAACCTGCCGCTTATCGTGCTGCCGCATGGCGGGCCCGAGTTCTATGACGACATCAGCTACGACTGGATGTCTCAGGCCATCGCCTCGCGCGGCTATGCGGTCCTGCAACCCAATTTCCGCGGGTCCAGCGGCTATGGGGAGGCCTTCACCGAAAAGGGCTATGGCGAATGGGGGCGCAAGATGCAGACCGACCTGTCGGACGGCGTGCGCTATCTGGCCAAGGAAGGCACGATCGACCCCAAGCGGGTGTGCATCGTCGGTGCCTCCTACGGTGGCTATGCGGCCATGGCGGGTGCGGCGCTCGATCCCGGCGTCTATCGCTGCGCCAGCGGCATTGCGCCCGTCACCAATCTCAAGAAGATGATTTCTTACGAAGAAGAGTCCGTCGGCTATGATAAAAAGGCTCGGAAGGTGCTCTACTGGAAGCGTTTTCTGGGCGATGAAAGCCGCTGGGCGGAGGTGTCTCCGGACCTGAAAGCGGCCAATGTCACCATCCCCATCCAACTGATCCACGGCAAGGACGACACGGTCGTGCCGATTGACCAGAGCTACCGGATGCGCGACGCCCTGAAAAAAGCCGGTAAGCAGGTGGATCTGATCCTGCTGAAGGAAGAGGATCACTGGCTGTCGCGTGAAACGACCCGTGTGCAGACCATGGATGCCGTCGTCAGCTTTATCGAAAAGCACAACCCGGCCTATTGACAACGGTGTTTCCAGAATTGACGTTTTTAGCAGGCATATTGGAGGGTGGTATGTCGCCCCTATCTTTAAATCGTCGCCATTTTATGGTGACAGGTGCGTCGATAACAGCCCTATTGGCAACAGGCGCGCGGGCGGAAACGAATCCGCTGGGACCTCCGCCGCCCCTAACGCTTTATGGTGACCTGCCTGCCATTGATCATCTGGATCTGTCGGCCGATGGTGGAAAAATCGTCATGGCTTCGGGCCGCGGAACGGCACGCAGCCTGATCGTATATGATCTGCAAAGCCAGAAGGCTGCAAAGCAGCCGATCGGTGACATAAAACTCAGATCCGTCTCATGGATAGATAAATCTCATCTTTTGATCGAGAGTTCCCTGACCTCAACGCTCGCCATGTTCAGTGACGTACAGCAGGAGCTTTTCACAGCCATTGCGCTAAACTACGAAACAGGCAAGGCGCGGTCCATATACGGAAATATGGCAGACTATTTCCCCGTTCTGGGCTCCGATGCGTCGGTTATTCGAACGGATAAAAAAGCTTACGTACTGGCGGGCGGCATAACCCGCGTAAAATATCTACGCATTCTCAATCGCTTTGATCCCGAAACGGGCAATGCCTCTCAAGTGGACGAAGGGGGCCCCGACACCACGGACTGGGTGATCAATGCGGAAGGCGGGTTGGTGGCGCGGGAAAACTACCGCCGCGAAACCTATACCTGGAGCCTTGAATTGAACCGGGGCGGCTGGAAGACCGTTATGACAGAAAAGGCTGAACTCGATTACCCCAGCCTCGTCGGACTGGGGCGTAGCCCTCAAACGGCGGCTATCTATTTCAATCAGGGAGACCGTGCCAACCGCTATTACGAAGTGACTCAGGATGGCACCCTGACCCCTATGTTCGAGGACGCCAAAGGCAGTATCAGCCTTCTGAGGCACCCCAAAACACATACTGTGGTCGGGTATGCCACGCACGGGCACTGGGTGAAATATACCTATACCGATCCACAACTGGCGTCGCTTGCTGCACAAACGGCCAGGATTTTTACCGGCTACCGGACTTCGATAGTCTCACTGGCCGACGACTGCCAAAAGGCCATTATCTATTCCGAAGGGCCCGACGATGCAGGCACCTATTTCTTTGTTAATTTCGAGACGGGCGAAAATGTACGTCTTGGGCAAGCCTATCCTGATCTGCCGGCCGCATGGATCACTGAAAAAGTACCGTTTACCTATAAGGCCTCGGATGGTCTGGAGATTGAGGCTTATCTAACGCTCCCGCCGGGCCGCTCACCGGAAAAACTGCCTTTGATTGTTCTGCCCCATGGAGGCCCTCAGTCGCGCGATACACTGGGCTTTGACTGGAGCGTCAACGCCTATGCCTCGCGCGGATATGCCATCCTGCAACCGAATTTCCGCGGCTCAGACGGCTATGGAGACGCCTTCGTCGAAAAGGGTTACGGCGAATGGGGCCGAAAGATGCAGACCGACCTCAGTGACGGCGTCCGCCATCTGGCAGCCAAGGGTATCATCGACCCCTCCCGCGTCTGCATTGCCGGTTACTCCTATGGCGGGTACGCGGCTATGGCTGGCGCAGCCTTCGATCCCGGTATTTATCGCTGTGCAGCCTCCTATGGGGGGGTGTCAGATCTGCGCAGTATGATGGTGAGTGAAGGTAAGCAGTCTGGTGACAGAAACAGCCACGCGATCCGTTATTGGAAACGTTACCTTGGCGATCCTGCGAAATGGGACGCTGCTTCCCCGCTACGCAACACCGACAAGGTGACCATACCGCTACTGTTGATACATGGTAAGGACGATACGGTCGTCGATTACATGCAGTCCAAACTGATGGCGGAAGCTTTACAAAAGGCCGGCAAGCCGGTCGAACTTGTAACCCTCAGCGGTGAGGATCATTGGCTGTCGCGCAGCGAAACACGCCTCACCATGCTGACTGCCATTGTCGCCTTTATCGAAAAGCACAACCCGGCCTATTAGCTTTACGTCCGAGAGCACACGACTTTAGCAAAAAAGCGGTGCTTGTATGCTTGAGTTGACATATAGTTTCTTCGTGAGGGGACTTTGTTAAGGGGAAAATCATGCCATTTATCAATCGTCGGCACGCTATGGGTCAGCTTTTGTCCGCTAGCAGTCTGCTGACTGCTGTTCCGCTGGCAGTAGACGCTTCTACGGCGAGGGCGGCTGAGTCCCCTCGGCCGGCCATATCAGTGTACGGACGGTTGCCCGACATGTCTGAGGTCACGCTATCGCCGGACGGCAAGCGGGTGGGCTTTATTAGGAACATCAAGGGGCAGCTGGTCCTGATGGATTACGAGATCACGTCCGGCAAGCTGAACTTCATGCCCATCGCGGACATGAAGGTGCGTGATTTGACATGGGCCGACAATGATCGGTTACTCGTGACATCCTCCGTGACGGCTGATCTGGTCAGATTTATCGGAGACAAGAACGAATATTCGCGCGCTCATATCGTAGATGTAAAAGCGCGTACCTCTTTGCTGCTTTACGAAAATCTGAAGGACTACTACCCGATAGTCATAGGCAGCCTTGGGCGCATTTCGATCAACGGTAGACCCCATGTGACCGCCTCGAACGTGCGGTTTGGCGCTGAGGTTTTTTACAGCCTGTTGGCTTTCGACACCACCACAGGCCGTTACACTAAAATGGATGAAGGAAAGGAACATGTCCTTAATTGGGTTTATAAACCCGACGGCACACTAATCGCGCGTTCGGAGTACAAGCAGAGCGAAAAATTGTGGCGCCTGCGCTATCTCAACACCCTGTGGACCACCATTTACGAAGAGGTGTTCGCCGAACTGGAGCGTCCGTTCCTGGTTGGACGAGGTCGCGCTGAAGACAGTCTGCTGGTCCGGTTTAACGGTGGCAAGTGGGACGGAAAATATATCGAATTTTCACGAGACGGTATACCGAGCGAACCAACCACACTTACAGGAGACAATGTGTCTCCTCTCATTCATCCAGCTACAAAACGGCTTGTCGGTTTTGTAAGGCGCAACCCTGAAGGCAATGAATACGAATTTTTTGACCCATTGCTCGAAAAATTGCATAATGAAACCAATGCTCTGCTCGAAGGCAGTACCGTCACGCGCGTAATGTCGCGTGCGGATGATCCCCGTAAGCTGATTGCCTACAGCGAAGCCGTTGACGACGCCGGAAGCTATTACTTCATCGACTTCACGACCGGCCAGAATAAGCTGGTAGGACAAACCCGTGCGGATTTGCCGGCCGAGTGGATCGCCCCCAAAAGCGAACTCACCTACAAGGCAGCAGACGGCCTCAGCATTCATGGCTATCTGACTCTGCCCCCGGCCCCGGCGCTCAAGGGCCGTGACCCGAAGAACCTGCCCCTGGTGGTTTTACCGCACGGCGGTCCGCAAAGTGCTGATGAGATCGGTTTCGACTGGTGGTCACAGGCACTGGCCTCACGCGGATACGCTGTGCTGCAACCGAACTTCCGTGGTTCCGACGGTTACGGTCAGGAGTTTGTCGAGAAGGGCTACGGTGAGTGGGGTCGCAAGATGCAAACCGACCTCAGCGATGGTGTGCGCCACCTCGCAAAGGAGGGCATTATAGACGCCAGGCGCGTTGCCATCACCGGCGCCTCCTACGGCGGTTATGCGGCCATGGCGGGGGTAACGCTCGACCCTGGAATCTACCGCTGTGCGGTAGCTGTAGCCGGCGTATCCAACCTGAAGGCCATGATGGACTGGGAATTCAAGGAAACAGGTCGCCGACTAAGCCCAACGCTTCAATACTGGAATCGCTTTATGGGCGACAAAAGCCTGTGGGACGCTGCGTCCCCTGATTTGCACGTGGACAAATGCGATGTCCCGGTTTTGCTCATCCACGGTAAGGACGACGATGTGGTCCCGATAGAACAAAGCCAGCGTATGCAAAGAGCTATGCAAAAGGCCGGGAAACCGATAGAAATGCTCGTCCTTGCCGGTGAGGATCACTGGCTGACCACAGAAGCGACACGCCTTCAGATGCTTGAAGCGACCATCGCCTTCCTTGAAAAGCATAACCCACCAGCCTGAGACGATTCTGACTTGCAAAGCGCAAGCTCTTAAGTTGCGATAAGCAAGTCAAATCCGGTTGGATTATCTGAGCCAAGGGCGGCAAACCGTCGTATAAGGCGTTACAAATTCAATGGAGACGTCCCATGATCACCCGTGCCGCTCTGATTGCCGCCGCCTTCTCCCTCACCGCCGCCTCGCCCGCCCTTGCCGCGCTTAAGGTGGGCGACAAGGCTCCCGACTTCATGGTCAAGGCCGCCACCAATGGCAAGGTTCATGATTTTTCGCTGAAATCGGCCCTGAAGCAGGGCCCGGTGATCGTATACTTCTATCCCAAGGCCTTTACCGGTGGCTGTTCGCTGGAGGCGCGTCAGTTCTCCGAGAACATGGACAAGTTCGCCGTCAAAAAGATCAGCGTTGTGGGCCTTTCGGCGGATGATGTGCCGACGCTTCAGAAGTTCTCCACCGCGGACTGCGGCGGCAAGTTCCCGGTGGGCTCCGACAAGGGGGCCAAGATTGCTGAAAAATACGACGCCAAGCTGCCCGCTGTGCCCATGTCGGGCCGCGTATCCTACGTGATCGGCAGGGATGGCAAGATCGCTTTCGTGCATGACTCGAAAGACGCTGCCACGCACGTACCCAGCCTGCTGGCCGCCGCGAATGGCCTGAAATAACGGCTTTTCAGAACCGTAATCGCGTCAAAACGCGGCGAAACGGGTGTGTTTCGAGAACCGGCGCGCAGCTTAACTTTGTACGTGAGCACCGGAAGCGCAGAAAATGCCCGTTGCAGACCGTTTTCACGCGATTACCGAGACTTGATTATGCGGGCGTTATAGACTATAGCGCCCGCTTCGCTTGCGTGGTGGTCATCCCTCATTGTGAGGAGCCATGATCCATCGTGTGTCCGGGACTTCCGCCCGAATGCGCGCCACCCCGCTCAACGGAAGAGGACCAAATGGCACTTTATGAACACGTCGTGCTCGCACGGCAGGACATTTCGCCGCAACAGGCGGAAGGTCTCAACGATACCCTCAAGGCGCTGATCGAAGAACTGGGCGGCTCGGTCGCCAAGATCGAATACTGGGGTCTGCGCAACCTCACCTACCGCGTGAAGAAGAACCGCAAGGCGCACTACTCGCTGCTGGCCATTGATGCGCCGGCCGCCGCCGTGAAGGAAATGGAACGTCAGTTGTCGATCAACGAAGACGTCATCCGCTTCCTGACCGTTCGCGTCGAAGAGCTGGATCTGGAACTGTCGCCGGTTCTGTCGCGTCGTGACCGTCCGGAGCGCGCTGAGCGTTCCGAACGCGCTGAATTCGCTGAGCAATAAGGAGATCTGAAGATGGCTGAAGACACTATCGCCGCCACTCCGGGCGCTCCCGTCGGCTCCGCTCCGGCTCGTCGTCCGTTTTTCCGCCGCCGCAAGGTGTGCCCGTTCTCCGGCGCCAACGCCCCGAAGATCGACTACAAGGACGTGAAGCTGCTGCAACGCTACATCTCCGAGCGCGGCAAGATCGTGCCGTCGCGCATCACCGCTGTGTCGCAAAAGAAGCAACGTGAGCTGGCCAAGGCCATCAAGCGCGCCCGCTTCCTGGCACTTCTGCCCTACGTCGTGAAGTAAGGAGACGCACCCATGAAAGTTGTTCTCCTGGAACGCGTTGAAAATCTGGGCGTTATCGGTGACGTCGTGTCGGTGAAGGACGGCTTTGCCCGTAACTTCCTGCTGCCGCGTCACAAGGCCCTGCGCGCCACGACCGCCAATCTGAAGTTCTTTGAAGCTCAGAAGGAACAGATCGTCGCCCGTAACGCCGCCGCTCGCTCGGCTGCCGAAACGCAAGGCGCCGAACTCGACGGTCAGCAGTACGTGATCATCCGTCAGGCGGGTGAAACCGGTCAGCTCTACGGTTCGGTCACCGGCCGTGACGTCGCCGACGCGGTCGCCGAAACCGGCGGCAAGGTCGAGCGCAACCAGATCGTTCTCGACACCCCGATCAAGACCCTCGGCCTGCACACCCTCAAGGTGCGCCTGCATGCCGAAGTCACGATCTCGATCACGGTCAACGTCGCGCGTTCGGCTGAAGAGGCCGAGCGTCAGGCCGCGGGCGAAAACGTTATCGCCTCGCAGTTTGAAGAAGACCGTCTGGCTGATGAAGCCGCCGCTGCCGACCTTCTCGAAGGCGGTGCCGGTCAGGCCATCGAAGAGTCGTACGAGTACTAATCGATCCTTTAAACGGTCGAAAGAAACCCCCTGAGTCCCGCACTCAGGGGGTTTTTTCGTGTCTGCTCGCCAACACGGCGCCAGCCCCCTCATAAAAACGTCACATTTCGGCAACGTCACGACGGTATCTGTCGTCTCGCATACGAGAACGTCCCTTTTCTGAACGGTGTCTAAACACCGCTTATTTTTGACACCTCAGATAATTCCGGAAACCTCCAGGATAAAAGGCGCTCTAAAATCATCGTTATAAAATTTTGACGCATGCGTCACAAAAGCGCGTTACACGGTTTGAGGTCTTCCGCACCTGATCTGAAGGCCCAAACCCGGCGTCTTCACATGTGACAAACTTGTGTCAACACTCACCTGAGCGACGGGCATCCCATGCCAGTCTGACTGGCGAAGCGCCTTCGCCAAACCCGTTTCCAGCTCAGAGTGGTGCCCTATGACCTTATCCACGCGCAAACTCCGTCTCCGCCAACGCCTGCTGAAGGTGAGCAGCGTTATCGCCCTCTCGCTTTCGGCCTCACCCCTGCTGACCTCGACTGCTCTGGCCCAGTCCGCCGCCGAGGAGGCCACCGAGGTCGTGGTGACCGGGTCGCGAGTCAAACGCTCAAAGCTCGAAACCCTCGCCCCGGTGGACGTCATCAAGAGCGAAACCCTTCAGAGCATGGGCTCGACCGAGCTGGCCGAGGGTCTGTCGCGTCTGGCCCCCTCCATCTCCTTCCCGCGCCCGGCAGTCACCGACGGCACCGACAGCGTGCGCCCGGCGACCTTGCGTGGCCTGAGCCCGGATCAGACCCTCGTCCTGATCAATGGCAAGCGCCGTCACGCTTCGGCGCTGGTCAATATCAACGGCTCTGTCGGGCGTGGTTCGGCGGCGGTCGATCTCAACACCATTCCCGAAGCCGCACTCGGCACCGTCGAAATCCTGCGCGATGGCGCTTCGGCGCAGTACGGCTCCGATGCGATTGCCGGCGTGATGAACCTGCGCCTGCGCGAAGCGTCCAGAGGCGGCTCTGTCACCCTGTCTGGCGGCTATTACAACACGCGGGTCAAGACGGCCAACACCTGGTATAACCGCAGCGATGGCGAAAGCCTGTCTCTGAGCGGCTGGGTCGGCCTGCCTCTGCTCGACGACGGCTTCCTGACCCTTTCCGGTGAATATAAAGACCGCAAACCCACCTCGCGCGGCGGCCTCGATACCCGTGTCACCCCGGCAGCCATCAAGTCGCGCTATGGCGACCCGCAGGAGCGCGGCCTGACCCTGTTTGCCAATGCGGGAAAGGCAATCAATGATGTGTGGTCGGCCTATGGCTTTGCCGGCTATCAGGACCGCCGTAACGACAGCGCCGCCAACTACCGCAACCCGACCAATTCCGGCAATGTGGCTGCCATCTATCCGGACGGCTTCCTGCCCATCATTCAGGTCCACACCAAGGACATGTCAGCCACAGGCGGGGTGAAAGGCAGCCTCGGTGGCTGGGATGCCGATTTCAGCCTGACCTTCGGCGACAACAAGCTGGATTACGCAACGGCCAATAGCGTCAACGCCTCTTACGGCACGGCGTCGAAGACGTGGTTCTATTCAGGCTCACTCGACTACAGCCAGACCGTCTTCAATGCCAGCTTCGTCCAGCCCTTCGACATCGGCCTGTCTAAGCCGCTAAACGTAGCCTGGGGCCTTGAAGCGCGCGGCGAAACCTACAAGATCAAACAGGGCGAGGAGCAGTCGTGGGCCAAGGGGCCGCTCAGCGCGCCGCAGGGGGCTCAGGGCTTCCCCGGCCTGTTCCCGCAGAACGTCGCCGATGTGGACCGTCACAATTTCGGGGCCTATCTCGACCTTGAAACCAGCCTGACCGAAAAGCTGTCAGGCAGTATCGCCGTTCGCTACGAGGACTATTCCGATTTTGGTGATAACACCTCGGCCAAGATCGCCGCGCGTTACGACTTTACGCCCGCCTTCGCCATCCGCGGTTCGGCCTCGACCGGCTTCCGCGCCCCGTCCCTGCAACAGCAGTATTTCTCTTCGACCGCCACCAATTTCGTCAGCGGCGTCCCTCTGCTGATCACCACCTTCCCGGCCACCAGTTCGGTCGCCAAGGCGCTGGGGGCTGCGCCTCTGGAGGCTGAAACCTCCAAAAATCTGGCGCTGGGCTTCGTCTTCCACAGCGGGCCGTTTGAGCTGACCCTCGACACCTACAAGATCGAAATCGAAGACCGCATCGTCCTGACCGAAAACCTGATCGGCCGCAGCGGCACAACCATCACCAACCAAGGCGTCTTCAACCTCTTATCGCCCTATGGGGTGGATGCCGCCCGCTTTTTCATGAACGGTGTGGATACCACGACCAAGGGCATCGACCTCGTGGCACGTTATCGCCTGCCTGCAGCAGGCTTCGGAACCTACGATTTCAGCCTCGCCTATAACCACGGGGAGACGGATATCGACCGCTTCCCGGCCATCAACACGCTGTCGAGCCTGCCCTCGCCCCCGGCCCTGTTCGCGCGCGTCAATCAGAACCTGTTGTCCAGTTCGACGCCGGAGGACAAGCTGAACGCGGCCATCGACTGGAAACTGGGCAAGTGGTCGGCGGGCGTGTCGGCCGTTTCCTACAGTTCGGTTCTGGTCGCGCAGTCGAACGCCGCCTTCGATTTTGAAACCGGCGACAAGACGGTGGTCAATGTGTCGGGCAACTACAAGTTCGACAACGGCGTCACCTGGGCCGTAGGCATCGACAATATCGGCGACGTCTATCCCAATCAGACGCCACTGACGACGCTCTCAGGCACACTGACGCCGACCGCCAGCACGCAATATAACGGCGGTGCCGCCTTCAGCGCCCGCTCACCCTTCGGCTTCAACGGGCGCTATCTCTACACGCGCCTCACCAAGTCGTGGTGAGCCAGACCGTCTGCCGTATGGTCAGGCCCCGTTCTCAACGGCGGGGCCTTTCAGGGCTTCCGGAGCCTTTTTTGCCGCGGGTTTCGTTTTAAACTTTACCTGATCAACGACTGCATTTAATTTCAGGCGCAATCATATCGGGTTGCGCTGCGCCTATAAGCAGACACCCAAAAAGGGAAATCAGCTAACAGGCGTATTTTCCTTTTGAATTCGCTCTCGTCTGGGTCTAAAGGCAGGATGGGTGCGCTCACGCATCGTAATAAATCTTTACAGTCAAGTGAGCTGTTTCACCGGAATCTGGCTTGCATTCTGTCGCAATGCAAAAGATTTTCGCTGTTAACGGTCGTGATCAGGATTGCTCATGAAAAAGATCGAAGCTGTTATCAAACCTTTCAAGCTGGACGAAGTGAAGGAAGCCCTTCAGGAAATCGGCGTGCAGGGTATGACCGTTCTGGAAGCCAAGGGCTACGGCCGCCAGAAAGGACATTCCGAACTCTACCGGGGTGCGGAATATGTTGTTGATTTTCTGCCGAAGATCAAAATTGAACTCGTGGTTGCCGACGATCTGGCACCGGCCGCACTTGAGGCCATCCAGACCGCGGCGCGCACAGGCAAGATTGGCGACGGCAAGATTTTTGTGAGCGACGTCATTGATGTCGTTCGCATCCGCACCGGGGAGTCCGGACCGCAAGCGGTCTGATCCTCCCCAAACTACCCAACCAAAAACCCAGGGCGTCAAAAAATGACCGCAGCAGACATTCTCAAGCTCATCAAGGAAAAGGACGTCAAGTACGTTGACGTTCGCTTCACCGACGTTCGCGGCAAGATGCAGCATGTGACCTTCGACATCGATCTCGTCGATGAAGACTTCCTCAATGACGGCACCATGTTCGACGGTTCGTCGATCGCCGGCTGGAAGGCCATCAACGAATCCGACATGAAGCTGCGCCCGGACCTGAAGACGGCCTATATCGACCCCTTCTATCAGCAGACCACCCTCTTCCTGTTCTGCGACGTCATCAATCCGGACACCAACGAGCCCTATAACCGCGACCCGCGCTCGATCGCCAAGAAGGCGCTCGCCTACGTGCAGTCGGCCGGTATCGGCGACACCGTCTATTTCGGTCCGGAAGCCGAATTCTTCCTGTTCGACGACGTCCGCTGGTCGATCGCCCCGAACAACACTGGCTTCTCCTTCGACTCGTCGGAACTGCCGATCAACTCGGCCAAAGAATACGCCGAAGGCAATATGGGTCACCGTCCGGGCCCGAAGGGCGGTTACTTCCCGGTCAACCCGGTGGACTCGTGCCAGGACCTGCGTGGCGAAATGCTCGCCGTCATGGGCGAACTGGGCATGGAACCGGAAAAGCACCACCACGAAGTGGCCCCGGCCCAGCACGAGCTTGGCCTGAAGTTCTCGGACATGCTGACCATGGCCGACCGTACCCAGCTCTACAAGTACGTCGTGCAGAACGTCGCCCACGCCTATGGCAAGACCGCGACCTTTATGCCGAAGCCGATGTTCGGTGACAACGGTTCGGGTATGCACGTCCACCAGTCGATCTGGAAGAACGGCAAGCCGCTGTTCGCCGGCGACAAGTATGCCGGTCTGTCGGACCTGTGCCTGTGGTACATCGGCGGCATCATCAAGCACGCCAAGGCCATCAACGCCTTCGCCAACCCGACGACCAACTCCTACAAGCGTCTGGTTCCGGGCTACGAAGCCCCGGTGAAGCTGGCCTATTCGTCGCGTAACCGCTCGGCCTCGATCCGTATTCCGTGGGTCTCCTCGCCGAAGGGCAAGCGTATCGAAGCGCGCTTCCCCGATCCGCTGGGCAACCCCTACCTGACCTTTACCGCCCTGCTGATGGCCGGTCTGGACGGTATCGAAAACCGTATCGATCCGGGCCCCGCGGCCGACAAGAACCTGTACGACCTGCCGCCGCAAGAGCAAAAGGCCGTGCCGGAAGTCTGCGGCAGCCTGCGTGAAGCCCTCGACAACCTCGACAAGGACCGCGCCTTCCTCAAGAAGGGTGGCGTGTTCGACGACGACTTCATCGACGCCTACATCGAACTGAAGATGGAAGAAGTGATGGCCTTCGAACTGCGTCCGCACCCGATCGAGTTCGAGATGTACTACAAGGGATAAGCTGAACATCTCCCTGCAAAGGGTTGATTTCAAAGAACAAGTCGCTCCTGAAAAGGGGCGGCTTGTTTGCGTTTGGCGATACAAACCGCCACCCGATACCGTTACGTCAAGCCGGGTGGAAATTTAATTTCAAATGATACCTTTATCGTATCACATGATACCAAAACGTTTTTCTGGGTTTGCGCGTTTCAGACGGCCATATTGACACATAAATGACGCATTGCGCCTCGCGACGCCCGCTCCTCGCCTCAAGTCTTAATAAAACCCTTTGCGAAACAATCGGATGGCGGCACTCTTCGCCAGTGCAACATCCGCTTATCCAAGGGGGATAACTTGAAAACGTGGATTAAATTCTCAAAGGTGCTTGCGGCCTCCGCAGCCCTCCTCATGACGGCTCCGGTCGTCACCGTCGCCCACGCGGCGGCTGTCACTTCCGAAGCTGCGGTTTCGGAAGCGGCCCCGGCCTCAGAGGCTGCTCCGGCTGAAGCGGCTGCGGCCGAAGCGCCGGCTCCGGCCCTGCTCGCTCACCAGAAGCCGCTGGAACTGGACCTTGCGTCCTCGTCCTTCGTCTTCCTTTCGACCGCCCTCGTGCTGATGATGACCCTGCCGGGTCTGGCCCTGTTCTACGGCGGTATGGTGCGTAAGAAGAACGTCATCGCCACCGTGACGCAATCCGTCGCCGTGTCGTGCGTCGCGGGCATCCTGTGGTATGTCGTCGGCTACAGCCTGTCCTTCGGGGTGGCTGACAAAGCGCTGTTCGGTCTTCCGGCCGAGACCGTCAACAAGTTTATCGGCGGTTTCGATACGGTCCTGCTGAAGGGCGTCACCAAGGATACGGCTTTCAATCTGGCCCCCGGCCTGCCTGAAATGCTGTGGATCTCCTATCAGATGACCTTTGCCATCATCACCCCGGCCCTGATCACCGGCGCCTTTGCCGAGCGTATCAAGCTGTCGGGTCTGCTGTTGTTCATGGCCCTGTGGTCGGTCTTCGTCTACGCGCCGATCTGTCACCAGGTCTGGGGCGGCGGCTTCATGGGCAGCATGGGCGTGCTCGACTTCGCCGGTGGCGCCGTTGTTCACGTCAACTCCGGTGTGGCGGGTCTGGTTGCGGCCCTCTTCCTTGGCCGTCGTAAGGGTTATGGCACCGAAGAAATGGCGCCGAACAACCTGATCTTCGTCATGATCGGTGCCGCGCTCCTGTTCGTTGGCTGGATCGGCTTCAACGCTGGCTCGGCCTGGACTCCGGACGGCATCGGTGCGGCCGCCCTGCTCAACACGATCCTGGCGGCACTGGCTGCGGCCCTGTCGTGGAAGCTGGTCGAATGGACCATCCGTCGTAAGCCGTCGCTGCTGGGCATTCTGTCCGGTCTCGTGGCTGGTCTGGTCGCCATCACCCCGGCTGCGGGCTTCGTCAACCCGACGGGTGCCCTGATCATCGGCCTGATTGCGGGTCCGGTCTGCTACGTCTTCGCTTCGTGGGTCAAAAAGCTGCTTGGCTACGATGACTCGCTGGACGCTTTCGGCATCCACGGCGCGGGCGGTGCCCTCGGCGCGGTCCTGACCGGCGTGTTCGCCGATCCGGCGATCAACAGCCTGTCGGAAGGTGCCAGCGTCGGTACGCAGATCATGGGTCTGGTCTATACCATCCTGTGGTCGGCCATCGGCACCCTCGTCATCCTCGTCATCTGCAAGTTCACTACGGGCCTGCGCGTGTCGGAAGCGGATGAAGAAGCGGGTCTCGACTCGGCTCTGCATGACGAAGTGCATCACTAATAGTTAAATACAAACTACGTGATATAGATGGAGCGCCTTCGGGCGCTCCATTTTTTATATCGTACAGTCTCTATGTAGTTTCCACCTGGCCTATCTCTATCCGCAGGAAGACGACCTGAATTTCGAGGAAGTCAAACTGGGCGTTAGCCACCCCCTCGGCAAGGGCACGATCGGTGCAGCGGCCTATTTCAACACAGATGACAATTTCGAAGACTATTTCGAAGTCAACGCCGCCTATCCTCTGACCGATAAGGTGTCCGTTTCCGGCGCATTTGGTGACTATGGCACCTACAATACCTGGAACCTCGGCGGGGCCTACGCCCTCACCTCCAACCTGTCTGTGGACCTGCGTTACCACGATACCGACGTCGATACGCGCTACAGCGACGAACGTGTCGTGCTCAGCCTGAAGGCCGCGTTTTAAGGCGTGAAGCCGGTTTGATCAGGAAACCGCCCTCTGCTCGCGCGGGCGGTTTCTCAGGCTGAGACCGATTCGCTTTTTGCGCACTGCGGCGCAAAAGTAACGCTGCGCCGCAGAAAAACCTCGCCACATTTGCAACACACAGAAAAGAGAACCCGATTCAATTCGAATTTTTATTATTTAAAATCAATTATATAATTGATATTAGCGTGTGTGAATATCGCGTTAGAGATTCGTGACAATTTTACATCAAGCGCCACCAAACCTTCCGCAGGGGGTAGTACGCAGCGTAAAAATTGCTACATTAAATTTCGATTTACACCGCAGTTGCGTACTGCGGGCTATAATCTGAACCATAAAACAGGATACAGATCATGAAGAAGTTCCTCCTCGCCGCTACGATCGCCGCCAGCGCTCTGGTCGCCGGTGCCGCCTCCGCCGAAGGCGCCCTCAGCTACAACATCGCCGCCACCAATAACTATGTCTGGCGCGGCGTCACGCAGACAGACAAGGAAGCCGCTGTTCAGGGTGGCATCGACTACACCAACGGTTCCTTCTATGCCGGCACCTGGGCTTCGAACGTCGATTTCGGTTCAGACGCTTCGCTGGAAGTTGATCTGTATGCCGGCGTGAAGCCGACCGTCGGCAACTGGTCATTTGACTTCGGCGCTATCTATTACGCCTATCCGGATGAAGACGCTCTGAACTTCGGCGAACTGAAGGCCGGCTTCACCCACCCGATGGGCAAGGGCACGATCGGTGCGGCGATCTACACCAACTGGGAAACGCTGGAAAACCCTTACTACGAACTGAACGCGGCCTATCCGCTGACCGACAAGTGGTCGGTTTCGGGTGCCATGGGCAAGTATGAGGCCTCTACGGGCGAATACACTACCTGGAACCTGGGTGCGGGCTACGCCCTGACCTCGAACCTGTCGCTCGACGTCCGCTATTGGGACACCGGCGATCACGATCTGGGCAAGAGCTTCGCTCGCAACCCCATGAAGGAACAGCTCGCCCTGACCATCAAGGCGGCGTTCTAAGCCTTCCGGCCAAGCCATCTGGCATTAAGCCACAGAAATCGGTCGCAAGCCCCTTGGGGTTTGCGGCCTTTTTGTTTATGGATTGTTCACGTCCTCCATCGCCTGCCGGATGGAAATTCACCGAATCGGTCCACAGTACGCGCATGTCCACTACGCCTCCCCAGCCCTCTCTCTTCGGCGGCGACGCCCCCGTGCCTCAGACGGATACGCCTGCCATGCCTGCTGCCAAACCCGCCCCGGCCAAAGCTGAGCCCGTCAAGGCCCCGCCTGTCGCCGCCAGCAAGCCGTCCGCCATGACCGCCGAAGGTTATGGTGCGGATGCGATTGAGGTGCTGGAAGGGCTGGAACCGGTGCGCAAGCGTCCGGGCATGTACATCGGCGGCACGGACGAAAAGGCGATGCACCACCTGTTCGCCGAAGTCCTCGACAATGCCATGGACGAGGCCGTCGCCGGTCACGCCAAGGCCATCTGGGTCGAGCTGGACGCCGAGGGTTATCTGTCGGTACGCGATGATGGGCGCGGCATCCCCGTCGATCCGCACCCTAAATACCCCGGCAAGTCGGCGCTGGAAGTCGTCATGACCGTCCTGCACTCCGGTGGCAAGTTCTCCGGCAAGGCCTATGAAACCTCCGGCGGTCTGCACGGCGTCGGTGTCTCGGTGGTCAATGCCCTGTCCGAAACACTGGAAGTAACGGTGTGGCGCGACGGTTTTGAATGGCAGCAGGTCTTTTCGCGCGGCCTCAGTCAGGGCCCCATCCAGCAGATCGCGCCGTCGAAAAAGCGCGGCACACGCGAACGCTTCAAGCCGGACGAAGAGATTTTCGGCGTCGGTGCGCACTTCAAACCGGCGCGCCTGTACCGCATGGCGAAAGCGAAAGCCTATCTGTTCCGCGGCGTCCAAATCCACTGGAAGTGCGACCCCAGCCAGATCACCGACCATACGCCAGCTGAAGACAAGTTCTACTTCCCCAACGGGCTGGCCGACTATCTGGCTGAGCGCGTTCAGGAAACCGAAACCGTCACCGACATCTTCTCCGGCCGCGTAGAACGGCAAGGTGAAGCCGGGGCCGTCGAATGGGCCGTTACCTGGTCCGGGGCCGGGTTCGGTGAATTTGACGGCTTTACGCAGTCCTATTGTAACACCATCCCGACACCCGACGGCGGCACGCACGAGGCGGGCCTGCGCGCCGCCCTCACCCGCTCGCTGAAGGCCTATGCCGACATGACCGGCGATAAGCGCGGTGGCATCATCACTGCCGAAGACGTGGTGGCGCAAGCGGGCGTAGTCATCTCGGTCTTCATCAAGAACCCTGAGTTTCAGGGTCAGACCAAGGACCGCCTGTCGTCCAGCGAGGCCCAGCGTCTGGTCGAAAAAGCGCTGGCCGATCCGTTCGATCACTGGCTGATCAGTTCGCCCAAACAGGCCGACCGCCTGCTGCAATTCGTCGTCGAACGCGCCGAAGACCGCCTGAAAAAGCGCAAGGACAAAGAAGTTCAGCGCGCCTCAGCGACGCGCAAGCTGCGTCTGCCGGGCAAGCTGGCCGACTGCGCGCGTCAGGACGCCAACGGCACCGAACTGTTCATCGTCGAAGGCGACTCGGCCGGTGGTTCGGCCAAGCAGGCGCGTAACCGCAATACACAGGCCATCCTGCCCCTGCGCGGCAAAATCCTCAACATCGCCTCGGCGACCGCCGACAAGGCCAAGTCCAATCAGGAACTGTCCGATCTGGGGCTGGCGCTGGGCGTACAGCCGGGGGCGCGCTTCAAGGAAGACGACCTGCGCTATGAGCGCATCGTCATCATGACCGACGCCGACGTGGACGGCGCGCACATCGCCTCACTGCTGATCACCTATTTCTACCGCACCATGCCGTCGATGATCCGCAATGGTCACCTCTATCTGGCCATGCCGCCGCTGTACCGCATCAGCCACGGCACCAAGATCGTCTATGCCAAGGACGACGCGCATCGACTTGAAATCCTTGAAAAAGAATTCAAAGGGAAGAAGCCCGAAATCGGCCGTTTCAAGGGTCTGGGCGAAATGATGCCGGCGCAACTCAAGGAAACGACCATGGACCCGAAGACGCGCACCCTGGCACGCGTCACCCTGCCGGAGAATGAGAGCGACATCGAGGATCTGGTCGAAACCCTGATGGGCCGTAAACCGGAACTGCGCTTCAAGTACATTCAGCAAAACGCCGAATTTGTCGGCGATGATCTGGACGTCTGAGCCGCCGCAGCGCAATAAATCTCTGTCCTTTTATGTAAAATCTGATACTAGAGGCCGCAAAGCCTTTACCGGCGTATTTATCGCCGTGTCCGCGCTTACGCGGCGGCTGATTTTTTTTCCTGCGACTGTCCGAAACGGCAACCCTTCAAAGCTGAATGACCAAATTTACCGATCTAGGCCTGAACCCCGATATCCTGAAAGCCGTGGCCGCTACCGGCTACGATACGCCGACCGCCATTCAGGAACAGGCCATCCCCATTGCCCTGATCGGACTGGACGTTCTGGGGATCGCCCAAACCGGCACCGGCAAGACGGCGGCCTTCACCCTGCCGATGATCGAGAAGCTGGCTTCGGGTCGCTCGCGGGCCCGTATGCCGCGCGCCATCGTGCTGGCGCCGACGCGCGAACTGGCCGATCAGGTGGCCGAAGCTTTTGAGAAATATGCCAAATATTGCAAGCTGAACTGGGCCCTGCTGATCGGTGGCGTCTCCATGGCCGATCAGGTGGCCAAGCTGGACAAGGGCGTCGATGTGCTGATCGCTACGCCGGGCCGTTTGCTCGACCTGTTTGAGCGCTCCAAGGTGATGCTGAATGGCGTGCAACTGATGGTCGTTGATGAAGCCGACCGCATGCTCGACATGGGCTTCATTCCCGACATCGAGCGCATCTTCAAGCTGACGCCGCCGTCACGTCAGACCCTGTTCTTCTCGGCGACCATGCCGCCGGAAATCACGCGCCTGACCGAGCAATTCCTGAAGAACCCGGTGCGTATCGAAGTCTCGCGCCCGGCAACGACCAACGAAAACATCACCCAGTACGTCTATCGCGTGCCGTCGGGTGACTCCAAACTGCTGGCCAAGGCCAAGCGTCTGGCCCTGCGCACCCTGATAGGGCAACTGGAGATTAATAACGGCATCGTCTTCTGCAACCGCAAAACCGATGTCGATATCGTCGCCAAGTCCCTGTCAGTACACGGCTTTAACGCCGCCCCCATTCACGGGGATCTGGATCAGTCCCTGCGCATGAAGACGCTCGATGCCTTCCGCAGCGGTGAGTTGAAACTGCTGGTGGCTTCGGACGTCGCGGCGCGCGGGCTCGATATCCCCAGCGTCAGCCATGTGTTCAACTTCGATGTGCCACATCACGCCGATGACTATGTGCACCGGATCGGCCGCACAGGCCGCGCCGGTCGCACGGGTGAGGCCTATCTGATCCTCGCGCCCAACGATGAGAAGAACTATGACAAGGTTCTGAAGCTCATCAAGAAAGAGCCCAACCCGCTGGAGCTGGACGTCGATTGGAGCCCGCTGGCCGATGCGCGTCCGGAACGGGAAAAGCCCGCACGCGGTCGCGGTGAACGCACGGAGCGTGACCGTTCGGCCCGCCCGCGCCGTGAGCGTGGTCGCAAAAGCGAATCAGCCCCTGAGGCCGTCGCCGAAGTCGCGGTCCCGGAAGAAGTCGTCGTGGACGCCGCTCCGCCTCCGGAGAAAAAAACGCGCCGCCGCAAATCTCCCGCGGCAGACACCCCGCCGCCGCGCGCAAAGGCGGTCTCTGACGATTTTCCGTTGAAAGACAATGAGGACAGCCTGCCCAAAGGTCCGGACAGTCAGGGTTTCGGCGGCCATGTGCCTGCCTTTATGCTGCGCAGCGCCTACCGCTGAGGGCAAGGGTAAAGCAAAATAAGTTCCCGCGTTAACCGCCTGTCAGAGAAATTGACTTAATGTGTTTCTCGTCACCCGATTCGTGACACAAGGAAGCCTTTATGAGCAACGACATAGAAGTGAGCGTTCGCAGTTCCAATGCCTATAGTCTGGCCGTGGAGGCCATTCGGCTGATGGAAGTGCACGGGGTCTGGCCGACGCCGCTCAATTATGAAATCTGGCTCTATGTCGCGGGCGATCCCAACTCGGCTCTGGCGCAGGAGATTCATCGCCTGATCGGTTCGGGTGAGAAGATTACCGAGGAAATCTCCGAAAGCCTCGCTTCGAAATTCATTTCCCGCCTCAAGCTGAATGATGAGGTGCGCGACGCAGGCCTGCGTCTGACGCGCGAGCTGGCCTCGGTCAGCGATGTCATCAACGAAGCCCAGAAGGCGCAGAAAGACTATAACGAGACGCTCGAAGGTGCGCGCACCAGCATTGATGGGGATTCGGACGCACAACGCCTGCGTCAGCTTGTCGGGCGTCTGACGGATGCCACCTCGCAAATCCTCAACCAGCACGCCCATTTCGAAGTTCGCCTCAGCGAATCCTCACGCGAAGTGGCGCGTCTGCGCAAACACCTTGATCAGGTGCGTCTGGAAGCCATGACCGACGCCCTGACCAATCTGGCCAATCGTAAATCCTTCGACGAAGCGCTGGAACGCCATTGCGACAGCGACGAAGGCAAGAATATCACCCTGGCCGTTCTCGACATCGACCATTTCAAACGCTTCAACGACACCTGGGGCCATCAGACGGGCGATCAGGTCCTGCGTTACGTCGCTTCGGTCCTGTCACGCATCGGTCGCGCCCCGCGCATGGCCGCGCGTTATGGCGGTGAAGAATTTGCCATGATCTTCCCCAGCGAAAACATGGCCGTCGTCGAGCGCCTGCTCAATGAAGCGCGGCAGGAAATCGCATCTCGGGTACTCAAGCGCCGTTCCACCAATGAAGACCTGGGCACAATCACGATTTCCGTCGGCATTGCCGAGCGTGACTATGGCGAAGACGCCTACGACCTGCTCGACCGCGCCGACAAGGCCCTCTATCAGTCGAAGAACAATGGCCGCAACATGGTCACCTGCGCCAAATCCGCCTTGAAAGCGACCGACGCCGCCTGAGAAATATAACTGGGAAGATATAATTTGAACATTGTTCAAATTTATGCGACAAGAAGCTGGTGACGATTCCGTCACTGGCTTTCTTTGTGGATACCTCCATGCGCGCCTTTGCGTTCGCTCTCGCTTACTGGGTTTTCTCCATCGCCTACAGCCTGATGGCTATTGGCCTGTCACTCCTGCCGGGTCGCAAACCGGTTTTGTGGGTGGTGCAGCGCTATACGCGGCGGATGGTCTGGGCCATGCGGGTACTGGCTGGCATCCGGCTTGAGGTCCGCGGCCGCCACCTCGTCCCGGACACGCCGGTCATCTTCGCCGCCAAGCATCAGTCGTGGGGTGACGGCTTTTGCCTCTATTCGCAGTTCGAGGACGTGGCCTTTGTCACCGGCGATCATCTGGAAAAGTTCCCGCTGATGGGCACGCTGCTGCGCAAGCTGGGCGCCATTGTGGTCAACAATTGCGGCGGTCACGAAGCGCGCCGCAGCCTCAGCCAGCGCTCGGCCGAAGCCGACCGTGACGGTCGCCACATCCTCATCTATCCCGAAGGTCACCTCAATGCGCCCGGAACCTATCGCCGCTATCGTTCCGGCGTGTGGCACATGTACAGGAATTTCAACCGTCCCGTGGTGCCCGTGGCCACCAATCTCGGCCTGTTCTGGCAGGAAACCCAGTATCGCAAAACCGCCGGCACAGCGGTGCTGGAATTTCTTGATCCCATCGCGCCCGGCCTCGACAAGGCGCAGTTCATGGCTGTGCTGCAAGCGCGCATCGAAGGCCGGACTCAGGAACTGATCGCCGAAGCCCGCGGCGGCCCGGTTGAACCTTCCGAATTGATCACTGAAGGGGCCGTTCCGGCTTAAATACAGAAGATATAAGGTTTTTTTAACAGACGCTCGTTAGGGGATACAGCAGCCCTTCCCTGTTCTGTAAGGTTCGCCGTGCCGCGCCCTCTCCGTCTCTCCCATCTTATCGACACGGATAACAACCTGCTGATGGTCACCGCCCGCGGCGACTATACCAGCGAAGGCTTTGTGGACGCCCTTATCGACCTTTATCAGCAGATCGAGAAGCCCTGGCTCTACGACCGTATTCTGGATATGCGCTCGGCTCAGGGCGTGGTTGAACTGTCCGACCTGATGCGGGCGGCCGCGTGGCTGGCTCAGGCCGCTGGTACGCCGCCTCCACCGCGCCGGCGTCTGGCCCTCATTTCCAACGACCCGTTCGACCGTGCGCGCCTGAACGCTCTCGGTGACGCCTTCCCCAGGGCCTTCATACAACTCTTCGACCGCCGTGATGAAGCCATCGAGTGGTTGGCTTCTTCACAACCTTAACCGATTACCGAAACGGCATTTCACTTTTAAGCTAAGCGGATTTTAAGCATTGCCCGCTACACTCGGCTGGCACGTCACAAAGTCACAGCTTACCCATGTCGCAAAAATACCGCCTCAGCGTCTATCTGGATGAAACCCATTCCATCCTCATTGCCCGCGTCTTCGGCCCCTTCCCCAGCGCCGAGCTTTGCGACCGCTTCATCGAAGCCTATGCCGAAATCGGCGAGCCGTGGCGTTATGACCGTCTGATCGACTTTCGCCGCTATACCGGCCATCTGGAGGACGAAGACCGCCAGCGCTTTGCGCAGACCTGGGCCGAATGGACGCGCGATTTCCACGACGGACGCCGGGTCGCCTTTGTGACGCACGACGCGGTGGAAGAGGTGTATATCCAGCAGGACTACGCCTCCTTCCCCAAGGACACGATGCGCAACTTCTATACGGCAGATGAAGCGCTCGACTGGCTGACCGGGCGTAGTGGGGAAATCGAGTTTGTGCCGCTCGCCCTGCGGGCCTGAGGCTGATTAGTCTGCTTCCGTAGCTGCGGGCTTGATCGTTACACTTTCGCCGCAGCCGATTTTTAGTCAGATTCCGTGGCTGCGGGCTTGATCGTTACACTCTCGCCGCACCCACAGGCATCCGTCTCGTTCGGGTTGTTGAACACGAACTTCGACGCCAGCTTCGTCGTCTCATAATCAATGACCGTGCCGACCAGATACAGCACCGCCTTGGGTTCGATCAGTATGGTCACGCCCTTGTCGGTGACCACCTCATCCAGCGGGTCGGCGGCTTCGGCATAGCTCAGCACGTATTCCTGACCGGCGCAGCCGCCCTGCTTCACACCGACGCGCAGACCCACATAGGGCTTGTCGGCCCGCGCCATGATGGCCTTCACCTGGGCGGCGGCTGCATCGGTCAGCGACACGATGGCCGGACGCGGCCGACGGGGACGAGGCGTGATAACAGGCAGAATATCCATAGCTATCTCTGCGGCCTTTTACACTGACGAAAGGGGGCGCATGGGGGAAACCGCGTTTCCTCCCATGCAAACTAGAACATATTGAGCTGAAGCTTGGCCTCATCGCTCATTTTGGACGAGTCCCACGGCGGATCGAAGACCAGATTGACGTGACAATCCGCAACGCCGCGCACGCCCATCACCGCATTCTGCACCCAGCCCGGCATTTCGCCGGCCACCGGACACCCCGGCGCGGTGAGGGTCATATCGACCACCACTTCGCGGTTGTCATTGATATCAACGCGATAGATCAGGCCCAACTCGTAGATATCGACCGGGATTTCCGGATCGAACACCGTCTTGAACGCCGCGATCAGTTCGTCGGTCAGACGATCCAGCTCTTCCTGAGGCAGAGGTTCGACCGCCGTCGTCTCTTCCGGCGCAAACAGCTCGGCCTGCCCCGGTTCGATAGCCGCTTCGCTGGCGTCCTCAGCGGACAGGGAAATGATCTCGTGCTTGGACATGGTCATTACTCAAAAAACCCTTGCGCCTTTTCAACCGCCGCAATCAGCGCGTCGATCTCGGCCTCGGTATTGTAAAGCGCGATGGAGGCGCGCACGGTTGACGTCACCCCCAGCCGCGTCATCAGGGGTTCAGCGCAGTGCGTCCCCGCCCTCACCGCTATATTGTAGCGGTCAAGGATCTGCGCAACGTCATGCGCGTGGGCCGCGCCCAGAGAAAAGGTCAGGATCGACCCTTTTTCTGCCGCTTCGCCATAGATGCGCAGGGCATTGATCTTTTTCAGTCCCGCATGGGCGCGTTCATACAGCGCCATTTCGTGCGTCGCAGCGGACTCACGGTCGATCTGCGACAGCCAGTCAATGGCGGCTTTCAGCCCGATGACCTCAAGAATAGCCGGCGTCCCCGCCTCAAAACGGTGCGGCGGCTCGGCGTAGGTGATGCGCTCTTTGGAAACGTGGGCGATCATTTCGCCGCCCCCCTGCCAGGGCGGCATGGCCTCCAGCAGGTCATAGCGGCCCCACAGCACGCCAAGCCCCGTCGGGCCGTACAGCTTGTGCGCCGAAAAGGCATAGAAGTCGCAGCCCAGCGCCTGCACATCGACGGGCAGATGCACCACGCCCTGACAGCCGTCGATCAGCACCTTCGCACCCACGGCGTGGGCCTTGTCGGCGATCTCGCGCACGGGGTTAATGGTGCCCAGCACGTTCGACATATGCGCCACGGCGACCAGCTTAACGCGATCGGTCAGCAACTGATCGAACGCCGCCATATCGAGGCTGCCGTCGTCAAGGATCGGCACCCATTTCAGCACCGCGCCCGTGCGCTGCGCCAGCATGTGCCACGGCACGATATTGGCGTGATGTTCCAGTTCGGTGATGAGTATTTCATCACCGGCCTTGATATGGGCCTGCCCCCAGGTCTGGGCGACGAGGTTCATCGACTCGGTGGCCGACTTGGTGAAGATCACCTCTTCCGGGCGCGCGGCATTGATGAACTTCGCCACCGTCTCGCGACCAGCCTCAAAGGCATCGGTGACCTCATTGGCCAGCCGGTGCAGGCCGCGGTGCACATTGGCGTAGGACTGCGCCATGTGATGGCTCATCGCCTCGATAACCGCGGTCGGCTTCTGCGCCGAGGCCCCGGAATCGAGATAGATCAGCGGCTTGCCGTTGATCTGCCGGCTGAGGATGGGGAAGTCGCGGCGGACCGCTTCGACATCAAAGGGCATAGAATCCCTCCGTCTTGTCAGCAATCCAGTTCAGCACCATCTCACGCAGGGCCTCATCCTCGATCTGCTCGGCGACCGGCACCACAAAGGCCTGCATCAGGAGGGCGCGCGCCACCTCTTCAGGCATACCGCGCGACTGACAGAAGAACAGCGCCGACTCGTCCAGCGCGCCGATGGTATTTCCGTGCGCGCACTGCACATCGTCGGCGTAGATTTCCAGCTCCGGCTTGGCGCGCACGCGCGCCCCGTCATTGAGCATCAGGGCCTGATGGCGCATGCGTGCATCGGTGCCGTCGGCACCCTTTTCGACATAGATGCGGCCCTGGAACACCGCCGTGGCGCGGTCCTTGACGAGGCCCTTGATCAACTGTTGCGTCGCGCCATCAACCTCGGCGTGGTTGACGCGCGTCGTGTAGTCGAAATGCGCTGTGTCTTTCAGCAGATAGGCCCCGTGCATCTCGACCTGCGCACCGTGCCCGGCTTGCGCGACATGGGTTTCAAAGCGCTGGAACTTGGCGCCTGTGGCGAAGACATACTGCTTGAAGACGCTGCCCGGCGCGGTGGTCACGGTCGAACGGCGCACCGACACGGCGCTTTCCGGCTCATCGAGAATGACCACGCGGATCAGCGTCGCCCCTTCGGCCACGTCGAAGTGCAGGACCGTGCTGGCGGCATAGTCCAGCGCCCCGCTATAGTCTTCCAGCAGGATAAGGTGTTCACCCTCGCCCAGGGTGATGCGGCCCTCGCCCTGATAACCGGCCATAGCGCCTTCTTCCCCGACATCGCTCATGTCGAGGTAGAGACGACCACCTGAACTCTGAACGGCTTTGGAAACGGCGGCTTGCAGGTCAGCCAGTTGCCCGTCACCCGCACAGTGCCAGTAGAAGCCCCCGAAATCAACGGCTTCGGCCTGAAGATGCGTCAGCTCGGCGCGCGCCGGCACCTCCCGCAGGGCGCGCGACAGGTCGGAATATTTCCATTCCTCATGACGCCGCGTTGGGTAGGACGACGGGTCGAACAGATCGAGCGGGGTCAGGTCAAACGCCATTACGCCGCCTCATTGACATAGCGGTCATAGCCGTGCGCTTCCAGTTCCAGCGCCAGTTCCGGGCCAGCGGAATGAACGATCTTCCCATCGACAAGGATGTGGATGTGGTCGGGTTTGATATGATCAAGCAGGCGCTGATAGTGGGTGATAACCAGCATACCGCGATCATCGCTGCGCAGGGCATTGACGCCGTCCGACACCACCTTGAGCGCGTCGATATCGAGGCCCGAATCCGTCTCGTCGAGAATCAGGAACTTCGGTTGCAACAGCGCCATCTGCAGCACTTCCATGCGCTTCTTTTCGCCACCGGAGAAGCCGACATTGAGCGGACGTTTCAGCATGTCCATGTCGATTTTCAGCGTCTTGGCGACCTCGCGGATGGTCTTGAGGAATTCGGGGGCCGACATCTCCTCTTCGCCGCGCAGTTTGCGCTGGGCATTGAGCGCCGTGCGGATGAAGGTCATGGCCGGCACGCCGGGGATTTCCAGCGGATACTGGAACGACAGATAAAGCCCCGCCGCAGCGCGCTCATGCACATCCTTGTCCAGCAGGTCTTCGCCGTTGAAATCGACCGCCCCTTGCGTCACTTCGTAATTCGGCCGCCCGGCCAGCGTATAGCCCAGCGTCGATTTCCCGGCACCATTGGGGCCCATAATGGCGTGCACTTCACCCGCCGGAACGTTCAGGTTCAGGCCCTTGAGGATGGTCTTGTCGTCAACGCTGACGGTGAGGTTTTCGATATTAAGCATTGTTATTGTTCTCTTCTTCCGTGACCAGACCGAAAGTTTGCGTCACCTCGATCTTGCCAACGATAGCCGCGTTGAAAGCGTCAAGCTCCTCCGCAGGCACCCAATATTCCTCGTGTTCACGCCCGCCAACGATCTTCTTTTCGTAGGCGCTCAGAACATCCGTCCGCACGTCAAAGCGGGTCACATAACCCCGGTGGTCATCATTATGAACAGCATTCCAGTCGCGAGCGATTTGAGCGGCATAGCCTTCATTCGTAACCGGATAGAAAATGGGCTGCTCAGGCAAACGCGGCGGAAACGCCCTCCATCCGGTCGCTTCGATCAGTCGAAGTTCGGCAGAGCCTACGGGACGATACAGTGTAGTGGCTTCCGTCATCCCACGCTCCCCTCTAGGCTGATGGCCAGCAGCTTCTGCGCCTCGACGGCAAATTCCATCGGCAGCTCCTGCAACACTTCGCGCACGAAGCCGTTGACCAGCAGCGCCACCGCCTCTTCCTGCGACAGGCCGCGCTGCATGGCGTAGAACAACTGATCCTCGCTGAGGCGGGTCGTCGTCGCCTCGTGCTCGAACTGCGCCGAAGCGGTGTCGGACTCGACATAGGGCACGGTGTGGGCGGCACAGGTCTTGCCGATCAGCAGGCTGTCGCACTGGGTGAAGTTACGCGCCCCACCCGCCTTGGCGTGGGCGGAAACCAGCCCGCGATAGGTGTTGGACGACTTGCCCGCCGATACGCCCTTACTGATGATGCGCGAGCGGGTATTCTTGCCCAGATGGATCATCTTGGTGCCGGTATCGGCCTGTTGCATGCCATTGGTGACGGCGATGGAGTAGAATTCACCCACGCTGTCGTCACCGCGCAGGATGCACGACGGGTACTTCCACGTCACCGCCGAACCGGTTTCCACCTGAGTCCATGACACTTTCGAGCGTGCGCCCCGGCAATCGGCGCGCTTGGTCACGAAATTATAGATACCGCCCTTGCCCTCAGCGTCGCCGGGATACCAGTTTTGCACGGTCGAATATTTGATCGAGGCGTCTTCCAGCGCCACCAACTCGACCACGGCGGCATGAAGCTGGTTTTCATCGCGCATCGGCGCGGTACAGCCTTCCAGATAGGAAACGTAGGCCCCCTTGTCGGCGATAATCAGGGTGCGTTCGAACTGCCCCGTATTTTCCGCATTGATGCGGAAATAGGTCGAAAGCTCCATCGGACAGCGTACGCCCGGCGGCACATAGACGAACGACCCATCCGAAAATACGGCGGCGTTCAGCGCGGCGAAATAGTTGTCCGACACCGGGACGACCGAGCCGAGATATTCTTTCACCAGTTCAGGATATTCGCGTAAGGCCTCGGAAATAGAGCAAAAAATAACGCCCGACTTCTTCAGTTCTTCCTTGAAGGTGGTCACGACCGACACCGAGTCGAACACCGCATCGACGGCGTATTTCGGCGCCGTAGCGACACCGGCCAGCACTTCCTGCTCTTTGAGCGGGATGCCGAGTTTGGCATAGACGGCCAGCAGTTCCGGATCGACCTCGTCCAGACTGTTCAGCTTGGGCTTCGGCTTGGGCGCGGCGTAGTAATAGAGGTCCTGATAATCGACCTTCTGATAATGGACCTTGGCCCAGTCGGGCTCGTCCATCGACTGCCAGCGCTCAAAGGCCGCCAGACGGTAATCGAGCATCCATTGCGGCTCGTTCTTCTTGGCCGAAATGAAGCGCACGATGTCGGCATTAAGCCCCTTCGGCGCGTATTCCGTCTCAATATCGGTGACGAAACCGTGCGCATAGGTCTCAAGTTTTTGAACCGTTTCAATGGTTTCCTTGACCGCTGCCATCAGGCGCTTTCCTTTACTCTACCCGCTTGCCGGGCGTGATGCTTCGCATAGCCCGTGGACCAAACCTCTATGAATTGTTGCCAGTCGGCGGTGCTTGTCGTCCATCCGGACGAGACGCGCAAGGCCTTGTCCGCCACCTCAGAAAGCCCCATAGCCTCCAGAACGCGGCTCGATTTGACCTTGCCCGACGAACAGGCCGACCCCGATGAGACGCAGACGCCCGCCATATCCATGTGGATAAGCTGAAGCTGCGCCGTCCAGTCAGGGACGGTGAAACAGGTAATTCCCGGCGCGCGCGGTGCCTCTTCGCCCACAATGGTCGCACCGAGCGCCTTCAGGGCCGCCTCGGCCTCGGCCTGAGCGGTATCGGTCATCGGCCGCGCGTGGCGGGTGGCTTCGGCAAAACCGGCGATCCCGGCGATGTTTTCCGTACCCGCGCGATGGCCGAACTCCTGCCCGCCACCGGGAATGGCGGCGTGAATGTCGCGGTCCGCGCTGTAGATCAGCGCGCCCACGCCCTGCGGCCCGCCGATCTTGTGCGCCGCGAGCGACAGGCTATCGGCCCCCAACGCTTCAAAGTCGATCGCGACCTTGCCCGCCGCCTGCACCGCATCGACGTGCAGCCAGCCACCGGCGGCGTGGACCTGATCGGCGATCTCACGGATGGGGTTGATCACGCCGGTTTCGTTATTGACCCACATGACCGCCACAAAGGGCTTGCCGCCTGCGTTCAACAGTTGATGCAAGGCCTCGGTATCGACTAAACCTGACCTGAGCAATGGCACATAAGCCACGGGCAAACCATAGCTTTCGGCAGCCTTATAGACGCTGTCGTGTTCCCCGACGCTGACGATCATTCGGTCAAAGCCGCGCGACTGACTGAGCGCCAGTTGATTGGCCTCTGTCCCCCCCGATGTGAAGATCAGACGCGCCGGACCGACGCCGTTGACGAAGCCAAGCACATCGTTGCGCGCCTCTTCGAGCCGCAGCTTGGCCTTACGCCCCAGGGCGTGCACGGACGAGGCATTGGCCCCGATCTCCCACGCCCGGAGCATGGCCTCGCGCACCTGCGGCCGGATCGGCGAGGTGGCGGCGTGGTCCAGATAGAGGGGCGCGTCTGCCATCAGGCCAGTTCCCTTTGGGCATCGACCGGGAAACGGTTTTCGATCGTCACCCGCTTGCGCGTGCGCTTATGCACCACGTCGTTCAGCGATACGGTCGAAAGGTAGTCGTGGATGGCAAAGCCCAGATCTTCCCACAGATTGTGCGTCAGGCAGCGCTGCCCGCCCGGCATACAGCCGATTTCGCGCGCTGCATGTTCCTTAGACAGACGTTTATTGGCCCCCAGCTTGTTGGACGTCAAAGCGCAGCGCGTCGCCTTGATCGGCTCATCGACGGCCAGCACGATCTCACTTACAAACAGCGCGTCCGCCGTCCGCGCCAGCGTGTAGCCGCCGCCGGGACCGCGCGCGCTCTTGACCAGTCCGGCCTTGCGCAAGCGGGCAAAGAGCTGCTCCAGATAGGACAGGGAAATCTGCTGACGCTCGGAAATTTCGGACAGGGAGATGGGTTTGCCCTGAGCATTGAGCGCCAGATCCGTCATGGCCATGACGGCGTAACGTCCCTTGGTCGATAATCTCATGCCGTCAGTCCTGTGGCTGCCCTCGGCTAAATCGCAACAGGTCGATGAAAAACCTGCCCAAAGCCGAAAAGAGTGTGCTAAACGGCTTGCCTGATAAGGGGGCGCCGTCTTCCCTGCGCGGGACATAGTAATCCTGACTATTATAGTCAAGAATTATGCGCCGCACCATGACACATTTTATTACGAAACAAGGGTTCTATATGCCTGAAGTGATCCTCGCCGGTGCCGCCGGTCGAATTGAGGCCCGATACACCGCCGGAAAGACGGACAACGCGCCCATTGCCCTGATCCTTCACCCCCACCCCAAGGCCGGCGGGCACATGAATAACCCGGTGACGGCGCAGCTGTTCCACCTGTTTATGACGCGCGGCTTTTCGGTGCTGCGCTTCAACTTTCGTGGTGTCGGCAAGTCGCAGGGCGAATTCGATTCGGGCATTGGTGAGCTGGCCGATGCGGCGACCGCGCTCGACTGGCTTCAGGCCAAGAACCCGACAGCCTCGCAATTCTGGGTCGCGGGCTATAATTTCGGGGCCTATATCGGTATGCAATTGCTGATGCGCCGCCCGGAAACCGACGGCTTCATCTCGGTATCGCCGCCAGCCAATGCCTATGATTTCAGCTTCCTGGCCCCCTGCCCGGCCTCAGGCCTGTTCATCAATGGCTCGGCCGATTCGGTGGTACCGCCAACCGAGGTCGAGCGCGTCGTGGCCAAGCTGCGCACGCAAAAGGGCATCACCATTGCCCACGAAGTCGTGGACGGCGCGGGCCACTTCTGGACCGAGCACCTGCCGGAAATCGAAGGCCGCGTCGGCGGTTACCTCGATCGCCGTCTGGCCGGTGAGCTGGAATAGGGTTTGAAGGACGCTTCGGCGTCCTTTTTAATGGCGAAACCAAAGTCCTGTGGCCAATTTTGTTTTACCACAGATGACACAGATGACCGCCAAAAGGCGGTCACACAGATGGGCTGAGCAAGTGGCCAAAGTCTTAAATACAACTCTAAATCTGTGAGAGGCCCGCCTTGCGGGCCGCATCTGTGGCCATCTGTGGAGAACACTCAGGCGCTGCGGCGTGCGCTTTCGGGGCGATAGATGACCCCACCGGTTAGCGGCGTCTTCACACCCGTGGTGCCGGGGAAGGAAATCGGCAGGCCTTTCAGCGACCGCGCGGCCATATAGGCAAAGGCCTCGGCTTCGATCGCGCCGCCGCGCCAGCCGAGGTCTTCGGCGATACGCACCGGCGCAATGTCGGCCAGACGCTCACGTAACACCTTGACGAGGTGGCGGTTATTACGGCCGCCGCCGCACAGAATGATGGCCGAAGGCGTCACGCCCGCGCGCACGATCTCATGGCGCAGGCTTTCGACGGTAAAGGCCATCAGCGTTGCCATACCGTCTGCGTGGCTGAGGTGGCGCACACGCTCCAGCGTAAAATCGTATCGGTCCAATGACTTGGGTGCCGGGGCTGCGAAATAAGGGTGGCTCAGATAATCGGCCACAATGGCCATATCCGCCCGGCCTTGTGCGGCCACCGCGCCATCTTCATCGAACCATTGGCCGGTGTGTTGCCGCATCCACTGATCCATCAGACCGCTGGCCGGGCCGGTATCGAGCGCCGTCAGGCCGTCCTCGCTAATCACGGTGATATTGGCAACGCCCCCCAGATTGACAACGACTACGGGCAATTCCAGACCGGCCTTCTGCGCCAGTGCGCGATGATAGACGGGCGCCAGCGGGGCCGCCTCACCGCCCGCTTCGATATCGGCGCGGCGGAAGTCGCAGACGACGGTCAGGCCGGTTTTTTCGGCCAGATAGGCCCCATCGAACAACTGCACGGTCCGTCCCGGCACGCCGTCCTTTGGCCGTTCGTGCAGTACGGTTTGCCCATGCACCCCCAGGGCGTCAAAATCCCGAATATTCAGACCGTTTTCGCTCAAAAACTGCCCCAGAGACTGAAGATGATAGTCGGCGATCACGCGCCGCGCCGTGGCGAAACTGTCCGGTTCCGCCGTGCCACGCGGCCAGTTGAGCGCGTCCTTTGTGGCGGTCTCCAGAACGGCGCGTACCTCAGACGGCATGGGCTTTTCGGCAAAGGGCCCGAAGCTCAGCTCAGCCTCACCGTCGGTGTCCAGCACCGCCATGTCGATGCCATCGAGCGAGGTGCCGGTCATAAAGCCGATGATTTTCATGCGAAAAGCCTATGGAAAAGCGGGGTCTGCGTGTTAGACGCAACTTGCACGCAAACCCGCGTGACAGCAACATCGTTAGAGACATGACCTCCTTCAAATCCGATTTCCTCAACGTCCTCTCGGAGCGCGGTTTCATCCACCAGTGCACGGACGCGGAAGCCCTCGATACGCTGGCTTCTGCCGGACCGATCACGGGCTATATCGGCTATGATGCCACGGCTTCGTCGTTGCACGCCGGGCATCTGGTGCAGATCATGCTGCTCTACTGGCTGCAAAAGACCGGCAACAAGCCGATCGTACTGATGGGCGGCGGCACGACCAAGGTCGGCGACCCGACCTTCAAGGACACCCAGCGCCCGCTTCTGACCGACGAACAGATTCAGTCGAACATGAACGGCATCAAGTCGGTGTTCAACAGCTTCCTGACCTTTGGAGACGGCGCAACCGACGCCCTCATGGTCAATAATGACGACTGGCTGTCGGGCTTTGGCTATATCGAATTTCTGCGCACCTTCGGCACGCACTTCACCATCAACCGTATGCTGACCTTCGACTCGGTCAAGCTGCGCCTTGAGCGTGAGCAGCCGATGACCTTTCTCGAATTCAATTACATGCTGATGCAGGCGGTCGATTTCCGCGAACTGAACAGCACCTATAATTGCGTTCTGCAAATGGGCGGTTCGGATCAGTGGGGCAATATCGTCAATGGCGTCGAACTGACACGCCGCCTGAACCAGAAAGCCGCCTTTGGCCTGACCACGCCGCTTTTGACCACCGCATCGGGCGCCAAGATGGGCAAGACGGTGGGTGGTGCTGTGTGGCTCAATGCCGACGCGCTGTCGCCCTATGACTACTGGCAATACTGGCGCAACACCGAAGACGCCGATGTCGGCAAGTTCATGCGCCTGTTTACCGACCTGCCGATGGACGAAATCCGCCGCCTCGAAGCCCTGCAAGGAGCGGAGATCAACGAGGCCAAGAAGATCCTCGCCGACGCGGCCACGCGCCTGGTGCACGGCGAAGCGGCGGCCGCCACGGCGCGCGACACAGCGCAGAAGGCCTTTGAACAGGGCGTGCTCTCCGCCGACCTGCCGACGGTTGAAGTGGCCCGCGCCGAACTTGAGGCCGGGATCATGCTGGCGGCCCTGACAACGAAAATCGGTCTGACCCAATCGAACGGCGAAGCGCGTCGTCTGGCTCAGGGCGGTGGCCTGCGCGTCAATGACACGGCCATCACCGACGGCAATCAGGCCGTGACTCTGGCCGATCTCAATGCCGACGGCGTGATCAAGGTCGCTCAGGGCAAGAAGAAGATTGTGCTGGTCAAGCCGGTTTAAGCGCCAGCATCCCCCCTGAGATCAGGGGAGGTGCTTCGCCAAAGCGTTGAAAGGCCGGAGTTCACGCTCCGGCCTTTCCTTTTGGCTCCCGATGACGGGGTGTGGGGCCTGCGGCCCCACAAATCCTGAGCCTTTTCTGACTTAACTGTCACGCGGCGAGGTCACATCGACCGGCGGCAACGGGTCTTCGTGTTTTTCATCCAGAATGCGTCGCAGGAAGCCCGGCAGGACCAGCGAGAACGGGTTGATCTCGGCCTGCGGCGTGCCAAAGCGGCCCTTGAGGCGGTATTTAAGGCCCAGCACGCCCTCGCCGCGGTTGGAGGTCAGGGCGTCGCCAACCAGTGGAATGCCAGCAAAGGCGGCATTGACGCCATAGGCCGGGATCAGGGTGCCGTGATAATCCATGGTCTGTTGGCTGAAATCCTGCGCACCCCAGACATTGATGCGCAAAGCGTCGCCCTTGGCCCAGCCGTTGCGGATAAACAGGTAATTGTCGCGGTAGCGGATGGGGAATTCATAGTCGTCGAACTTGATACCGGCCCCGGACAGGGTGTCGGACAGGCCGCGCAGCGAAGCCAGAGTCAACACTTGACCCAGAGCCGGTATCTGCTTGACGCGGATGTCTTCGCCTTTGAGCGTGGCGTCGATCTGACCATTGCGATAGACGCCTTCGATCACGGCATCACCGCCCGACAGGCGCTTGTCGCCCAGGGCGGTCGCCACGAGGTCACCGAGGTCATCGGCTTCGAAGGTAAAGGCCGTGTAGTCGTTTTGCGGCTTGAAATCGAGCGTCACCAGCGAGCCGAGGCGCGTCAGGGCTGAGCCTTCGCCGGCAATCACATTGCGTCCGTCCCACCCGGCCTTCAGTTCGACTTCGCTGAAGACGCCGTCCTGTGAGGTGCGCACCGCGCTGATGTCCACCAGCAAGCGCACGGGCCGGTTAAGGTGCGGCGCGGTGTTGGCCGTCGTCGCCGGGGCGCGCGGCAGCTCAGCCGCGGTGACCGGGCGGGCGTCGGTGACGGTCGGCTGGGTGCGCGGCGGATTGAACCACGGCCGCACATCCAGGCGTTTTCCGCGCAGGGTCAGGGTCTGCACCCCTGAGGCGTCAGCGGGCGACAGCCGCGCGGTTAAATCCGCGAAGTCTTTAAGATAGAGTTTTGAAAAATCGACATAATCGACTTCGCCCGACTCTTTCACCGACACCTTCCCCTCGACCTCCAGACGGTCGCCGGTGGCGCGAATACGCGGCATGTCGAGGCCGCCGCCGCTGCGTTCATCGAAGCTGATCGACAGTCGGGCCGCCTCACCCACCGGCTTGACCCAGTCGCTGCGTGCCAGTTGCAGCCGCGTCGGCGTGGCGTCGATATCCAGCACCGCCGCCGAAATCTGCGCCGGAGACAGGGCGCCCAGCGTGCGGTTTTCCGTCTGATAGAGGTTGAGTTCAAACCCGACCTTACCGTCCAGTTCAAGGCTATGGCTGACATAGCCGAGCCGCCCCAGAAACGCGCGGTCCACCGTCCCCCCGATGCGCGCCCACGCCTTGGGCGGGCCGAACAGGAAGCTGGTCCCATCGCTGTCGGGCAGGTCAAACGTCAACAATTGATCGCCGATAAACACATCGCCGTCTATGCCGCGCACGTCCTGTTCCCAGCGCGCAAACACGGGCAGGGTTTCCTGTGGATTGAACCAGGCGCGCGGCAGGCCCAGTGCGTACATCTGCTCGGGCGTCAGGCGCGTGGTCAGGGTGCGCTTGGGCGGTTTGTCGCCTTCATCGGTCCAGTCGAGGACGGAGTTGATATCGCCCACACGGATGCGGGCTTCGCGCGACTCGGCATCGAGCCCGATATTGACCGTGAGCGGCCGCGTCTCACTGAAATAGGGCAAGGCCCCCAGGCCCAGCAACCGGGCGCGTTCGGGGGAGATATTGGCCTTATAGACCAGTCGCGGATGCTGGCTGTCGATATAGGCCAGATCGCCGGAAAAGCCTTCGGCCTCCACCTCACCCGTCCACACGTCACCCGACCGGCGCAGACGGATGTCGGTGGGAATTTCGGGACGGAAGCGCCCGAATATGGGCAGGCCCTGCCCCTTCATGCCGTCGCTCAGCGTATTGCCGGACAGGACGACCTGCGTCGGGCGCGGCTCCGGGCCATCCCAGTTGACCGTGCCATTGAAGATATCGGACTCGATGCGTCCCTTGCCGATATTGTTGAACAGCTCCAGTTGCCCGCGAATGGGGACACGTTTGGTGGGCGAGCCGCCAAACTGCCGCGCATTAAAGCTGCCCGTGAAGTCGATATATTGCATGGTCGGCTCGAACTGCGTCCGATAGCCGATCTCACCGGCATAGGGGCCCAGTTTGGCCGGGCCGCGCACCTCAAGGCGGTTGGCCAGATAGTCGCCCGTCACCGTCAGGTCGCCTTCGACAATGTCCCAGCCCAGCGCCGCCTGTTTGAGGCCGGCATTGCGGATCTTGCCCGAAAAGGTCAGGTCGAGGTTCTTGAGCGTCAGATTGTCAAAGGTCGGAAAGCGGATATCGAGCCGCGTTTCGGCGTCGCCGCTCAGACGATCGCGCGTCAACCCTTCCTTTTGCAGATGCCCGCCGGTCAGCGGGTCAATGGCTTCGATCAGTTGCGCCGCCCCGCTTTGCGCCGTCAGCCAGATATGGGTTTCGGCCCTGGGCGCGCGGCGCTTATGAAACTGCGGCACGGAGACGCCGCCGCCGGTCAGCGGCACCTCGACCAGATGGCCACCACGCAGGCTGAGATCGAAACTGGTCCCCTGCAACAGGCCCGTCCCGTAAAGCCCGGTGGCGTCCTGAAGGCGGCTATCGACACTGAGGCCCATGTCGCGGAAGCCAAAGGTCAGGCGCAGGTCCTCCTTTTCCAGATAGCCGTCGCGGAAATGACCCGGCGGGGCTTTCAGCACGAAATCGGCGTTGGAATAGGTGCCGCCCTTGATACGGCGGATCAGGTCGCCGCGGGTGATCGGCGTCAGGTTTTCCGGCCAGAAGGCGAACACCACCTCCTTGCGGAAATCGCCGTCGATGCGCGCCGTCAGATCAGCCCCCAACTGTCCCTTATCGTCTGTATAGAGCCGCCCCTTGGTGGTCAGCGGTGCATCCACCAGCCGCGCCTTACCCGACTCGATATCGAGTTGCCGCAGGTCAGGCGTAAAGGTGCCCTTGAAATGCACCTCGGTCAGGGTCTGGGCCGGGAAGTCATCGGCCAGTTGCCCGGTAACGCGCGGTCCGGCAAAGTCAAAATGCACCGCCATCTTGCGGTCGCGTTTGGGGTCTTCGGGCGTCATGAACACACGACCCGACAAGTCGGTATCAATGTAGCGCGAGTCGAGCCGGAAGGTGGTGAAGCGCACGGTGCGCGTTTTAGGGACGTAGTCTGCTTTGAGGCTCAAGGCGTCAAAAGCCTGTGCTGACTTGCCGAAATCATAGCTGCCCTTGCCGGCAGAAATATCGAGAAAGGCGCTCTCGATGCCGGTGCGCGCCGCGTATTTCAGATTGCCGCGCCCGTTGATCGCCGCGCGGAAATGCGACAGCCCTTTCAGCGCGCCCGCCGACGGAAATATCTGCGACGGGATAAGGTCACGAATTTCCGCCTGAACCTCGGCGGTGCGCAGGTCCGTCTGCGCCCGCGCGTCCAGCATAAGTGAGGCCTTGCGCCCCTGCGTTTCGACGTCCAGACCGATTTTTGAGCGGATCAGCCTGTTGCGTTTGGAAAAGTCGATCTGCGTCACGCGGGCGCGCCAGTCGAGCGGCGTCCCCACCTGCCGGAAGGCCAGGGTGCCATTGGTCAGATGGACCTCACGCGTATAGCTCAGCGGGCGGCCCAGCGTCTCCTTGCCGGTCAGGTCGTAGAAGAGGCGCTCAACCGCGAAGGCTTCCGGATTGCCTCTGGCCTCGTAACCCAGTTCGATGCGGCCATTGGGTGACGCCGACAGCGCCACAAAAAACCGGTCTGCCGTCAGCCGCGCCGGGGCCAGATGCCACCAGATCAGGCTGTCGAGCGCCAGCGCCGCCTCCATCTGATCGGCCGAGGCCACGGTGCGCCCGGCCTTGTCCTTCAGCAGCAGGTCGTCAAACCGCAGACCCAGCGCGTTGGAGTCGTGGAACCACACGAGATCGAGGTGTTTTAGGCTGGCCTCTGCCCCCGGAATAGTGCGCTCCAGCCGCGACACGATCAGGAAGCGCAGCCCGTCAATGCGAATGGGCCCCTGCGACAGGCACCCGACAAACACCAGCGCCATCAACAGAATGACGCCGCTCAGGCTAAGCCTCCAGTGTTGTCTGAGCTGGGTGATCAGGCTATTCACGAAGATCCGAACGCACGCGCCGGGCGTACCACAAAACGAAACCAATAAGACCGCCAGTGTGCGGCGTTCTTTTTCTCATAAGATTAACCGAAGGCATTGTCATGGCAAAAAATTTGTCAAAAAAGTCAGCTGGCGAGTCCGCAGCCGACGCACTCGCGCCCTTCCCTCTGCCCGACTTCACCCTGCCCGGCGATGATGGCCAAAACTGGACGCCGGACAGCCTCAAAGGCCGCTGGACCGTGCTGTTCCTCTACCCCGCCGACAACACCCCCACCTGCACGCAGGAAGCCATCGACTTTACCGCCGCCGTGCCGCAGTTCGAAGCCCTTGGCGCGCAGGTCATTGGCCTGTCGAAGGACGACCTCAACAGCCACGCCCGCTTCAAAACGAAACACGCCCTGACGCCTGTCCTGCTTTCGGACACCACGCCGGGTCTGATCGAGGCGCTGGGGGCGTGGGTTGAAAAGTCGATGTACGGCAAAACCTATATGGGCACCGACCGTTCCACCTGGCTGATTGATCCGCAAGGCGTGGTGCAGGCCGCGTGGCGCAAGGTGCGCATCAAGGGCCACGTTGCAGCCGTGCTCGACACTCTGCGGGCAAAAATCGCCTGAGGGGATAAATTCCCTATTGACATAATATTTTCATAATAACCCCGTTACGCGGCACTTTTCTTGAAACAGGCGATTTTGTCCCTCCCAAAACGGGACATATCGCCTGAAAACCTCCACCTTAACCTGCTGTTTTAAAAGAAATTACAGGTTCGGTGTGCGGCGCATCATCCGGCGATTCGATTAAGGCTTGCCAAAGCGCATTTGGTTAAGTCATAATTAAAATCAAGTGGAAGGGCGCGGGTGTTATGCCTAAGAGAAGCTTTCATCGCCTGAGGAGCGCTCTGGAACAAACCTTTCCGGAGCGGCATCTTTACATCCGCAGTGGCGACGAAACCCACGGTTACATTCTCAGCACAGGCAAACAATTCGGCTTTGCAGTCCTGGCCACCATCGGTCTGACCTGGCTGGCCATGAGCACCGGGGCGGTCTTTTTCATGGCCATTTCCGGCGGTAACGGCGCCGAAAAGCAGATCATGATGGCGCGGGCCCAGTCCGAGCGCCTCGTCGCTGACCGTCAGGCGCGTCTGGACGTGCTGATGAAGCAGAGCGAAGCCTCCTCCGGTTCGCTGGAGCAACTGGCGCAAACGGTCGAAAAGCGCCACGGCGCGCTGGTCCAGATTCTTCAGGATTTCAAAGGCGTCCCCGGCGCCGCTCCGGCTCTGGCCCCGGCGCGCATCGACCCGTCCATGCCGCCGGTGGAACGTATCTATGCGGTGCGTGCCGAACAGGAACGCATGGTGTCCAAGGCTGAGACATTCGCCAAGTCGCGCGCCGAGCGTCTGCGCCTGGCCTTCCGTCTGGCCGGGCTCAATCCGCAAAGCTATGCCGGTGCGGGCTCAAGCGCGCTTCTGGAAACGCGCGACGCCAAGGAGCTGGCGACATTTCTCGATGTCGATCAAGGCTTTGCCGAACGCATCCGCAGCGCGGCGCTCAATCTTTCGGACATGCGCGGCCTCGAAAAGTCGTCGCGCGTCCTGCCTTTTGCCCGCCCCACGGTCAATACGCGCATGACCTCTGGTTTCGGCGTGCGCTTCGATCCCTTCACCCGCCGGCCCAAAACGCACGCTGGCCTGGATTTTGCTGGACCCTTTCTGACGCCGATCCATGCCACGGCGCCCGGCATTGTCTCCTTTGCCGGGGTGCGCAATGGCTATGGCAACTGCGTCGAAATCGACCACGGTAACGGCTTCAAGACCCGTTACGCCCATATGCAGTCCTTTGCCGTGCGCGCCGGTCAGCGCGTCGGCGTCGGTCAGCGGGTGGGCGCGATGGGCTCAACGGGCCGCTCCACCGGTGTTCACCTTCATTATGAGGTCTGGCTCAATGGCCGTCCTCAAAACCCTGCGCGCTTCGTAAAGGCTGGAGACTATGTTCAACAAAACTAGCAAACCCGTCCGTCCTCAGTCCGACGCCAGTCGCGCGCCGGTCAAGGCCAACACCCCGCCGCCGCTGGATATGTCCACGGTCAATATGAAGACGTCCGGCGCGCCCGCTCCGGCCCCGGCGCCGGCGGCCCCCACTGTGTCGCGCGGTGCCCCGTCGCTTCTGGCCGCGCATCTGCGCATCGAAGGCAATATCAACGGCACGGCGGATCTTCAGGTCGATGGCAATGTGCGCGGTAATGTGAAGGTCGCCCACCTGATCGTCGGTGAAGCCGGCAATATCGAAGGCGATGTCGAAGCCGAAACCATCGAAGTGCGCGGTCGCGTCGTCGGCAGCATTTCGGGTAAGGCCGTCAAACTCTATTCCTCGGCCTATGTCGAAGGTGACATCACGCACGAAAGCCTGTCGATCGACATCGGGGCCTTCTTCCAGGGTCGCTGCCTGCAAAGCCGCCCGGCTCAGCCCGCCCCTGCCCCGGTGGTTCAGACCGCCCCGGCCAGCTATACCAGCGGCGACGCCACGGCGATGAACAGCTATGATTTCAACGCGCTGTCGGACCTGAAATAATACTAAGAGTCATTCTCAATGACTCTTGGTGTTCCGTTCGAGACTGTCTCATGTCGCTGATACATATGAGAGAGTCTCGTGTCTTCAACGGCCGGATGCGGTCAGCATCTTCGGCCGTTGGTATAAGGTCTGATCGAAAGTTTGGGATAAGACGCCGGAAAAGAATTGATCTTTTTCCGGCGTTTTTGCGTTTGATACCCCTATGACCCATACGCCCCCACCTGCCCGTCCGCCCCTGAGCCTCAGCCTGCTGGGGCGTATGCTGCTGGAAGCCCTGCACGAATGGAATGAGGACAAGGCCCCGCGGCTGGGGGCGGCGCTGGCCTTTTACAGCATCCTGTCCATCGGGCCGCTGCTGCTGATCGTCACCGGCATAGCGGGCATCGCCTTCGGGCGTGAGGCGGTTAATGGCTATATGATGGCCGAACTGAGCGCCCTGATCGGCGATCAGGGGGCCGGTGCCGTGCAGACCATGCTCAGCGGCGCGTTTAACCCGCAACAGGGGTTGGTGGCCACGGTCATCGGCTTTGTGACCCTGATCATTTCGGCGACCGGCTTCTTTGCCCAGCTTCAGGAGGCGATGAACGACATCTGGAACGTTGAACCGCCGCGCCTGCACTGGAAAGTCTTTATCCAGAAACGGCTTCTGTCGTTTGCGCTGGTGGTCGGGATCGGCTTTCTGCTGCTGATCTCTCTGGTGGTGTCGGCGGGGCTGGCGGCCTTCAGCGCGTTCATTTCGCCCTATATCCCTGCGCCCGTCATGGCCCTGATCAATCTGATCCTGTCGTTCGGCGTGGTGACCTTCCTCTTTGCCATGACCTTCAAAATTCTGCCCGATGCGCGCATCGAATGGAGCGATGTGTGGGTCGGCGCGGCCATTACCGCCGTGTTGTTCAGCTTCGGCAAGCAACTGATCGGCCTCTATCTGGGGCAAAGCGCCCTGTCCTCGGCCTATGGAGCGGCCGGGTCGCTGATCGTGCTTCTGGTGTGGATCTACTATTCGACGCAGATCTTCTTTTTTGGTGCGGAGTTCACGCAGGTCTATAGCCGCCACCTGGGCAAGACCATCCAGCCGAGGCGCAAACGCAAGGCTGCCCCGGAAATGTAAAAAAGCCCGGACCTTGCGATCCGGGCTTTCTGTTTAACTTCCCGAAGAAAGGCGAAATTACTTAACTTCGACCTTGGCGCCGGCGTCTTCCAGCTTCTTCTTGATGTCAGCCGCTTCTTGCTTCGAAACGTTTTCCTTGACGGTCTGCGGAGCGCCTTCGACGAGGTCCTTGGCTTCCTTCAGGCCGAGCTCCGAACGGATGCCACGGATTTCCTTGATCACGTTGATCTTCTTGTCGCCGCCGTCAACCAGGACGACGGTGAATTCGGTTTGCTCTTCGACGGCTTCAGCCGGAGCGGCAGCAGCGCCACCGGCGACGGCAGCGACGGCGACCGGAGCGGCGGCCGAGACGCCCCACTTGTCTTCGAGGAGCTTCGACAGTTCAGCAGCTTCCAGAACGGTCAGGGCGGACAGGTCGGCGACCAGTTGTTCGAGTTTGGACATGGTATTTCCTTAAGGATGAGATGGGTTGGGAATGAGCTGTTAGGCGTTTTCTTTGGTCGCGTAAGCGTTGAAAACGCGAGCCAGTTGGCCGGCAGGCGCCTGAAGCACGCCAGCAACCTTGGTCGCCGGGGCCTGAAGCAGACCGATGAGCTTGCCACGCAGTTCGTCCAGCGACGGCAGGGTGGCCAGAGCCTTGACGCCATTGGCGTCGAGGACGGTCGTCCCTTCCATGATGCCGCCAACGATCTTGAACTTGTCATTCTCTTTGGCGTACTGGGCGGCGATTTTCGCGGCCGTCACCGGATCATTGGCGTAGGCGAGCACGGTCGGGAACTTGAACAGGGCATCGCCTTGTTCACCCGCAGCGCCAGCCAGAGCCTTCTGAGCCAGACGGTTCTTGAACACTCTGAGAACCGCGCCTTCCTTACGAAGACGCAGACGCAGATCAGCCATTTCCACAAAGGTCATGCCCGAATACTGGGCAACAACCACGGAGCCGGATTCGGCGAAGACGCTCTTAAGCTCTTCAATCGATTCGGCTTTTTTAGCGCGGTCCATTGTGGCCTCCAATTGAGGATTGCTTTGCGGGACAATCCCGCAAAGGTGAAACGACTTAAACGTCCCGGTTACCCGGAACGGCAAAGTCACTGTCCATGATGAGAGGCAAAGGCAACCAGACCACGCTGCCCTTAAGGCAGACATGAAATCCTAGAGGCGTTTCGCGTCCCGTCTATATTCGGGTTCCGGCGGCTACCGGAAACTTATGGAACAGGCGGCCCCTGCTCCCACGAAGGTCTCGGACAGAACGGAGGGAAACCGAAATTCCCACACCGAGGCGGCTCCCTTACCCGTAAGTCGCCGAAAAAGCAAGAGGCCCCCGACATTTATTGCCTTTACCGCTGTTCAGGGTTACGGCTTATTAGGCTAGGGACAATTCAGGGGGCGTGAAATGCCAAAGACCCATATTCTCGAAAAAGAAAATGGCACCTTCATATTTTTCTTCGAGTACGGAAACGAAGAAAAATTCGATCCATTTTTAAAATTCATATGCAAGAAACTTAAAGTAAGCATACCCCATGTTGAAAATTCTCCTTACTCATTTTTTGCTTACATTGAGTACGATGGAGAAGTTTTAACAGCATCCTCGGATGGGGGTTTCGAGTGTTACCTGCACATTCCCAAAAACAGTCAGATATCGGCCAAAAAACTTGTAAAGCGTTGTTACGGATTTTTTAGCTATGTTTTTCACGCAAACCCGAACACACCTAAGACAGAGCCTCAAAGCGCATCTCGTTAATACCCGTTGGCATTTATTGCCTTTACCGCGCTTCAGCGGTATGGCGTTTGGCAGATATTGCACTGAAAGGCAAAATTATGCCAAAGCTCCTGCTCAATCACGACGTCTGCGCCCTCGCCTTCGACGGGATGCCCTTGTTTGAGTTTTCGATTGCCGTTGAGCTGTTCGGGCTGGAACGTCCGGAGATGGGACCGGACTGGTATCGCTTTCAGGTGGTCAATGTCGAAGACGGTCCCTGCCGAACGACAGCGGGCCTCTCACTCACGGCCACAGGGCCGCGCGAATGGCTGGAGACCGCGGGCACGCTGATCATCCCCGGCTGGCCGCTGGACAAGCCTATTCCTGAGGATTTGGTGGCGCTGATCCAGAGGGCCTATGCGCGCGGGGCCCGCATCGTCACCATCTGCTCCGGGGCCTTTGTGCTGGCCGCCGCCGGGCTGCTGAAAGGGCGGCGCGCCACGACCCACTGGAAATATGTTGAACACGTCAAATGCCACTGGCCGGAGGTCGAGCTGGTGCCGGACGTGCTGTATATCGACGAGGGGCAGATCCTGACCTCGGCCGGGAGTGCCGCCGGGATCGACCTGTGCCTGCACGTCATCCGCCGCGATTTTGGCCCCGAAGCCGCCAACAAGGTCGCCCGCCGTCTGGTCGTTCCACCGCACCGAGATGGCGGTCAGGCGCAATATATTCAGAAGTCCGTGCCCATCGAATATGAGCGCAACCGGCTGGGGCCCCTGCTCGACTATATGCGCGAATGCCTGGATCAGCCGCACACGGTGGCGCAACTGGCCCGCCGCGCGGGTATGACTGAGCGCACCTTCCTGCGCCGCTTCGAAGAGGCCACCGGCACGACCCCCGCCAAATGGCTGATGCAGGTTCGCTTGCAAACCGCACGCGACCTTCTGGAGGCGACGACGGACAGTATCGACCTCATCGCCCACACCTGCGGTTTCGGCAGCGCCGCCAACTTCCGCCACCATTTCCGCGAACAGCTTTCGACCACGCCGACGGCCTACCGCCAGACCTTTCAGCGTTTACCGCCTGCGGCGACTTGCGCGCCGTCTTCGGATTTGGCAGAGGCAGGCTATGCGTACCGATCTTGACGACATACTGGCCTTTCTGGGCTCTGCGACACCGCCCGAATGGATTGAAGCCGCTCTGGCCCATCAGGACATACTCCTGCTCGATCACAAGGCGTGCGAGTACAAGGCGGCTTCCAACGCCATCAACCTGATGGCTAAGTATCAGACCCATGCCGAGCTGGTGGACGCCATGAGCCGGCTGGCGCGCGAGGAGCTGGTCCACCACGAACAGGTGATGAAGCTGATCAAAAAGCGCGGCATTGCCCTGCGCCCGCTATCGGCGGCGCGTTACGCCTCAGGACTCCGCACGATGGTCCGACGCAGCGAACCCGGCATGATGACCGATATTCTGGTCATCTCGGCCTTTATCGAGGCGCGTTCGTGCGAGCGCTTCGCGGCGCTCTATCCGCATCTCGATGACGAATTGGGCAAATTCTATAAGGGCCTGCTCGACAGCGAGGGCCGCCACTTCCGCAACTATCTCAAGCTGGCGCACCTCTATGGCGACGCCGATGACATCGCGGCGCGCATCGACGCCATCCGCCCGGTGGAACAGGCCCTGATCCACGACCCCGACCCGGAGTTCCGCTTCCACAGTGGCTTACCGGCACTGGTGGCCGCCTGACAGAAAACTACGATTCTTTGCCCAGTAACGGTGAATGGTCCTGTGCCGCGTTCAGGACATGGATAATCACGATCCGGGCCGCTTCAACGCGATAAAAGATCAGATAGCGCCTGAACGGCTTGCGCCGGATGCCGGAGGCTTCAAATCCTGACACCAGAGGATAGGCCAAGGGCGTATCGGCCAGCGCCAGAGCCGCCTCCACGATTTCATTGACGAAGCTGATGGCGCGCACCCGGCTGTCCCGCGCTATATAGTCGGCTATGGCCTCAAGGTCTGACTCAGCCGCCGCCGAAACAACGACCTTCATGTGTCAGAAGCGTATTTGGACAGCAGACGCGCCCGCACCTCTTCGATGTCGGTAACGCGCCCGGCTTCAACGTCAGACACGCCGCGCGTCAGGGCATCGTTCAGTCGGAGGCTCTCGTTTTCACGGGCCTCCAGCATCCGCACGCCCTCACGCAGGATTTCGCTGCGCGAGCCGTAACGACCAGAGGCAATCAGATGGCTGACCACTTCTTCCAGATGCGGACCCAGATTGACGCTGCCGGACATGGGACACCTCCATTATGAAATACTAAACCTCACCCCGGCAGACCGCAAGTCAGACGCAAAAAAGCCGCCCCGTTGCCGGAGCGGCTTTTTAAAATCGTTAAATCGGGATGGCGTGGCGAAAACCGTTAGCTGATGAGGAACGGAGCCCAGCGTACTTCAGTACGTGAGCACCGTATCGCAAGCAGATGAGGGTTTGCAGCCCGTCAGCGCGATTTAGAGCGCGGAAGAGGTATCGACCTTCACGCCCGGCCCCATGGTCGAAGACAGCGAGATCTTCTTCACATAGAGACCCTTGGCACCCGACGGGCGGGCCTTCACGAGGGCGTCCACCAGAGCCTTGGCATTGGCTTCGAGCTGCTCGACCGTGAACGAGGTCTTGCCGATGCCGGCGTGCACGATACCGGCCTTTTCGACGCGGAATTCGACGGCACCCGACTTGGCGTCCTTGACGGCCTGAGCGACGTTCGGGGTCACGGTGCCGACCTTCGGGTTCGGCATCAGGCCGCGCGGGCCCAGCACCTTACCGAGGCGACCGACCAGAGCCATCATGTCCGGAGACGCGATAACGCGGTCAAAGTCCATGAAGCCGCCCTGAATCTTTTCGACCAGGTCTTCGGCACCGACGACTTCGGCACCGGCGGCCAGAGCTTCCTCGGCCTTCTTGTCCTTGGCGAACACGGCGACGCGGACGTCCTTACCCGTGCCCGACGGCAGTTGAACGACGCCACGGACCTGCTGGTCGGCGTGACGCGGGTCAACGCCCAGGTTGACGGCGATTTCGACGGACTCGTCGAACTTGGCCTTGGCATTGGCCTTCACAACGCCCAGAGCGTCGGTCAGGTTGTGCAGCTTGTCGGCCTCGACGTTCCAGGCCTGAATGCGCTTTGCAATCTTGGTCATCAGAATTCCCCTTAATCGACGATCTTCAGACCCATCGAACGGGCCGAGCCCTCGATGATCTTGGCGGCGGCGTCGATGTCGTGAGCCGAAAGGTCCTTCATCTTCTTTTCGGCGATTTCACGCAGTTGCGCCTGCGTGATCGAACCGGCCGAGTCACGACCCGGCTTCGACGAACCCGACTTCAGGTTCAGCGCCTGCTTGATGAAGAAGGTTGCCGGCGGCGTCTTGGTGACGAAGGTGAACGACTTATCCTGATACACCGTGATGATGGTCGGGAGCGGCGTGCCTTTTTCGACGTTTTCAGTGCGGGCGTTGAATTCCTTACAGAAACCCATGATGTTGACGCCGCGCTGACCCAGAGCCGGGCCGATGGGGGGTGAAGGCGTGGCAGAGCCGGCCTTCACCTGGAGCTTGATGTAGCCCAGGATTTTCTTAGCCATTGGATATCTCCATAAAGTCCCGATCTTTTGGGACGTTGTGAGCCGTGGTGCGGGTCGCCCCTTCCACGGATTTAGCTCCGTCCGAAGACGAAGAGCGGGTGCCTTAGACGAAAAGCCCCGTCACCGCAAGGGCGATTATGCGGTTTCGTGGCAAACCCAGAGCCTCCGGCGGGCAGGGGCACGGCCCCTGCACCCGGTTTAGAGGCGCGAAATCTATCCCCGCCATAAAAAGCGCGGTTACCCTTTGGGGCATGACCGAGACGACGGACCTGGCTGGCTCTCTGACCCCCGAACAGCGGCGCGAACATTTGCGCGCCTATGCGGACCGGATGCTGCTGGCCTTAAGCGCGATGGACGCGCCTGAAACGCCGGACGCGGTCACCAAGGGCATCCGCACGGCGCTGATGATCGAGCGCCTCTATGCCCGCTGCGACGCCTCTCAGGCACAGGCGCACAAACACGCCATCGCCGCCATCGAGGATCAGGTGAAGCTGAAAAACAAACTCGAATGGTCCGGAAACTGGCTGGACAAGGCGCCGGACGTGCCCTTCATCACGCTCAAATCCGATGCGCTGAAAGGGATGCAGTGGCCATGCCCGCCGCGCGATTACGTCGGCGAACTCAAGGCCCAGATCAACCAGATCAAGGCCGCTTCGCAACCCAAGCCCCAGCCGCAGCCTGAACCCGCGCCTGTCGCGCCGGTCGCGGTTACACCCCAGCCCAAGCCGAAATCTGAACCTGCGGCCCCGTCGCGGCCCCTGACGCCGCAGCAAATGGCTCTGCGGGAGCGCGTGCTGAACACGGTCGCCATCCCCCGGCCGCAGGATACGCCGTTAACGGCGCACGATTACGGCCTGATCCGCGATGAGGATGTGGAAATCCTGCACGGTGACCGGCTCCCCCGCCTGTATGAAATGGGCGAGACGCGCGACACGCTGCTGAAAGCGCTGAAAGCCTATAGCCGCGAAGACCTCAATCTGTTGTGGCCCGACCTATTCCCGCTGGATACGGGGTGAAGGGTTTAACCCTGAAGATTTGGCCACTGAAGATTAGCCACGAAACGAAGTTCGGCGCAGCCAAAAGAACCGTTGAAGCGCCCGGCCCGCAGGGCCCTTACCTTCGTGCGGCCTGCACGAGTGAGGGGCGCTGCGCGCCGAAGGGATTTGAACCACAGATTTCACAGATTACACAGATAGGCGCTGCGCGCCCCTGCGTGACGCAGACACGGATAATCTGTGAAATCTGTGAAATCTGTGGTTCCTAAAATCTCGCGTGGCACAGCGCTGCATTTGACAAGTTAGACGCAGACCTGTGCCACAGGCTCCCGTTCGTGCTTTTTGTGTTTTTGGCTTCGCCGAACTACGTTTCGTGGCTAAAATCTTCCCTCGCCCCGCACACCGCCCGCAGAAATCGCGCACCCACATCCGGGGTCCGGGGTCAACTGACCCCGGATTATTACCCTTGCCCAGAACCCAAACGCGCAAAAAACAAACCCCACGTAGCCGGGCTACATGGGGTTTGCGTCAGCGGATTTACGAAGATGATCAGACGGTCTTTTCGACCTGACCGAATTCCAGATCGACCGGGGTGGCGCGACCGAAGATCGACACCGAGACCTTGAGGCGGGCATGTTCCTGATCGACGCTTTCGACCACGCCATCGAACGAGGCGAACGGGCCGTCGATGACCTTGATCTTTTCGCCGATGTCGAAGGACAGGACGGTCTTGGGCTTTTCGGCCGCGACTTCGACGTTACCGACGATGCGCTGCACTTCCTTTTCGGAGACCGGCATGGGCTTTGAGCCCGAACCGAGGAAGCCGGTGACCTTGGGGGTGTTCTTGACGAGGTGGAAGGCTTCGTCGGTCAGTTCCATCTTCACCAGCACGTAGCCGGGGAAGAATTTGCGTTCGGAGTTGAACTTGCGGCCGCGACGGACTTCGACGACTTCTTCGGTGGGGACGAGGATTTCGGAGAACTTGTCCTCAAGGCCCTGCGCCTTGGCCTGCTCGCGCAGGGATTCGGCCACCTTCTTTTCAAAGTTGGAATAGGCGTGGACGATGTACCACTTGTGCTTGGGGTTCGGTGCGAGCGTCGCTTCCAGGGTTTCGGCCATGTGTTGTGAGCCCTTAACGTCCGATATTGATGAGCGAGTTGACCGCGAATCCCAGTCCGCCGTCAACGATATAGAAGAACGCACAGGCGACAACGACCATGATGAATACCATTACCGTGGTGATCCAGGTCTCCTTGCGCGAGGTCCAGGTGATCTTGCGCGCTTCCTGACGGACTTCGGAGAAGAATTTGGCCGGGCTGGTGCGCTTCTTCGGGGTGACGGCTTCGCTGCCGGCGGCCTTGGCGGCAGCCACGGGGGCGACCGCGACTTTGCGCGCGCTTTCTACCGTCGGGGTCGAAGGGGGCTTTTTAGCCATAGGTTTCTCGTCCAGCTTTCTCAAGGGATGCGCGTAACAGGCGCTTCCAGCACAAATGAGGCTCGAAATCGCGATTTCAAGCCTCATTTGCGATGAAATGGCAGGGGCAGAGGGACTCGAACCCACGACTTCCGGTTTTGGAGACCGGCGCTCTACCAGCTGAGCTATACCCCTGTGTGAAGCCGACCTGTTGTGACAGGCGGTTTCAGAGGAAGTCGCGTGTATCAGCGGTTGGCGCAAAGGGCAAGCCACCGCTACGCAAAATCCACCAAAAACTTGTTATTCGCCAGACAGACGCTTCGCCGCGTGCAGCAGTTCCTGCGGGAAGCCAAGGATGATGGTCGAATTCTGCTCGGTGCCGATCTCTTGCAGCGTCTGAAGGCGGCGCAGTTCCATCGCGCCCGGTGCCTCGGCAATGGCCATGGCGGCAGCGCGCAGGGTTTCGGACGCCGCCTGCTCGCCCTGCGCCTTGATCAGACGGGCCTTGGCTTCGCGGGTGGCCTCGGCTTCCTGAGCCAGGGCGCGCTGCATCTGCACCGGAATGTCGAGATCGCGCATTTCCACAGCGTCAATATCGACGCCCCACTTGTTAGCGGCACGGTCGAGTTGCGTCATCAGAAGGGCGTTGATCTGCTCACGACCTTTGAGGATGGCGTCCAGATCGTGCTGACCAATCACATCCCGCAGCGAAGTTTCGGCGGCCTGAAGCACCGCCGTATGCGGGTCGAGCACGCTGTTGACCGCCTTGGCCGGATCGTTGATGCAGTACCAGACCACGGCGTTCACCTTCACCGCCACGCCGTCGCGGCTCAGGGTTTCCTGCGTCTGGAGATTAACCGAAAGGATACGCACATCGACCTTGGTGCTCCATTCGATGAACGGGATGATCCAGAACAGACCCGGCCCGCGCACATTGACGAAGCGCCCCAGCCGATAGACGACGGCGCGCTGGTATTCCTGATTGATGCGGAAGCCCTGAATGACGAAGACAAACAGGATGACGGCGATCGTCGCGACCTGCATAAAATTGATGCGCCATCCGCCAAGCGCCGACAGGCCGTCCAGCAGGGTCTGCATGACACCCCTCCCCCCAAATCCAGCCTAAAGGGTTAACGCAGTCGGGGCCGGTTGTCAAAAGACGGTACGATGACAAAAAAAACGCGACGGTCACGAGGGCCGCCGCGTCTGAGTTTATGGAGAACCAGAGAGTGCCAGACCGAAAGGATCAGGCCCGTCTCCTGATCGCCACCTGCCCCGGAAAGCGCAGGCGGAGATTTCGTGATCGGGTCAGACTATAACCCGACACATACCTGTTTCTGTCAGCGGCTGCCTTCGCCGATGCGCACCTTTCCGGAGCCCATGACGGACCGTGAGACGTGACCGGTGACCTTACGTACCGAAACGTCGCCCGCACCGACGATAGAGACATCGACATCGACCGCCTCACCGCCGAAGCGCACATTGCCTGAACCGGCGATGGAGACGTCCACCTTGGGGGCCGTGCCCTTGTCGATGCGCACATCACCGGAACCGCCGATGGCGATTTCGACCGGCCCGGCCACTTCGGCGACATTGATCGAGCCCGACCCGCCGATGGCGCCCGACAGGGACTTGATGCGACCCAGATAGATGTCGCCGGAGCCGCCGACGGCCACCTCGGCATCGCCGGCATTGGCGGCGCGGATGCTGCCCGACCCGCCGATATTCAGCTCGGCCTTGCCCTGCACCGTATCCACCGTCCAGTCGCCGCAGCCGCCCAGCGCGAACTCCAGCGATTGGGCCGTCCCGATGCGACCATAGACGGCGCCTTCCGAGGCCACCCTGGCATCCATAGGTACGCGCAGATAGACGACGGGGAGATCGGCCACAGCGATCTGCCCCTTACCATCGATGCGGACCGTCTGATTGCCCGCGCAGCCATAGCTACGCTTACGCAACTGACCCGAGGCCACCAGCTTGTCGCCCTTGGTGCTGACCATGATTTTCGGCAGATCGGCCTTGCCGTAGGTGACGGTGAGCTTCACGTCTGCGCGGTTTTCCGGCGTGACGATGACACGCGCCGCCATGTGTTTCAGTTCGACCTGCGTGGCGGCCTGCGCGCCTGCCGCGGCAGCCATAGTGGCTATGGCGACGAAAACGCCCGCCTTGATGCCCGTGCCCATTGTTCAACCCCTGACTGGTTTCGATAGGCCAAGCATGAAGAAGGCGGGCGTTCAGAACAACTTAATTACGTGTCATGAAGCAATTGTAATATAACGGGGTTTTGGGGCCTTACTTCTTCAGCTTGCGGTCGAAGAAGTCGAGATACAACCGGTAGCGGAACAGGTTTTTCTCATTGCTGCGGATGCCGTGGCGGTCGCCCGGAAAGAGCATCAGTTCAAACGGGATCGACTTCTTTTGCAGGGCATCGACGACGCGCGTGGTGTTTTGCAGGATGACGTTGTCGTCGGCCATGCCGTGCATCAGCAACAGGCTGCCCGGCTTGAGATTATCGAGGCGGTTGACCACATCATATTTGGCGTAGTTCTCGGCATTGGCCTGCGGCGTGGACATGTAGCGTTCGGTATAGGCGGTGTCATAAAGCCCCCACTCGGTCGGCGGCGCGCCGGCCGCGCCGGCGACAAACGGCGTGTCCTTGGCCGTCAGGGCCATCAGGGTGACAAAGCCGCCCTGCGACCAGCCCATAATGCCGATTTTCGCCGGATCGACATAGGGCAGGCTTTGCAGCCACTTCGCGCCCATGATCTGATCGTCGATATCCGGGCCGCCGAACTGCTTATAGATGGCGCGCTGGAACTTTACCGAGCGGTTGGGCGTGCCGCGGTTGTCCAGCGTAAAGACGATGTACCCGGCCTCCTGAAACAGGCGGTTGGCGGGCGACACCCAGCCGCGTCGCACGTCCTGACGCGCCGGGCCGCCATAGATGGAGACGATAACAGGGTACTTTTTCGCCGGGTCAAAGCCGCGCGGCTTGAGCATCAGCCAGTGCAGGTCTTCGCCATCGACGGCCTTCAGCGTACCAAATTCCGGTGCGCTATAGGTGTCTTTATAGGCGAAATACGGGTGTTTGGCGTCCAGCGCGTTTTCCTCGATCCAGCGCACGCGCTTGCCCGTCGCGTCATAAAGACCGGTCTGGGCCGGGGTTTGCGGGTCGGCATAGGTGCCAATAAAGGCCCTGGCATTGGGCGACACGTCCGTGGACCACCAGCCGCCGGCCTTGGTCACGGCCACCGGCTCAGACGGCTTGAGGTAGGAGGTCTTGTAAAGCCCCATCTCGACCACGGTCTTATAGGACGACTCAAACCATACCTCACCCTTCGCCTCATCGACCGCCGCGACCTTCGCCACCGGGAAGTCGCCTTTGGTCACCTGACGGATCAGCTTGCCGTCCTTGTCATAGAGGTAGAGGTGGTTATTGCCGTCGCGTTCCGAGGCCCACAGGAAACGCCCGTCCTTCAGGAAACGCAGGTCGTTATTCAACTCGACCCAGGTGTCCGAGGTCTCGGTCAGAACGGTGCGCGGTGCGCCGCCGGTCAGCGGATATTGCAGCAGGTCCAGCGTCTTTTGATCGCGGCTCAGGCGCTGCACAAAGACGGACTGCCCGTCCGGGCTCCAGTTGACGCGCGCCAGATAGATGTCGCTGTTGGCCCCCAGATCGAGCGGCACATCGGTACCGGTTTTCAGGTCGTGCACAAACAGGGTCACGATGGCATTGGGACGCCCGGCCTTCGGGTAACGCTGATCAACCGTGCGCGTCCCCGTGCCGCTGATCTCAAAGCGTTCGACGATATCGACCGGGCTTTCATCGACCTTGGCATAGACGATCTTCGTGCCGTCCGGCGACCACCAGTAGCCGGTATAGCGGTTCAGTTCTTCCTGCGCGATGAACTCAGCCACGCCATAGGAAATGACGCCCTCACCCTTCGGCGTAACGGCACGCTCACTGCCGGTCGCGAGGTCGCGCACATAAAGCGTCTGATCACGGACATAGGCCACCTGCCCGCCCTTGGGATTGAGCTTAGCATCGACCTCATCGCCCGGCGTTTCGGTGGCGCGGCTGATCTTTTTGGTCGCCCGATCGACCAGATAGATGTCGCCATCCAGCGGCACCAGCAGGGTCTTGGACGACGGGTCCCAGTCATAGGCCACGACGCCGCGCGCCGACACGCGCATCCGCTCACGCCGCGCCTTTTCGGCCTCGGACAGCTCCTTGCCCTCGGACGACAGGCTGTCGGCATCGACCAGCACATAGGGCGCGCCGCCTTTGACATCGACGGCCCACAGGTCCTGCACCGTGGCATTGGTCAGCTTGGGCTTGAGGAAGGTCAGAAGCGTGCCGTCCGGCGACAGGCGCGCGCCTACCGCCTTCGGCCCGGACAGGTCAGGATTGGCAAACACCCGCTCAGGGGTCAGCGTGGCCTGCGCAAAGACGGGGGAAACAACCGCCGCACCCATGAGGGCAACGGCAGAGACGGCAATAGTCAGCTTGGACGGCATGGGGCGCTCCGGAAATCACTGCCGGAAGCTAGCCCCTTCCCTCGCAACGGGTCAAGCGGTCACACGGGTAACTATCACTGCGACGGCCGCGACAGCACGTAAAGGGCGCACAGCAGGCACACCCCGGCTGGCACAAAGCCCCACACGCCGCGCAGGGTGACGAAGCCGATCACCGACGACACGGCCATGCCGCTGACCGCAGCGATCTTGGCCGCCGGGCCGATGACACCGCGTTCACGGAAGGCGCGGATGGGTGGGCCAAACTTCGGGTGCGCCATGATGCGCCGCTCCCATTCCGGATTGGAGCGGGCAAAGATGACGGCGGCGATGATCAGAAACACCGTCGTCGGCAGAACCGGCACAAACATGCCGATGACGCCAAGCGCCACGAAACACAGGCCAAGCAGGTTCAGAACCACTCTCATTCGCACAGCATAGCCCCGATTACAGGCGCGCGCATCTCTGTTCTGCAAGATGTGCGGTTTCGCCGCTCCCGATAAGTTTACCGCCACGCCCCTGCTGTCCCGAACCGCGTTATGGTAAATTCGTTGAATAAGAGAGTCGCCCTCATGCGGCCGGGAGGAAACCTGTGAATATCATCAACACCCTGCTCAGCCCCAACGGACGGTTGTCGCGCATCGGCTTCTGGGGCTGGAGCTTCGGCATAGCCGTCATCTGCCTGACCCTGTGGTGGCTCAGGGCCAATTACGGCGAGCGTATCGGCCTCAGCCCGGTCGAGGGGCTGGACCCGTTGTGGCTGGTTCTGGGGCTGCCGCTCCTGTGGATCGGCTTCTGCCTCAGCGTCAAACGCTGGCACGATCGGGGCAAGTCCGGCTGGTGGCTGATGGTCGGCCTCGTGCCGGTGCTGGGGCAGCTCTGGACCCTGATCGAATGCGGTTTTCTGGCCGGGCAAAGGGGCGGCAACCGCTTTGGCCCCTCGCCCGAAGGCCACCGCCCGATGCTCAACGCCTATCGCCTTGAGGACATGCCCGAAGACATGCCCTGAAAGCTTTGACTTCACGCGAGATTTGCCTTGAAGAAACCAACCGTTCGCTGCCATGCCAGATCGGCGGCCGCCTTGTTGTATCGGGCCGGTGAGGTATCATTGTTGAACGCGTGATTGACGCCTTCGTACATGTGAATCTCGAAACGCTTGCCTGCTGAGGTCAACGCCGCCCGGTAGGCTTCGATCCCGGCATTGATACGTTCATCCAGACTGGCATAGTGCAGCATCAGCGGGGCCTGAATGCCGGGCACGTCGGCCAGAGGCGCGTGTGAGCCATAATAGGCAACGCCAGCATCCAGTGCCTTCGACCGCGTGGCGATACGGTTGACCAGACCGCCGCCCCAGCAAAAGCCCATCGCCCCGGTCTTGCCGTTGCCTTTTGTATAACCGCTCAGCCAATTCAGATAGGTTTCAGCATTGGCCACGGTCTGCGTGCCGTCCAGCTTGCCGATCAGGGTGCGCGCCTCGTCCTCATTGGCCGGGGTGCCGCCCACAGATGACAGGAAATCCGCACCCAGCGCCACAAAGCCTTCCAGCGCCAGCTTTCGGGTGACATCGCGGATATGCGGCGTCAGGCCGCGATTCTCATGGATGACCAGCACGCTCGGCAGCCTGCGCGACACAGCTTTGGGCCGCGCCAGATAGGCTTTCAGCCCCTCAATCGTCACCTCATCGGTCACCAGACGGCTGTCATCGGCCGATACAACTTCTGCCGCCGCCTGACCGGCACTCAGAAGCGTCAGGACCGCTGCGGCGGCGGCCGCCGATCCGGTCAAGCCTGTCAGGCGGCTCATAAAGGCGCGGCGATCAAATGAGGTATGGGTGAATTCATCATAGGCGTCGATCATCGCCTGTGTAACAACGGGTTTGTCCATAAAGCCCTCCAGTCTGAGGTTTCTACGCCCAAACCCCGCCCATCCTTCGGACATCACCCAGAAAAAAAAAGCGGCCCCTGAAGATCAGGAACCGCTTTCAGAACGCAATCCGATAAAGTGCCCCTCTTATCGGACAATTTGTGCAGTCAAAACTCAATGCGCCGGTTTCGGGCCGAAGTGTTTGATGTCTTTTTCGGTGATATCCATAAAGTCCGGCACAATCTGGTTATATTCCGCGACCTTACCTGTATCGACCACGATGTCGCGGTGGCCTTCCCAGATCATGTTCAGCGCCACGTAGAGTACGACGGCCAGACCGAAGAAGCCGATCCAGCGGTACTTGTGCAGGACCTTGGCGATAAAGTGCGAGGCGACCCCCATCAGGGCGATGGCCAGAATCAGGCCAAAGACCATGATTTCCGGGTGGGCGTGCGACGCCCCGGCCACGGCCAGCACATTGTCGAGCGACATCGACAGGTCGGCGATCAGAATCTGAACCACAGCGGCCTTGAAGCTCTTGCGTTTGGGTGCCGGAGCCGTCGCCCCGCCCGTGGTGGGATTGCCGTTGATATCGGCCCCGGTAGCGTCTTCCAGCGCCGCTTCGGCGTGTTCCTGCGCGTGGGTATCGGGCTCGCGCAGTTCGCGCCACATCTTCCACGCCACCCACAGCAGAAGCAGCCCGCCCGCCAGCAGCAGGCCGACGATCAGCAGCAACTGGGCCGTCACCAGCACAAAGCCGATGCGCATGATGACCGCGGCGATCAGACCATAAAGGATGGCCTTTTTGCGATCACTGGCCGCCAGACCCGCCGCCGCCAGACCGACCGCCACGGCATTGTCACCGGCCATGACGATGTCGATAAAGACGACCTGAAAAAAGGCAGAGACCTGAGACGCGAACTCAGGATTGCTGAAAAAGTCCATGACGGGCCCGTAAATAAAAAGGTTTGCACACCCTCCTAGTTTTCACATCCCGCCTTGTCCAGAGGCAGAACGCATGACAGGCTGGAGAAACCTTAGAGCGCATTTCGTTCATTCTGAATCGAAATGTCGCTCTAAATTTCTGTTTTGTCGCGTTTTTTTACGCTCAACCGGTATCCACTTAAGCGAAAAACGCTCTAAATCGCACCGGAGCCCGACCATGCCCGATGATCCCTCCGAAGGCTGGGACGCGCTTGCCCAGCGCTTCATGCAGATGCGCTCCGGCGTCGGAGCCGATCTGGTGCGGAACTGGGCCATAGCGCATTTGCCCCCCGGCAGCGCCATTGTCGATGTGGGTTGCGGATCGGGCGTGCCCATTGCCGAAGCCCTGATCGGAGCGGGGTTTGCCGTGTCGGGTATAGACGCCTCGCCCCGTCTGGCCGCCGCCTTCCGCGCCCGCTTTCCCGACGCGCCGGTCGCCTGCGAAGCGGCGCAGGTCAGCGCCTTCTTTGACCGAACTTTCGACGCGGCAGTCTGCGTGGGTCTGATCTTTCTGCTATCGGAGGCGGATCAGGCGGCCCTGATCGGTCGGGTGGCCCAGGCGCTGAAACCCGGCGGGCGCTTTCTGTTTACGGCACCGCTTCAGGCCTGCGAATGGTCGGACAACCTGACCGGACGCCTTTCTCGCGCCTTGGGTCAGGCCGCCTATGCGGCGCTTCTGGACGCTCGCGGCCTGTCCCTCGTCGCCAGCCACAGCGATGAGGGCGGCAACCACTATTACGAGGCGATCAAACCGCGCGCCCCAGAGCCTCATACAGCGCAATCGACGTCGCATGGCTGACGTTCAGGCTCTCAAAGCCACCCGGCATGGGGATTTTGACCAGATGGTCGCAGTGTTCGGCCACCAGTCGCCGCAGCCCCTCGCCTTCTGAGCCCATGACGATGACCAACGCCCGCGGGCTGCCGGACTGACGCCAGCCCTGCTGTTCCAGCACGGCCTGAAGACTGTGTTCAGCCTCCCCCGCCATGCCCAGACTGACAAAGCCGTTTTCCGTCAGGGACTCCAGCGCCCGCGACAGATTGGTCACCCGCGCGAAAGGCACTCTATCCATCGCCCCCGCTGCCGTCTTGGCTAGCACGCCCTGCATGACCGGCGAATGGCGGTCCTGCATGATCAGCCCGGCCGCGCCAAAGGCGGCGCAGGTGCGCAATATGGCCCCGATATTTTGCGGGTCGGTCACCTGATCCAGCATGACCAGCACCGGGTGCGCCTGCCTCAGCGCCCCTTCCATCAGGCCGTTCAGGTCGTCGCCTTCCAGCGGTGGCCCGTTCAGCGCCACGCCCTGATGCACCGCGCCTTGCGGCAGAAAGCCGGAAAACTCCGCCATCTCGGTCAGGCGCACGTGCAGGTCGCCGCGCTTTGGGGCCACCTGCTCCAGCGCCTTTTGACGCCCCGGCGTGACATAAAGACGAATCGGTCCGTGGCGGGACGGATTTTTCAGCGCCGCCTCTACCGCGTGCAGGCCCCAGATCCAGCCGTCTTCGGACACCCGCACCGACGGTTTGGGTCGTGTCTGAGAGTGGGCCTGCGTTTGGGCGCGCGCCGATTGAGCCGGGGCGTTGCCGCCCTTGTCGCGCGGCTTGTCCTTGGCAAAAGGTTTGGATTGTCCCGAAAAAGCGGTCTTCGACCCCGATTTTTTAGGGCTATTGGCCCCTTTCCGCGATTTAGGGTCGTTGCGTTCGCGTTGGCTTGACACTATAAGACGCGCTCCGATATGAGGCCGATAAGGCTTTTTGGCGAGATTGGCGGTCTGTTTAATGCGGGCATCCACAGAAACCAAAAAGTTTTTTTGTTTTTGGACTTGTTCTTTGTTCAAAGATTGAGTTTAAGGACCACCTCGTTTCAACGGGCGCGCTTGGGGGAATGTCCCGAGCGGCAAAGGGGGCGGACTGTAAATCCGCTGCGTAAGCTTCGCAGGTTCGAGTCCTGCTTCCCCCACCACCGCGCGCCCTTGAAACGCTGTTCGGCCACGGCCCTGCCTCAAGGGCGGGTATAGCACAATGGTAGTGCAGCAGCCTTCCAAGCTGAGGATGTCGGTTCGATCCCGTCTACCCGCTCCAAAATCTTCCCTGAAACCTCAGAGTTTGGTCGCCGCCCCGTAGCGGTTATCGCCGTTTGTACCTTCCAGAAAGCCGCACTCGATCAGCACCCATAGCCAGCCGATCAGCGGCACAAGCGTGATCAACGCCCACCACCCCGACTTGTTGCGATCGTGCCAGCGTTTGACCTGTACAGCGAAGGTGGCATAGAGCACGCCCAGCCAGGCAACAAAGCCGATCAGCCCCACCCCGTCAAAGCGATAGGGCCGCAGCAAATTGATCCCGTGATCGTCTCCGCCGAACAGGGCCACAAAGGCCGAGCTGATCAGCCACAAAAACACGCTATAGAGCCAGAAATCCCGGCGGCGAAAGCGTCCGCGATAGCTGAAAAAGGCGTTCGATAAATCCATAACGGGACTCCTCCGTCGCTTATGGATACGTCCGAACGCCTTTGTTCGCTAATGAATTATTGTTCAGGCGGCGTCGCTGCCGCCAAAGCGCGCGGCCCAGTCGGCGACCATGTCGTCGTCGATCTTTTTGAACAGGACCTCGCCGGATCGGACCGTTGCACCGGCCGGCAGTTTGGACAATTCGGCCTGAGCGTCCGTCGTCGGCCAATCGAGCGGCAGCTCGACGCCTACACAGTCGGCGATAGACTGCGCCGCAAACGGCATCAGCGGCTGAGCGAGCACCGCATAGAGGCGCACCAGATTGAGGCCGTGGCGCACAATCACGCTCGCACGCTCGACATCGGTCTTGAAGGCCGTCCACGGGGCGGCCTCCTGAAGATACTCGTTCCCGAGCACCCAGATACGCCGAACGGCTTGCGCTGCCTTGCGCATCTCCATGGCCTCGAAGGCCTCGGTCGCCTCCGCCAGCAAGGCCGACAGATCGGCATAGAGTTTTTGTTCCAGCAGGCCCGCCTCGCCCCCTTCCGGCACGACGCCGCCGAACTTCGACTCGGTGAATTTGAGGATACGGTTGGCGAAATTGCCCAGCACATCGGCCAGATCCTTGTTCACCGCGCTCTGGAACTGCTCCCAGGTAAACGACGAATCCGAGCCTTCCGGAGACTGCGAAATCAGATACCAGCGCCAATAATCCGCCGGCAGCAGCTCCAGCGCCTGATCCATGAACACGCCGCGGTTCATCGAAGTCGAAAACTTGCCGCCGTACCAGTTCAGCCAGTTGAACGCCTTCAGCGTATCGACCATCTTCCACGGCTCACCAGACCCGATAATGGTCGCCGGGAAGCTCACTGTGTGGAAGGCGACATTGTCCTTGCCCATGAACTGCACATAGGTGACGTCGTCCGCCCCCTCATCGAGACGCCACCAGCTTTGCCAGCCGTTGGCGTTTCCCTTCGCATTGAAATATTCCTGCGTGGCGCCGATATACTCCACCGGCGCATCAAACCACACGTAGAAGACCTTGTTTTCAAAGCCTTCTCTGGGCTTTTCGTCCTTGGTTACCGGCACGCCCCATTTCAGGTCGCGCGTAATGCCGCGGTCGATCAACCCCTCTTCGAGGTGCTTCATGGCGATGGATTTGGCCAGTTGCGGCCACTGCGTCTTCGACTCGATCCACGCCCGCAACTGCGGCTCGACCTTTGTTTGCAGCAGATAGAGGTGCTTGGTATCGCGCACCTCAAGGTTCCGCGACCCCGACACCACCGAATAGGGATTGATCAGGTCCGTCGGATCGAGCAGCCGCCCGCAATTGTCGCATTGATCCCCGCGCGCCTTTTCGAACTTACAATGCGGACAGGTGCCTTCGACATAGCGATCCGGCAGGAAACGCCCGTCGTCGATGGAATAGACCATCTTGTCCGTGCGTTCCTCGATCAGGCCGTTACGATCCAGCGCCTCGCAAAAGGCCTGAGTCAGGTGGCGGTTTTCAGCCGAGCTTGACCGGCCGAACCAGTCATAGCTGAGCCCGAAGGCCTCACCGGCGGTCCTCTGGATCAGGTGCTGCTCGTCGCAATAGGTCTTCACGTCCTGCCCGGCCTTGGCGGCGGCCAGCTCAGCCGGCGTGCCGTGTTCGTCGGTCGCGCAGATATACAGCACCTCATGACCGCGCGCCCGCATGAACCGGGCATAGACATCGGCCGGCAGCATGGACCCGGCCAGATTGCCGAGGTGCTTGATGCCGTTGATATAGGGCAGCGCGGAAGTGATCAGAATGCGGGACATGCTCAGACCGTCTAAAACTCAGGAAATCGGCTTGTCCTTTAGACCATTTTGCCGCCCTGCACACAGGTTTGATGCCCAAAGCACGAAAAAATCTGTGGCGAAGGCGGCAAATCCGTTGCGTTCTGCGATGGCTCCCGGCATAAGGACGGCCCTGTCTGCGACAGCCTCAATGACTCGCAGCGTGCCGGTTTAGCTCAGTTGGTAGAGCAGTTGTTTTGTAAACATCAGGTCGCGGGTTCGAATCCTGCAACCGGCACCATCTCACCTTATCACCTACAATTTATCGTTTAAAATCAACCGCAAAGCACAATGGTCGCATTTTTTTGCGGGTTATTGTGCCACGGAACTGTGCCACACGAACAGTCTTCCATCGTCCGCAAACCCTTATCCTAAAAGGGTTAGAGACGACTCCGACTGTGCCACACGACTGTGCCACACGGGTGATAATCCACGATCCGCAGAAGTGTCCGGGGCATCGTCTGGAAGCCGCGTCAAGCGCTCTGGCACGATCCGGGGCAATACTCGACGGCATCGTCGCCTCAATGATCGACAGAGGGTCTTGGGACTGTTCGCCCCGGATGATGGTCCAGATCGTCCTCAAACCATCCGTAAAGGCTCCGGACTCATCGTCAGGGGGCGGATGCTCTATGTGAAATGGCGGGTGCCTAAGGATTTGCAGGAGATCGTTGGGAAGACGCACTTCGTCAGGTCATTGCGGACAGGGCGCTTGAGCGAAGCCGCTAGAAGGCTCAGAGCCATGGCGTATGAATTCGAAAGCTGGCTACAAGGGTTTGAGAACCAACTGTCGGGACAGCCTGAAAGGACGATCCCCCCTGCCCCACAGCCAATGGCTATCCAGCCTGTGCAAATGGTCCAAGAGACGATCCCTGTGCGCACTGTGGAGATGGTCTTCGACGAGTTTCTTGCCGATCCTGCCAAAAATCGCCGGGAGTCCGTTTCGATTGAATATCGACAGATGATTGAGGTGATCTTCGATGTAATCGGTCGTGATACCGCCATCGAGAAGATCGACCGGGATGCCGCGAAATCGGTCCTCTCTGTCCTGCGAGTGCTGCCTCCCAATTCGTCGAAACGTTATCCCGACATGTCGGCAAAAGCCGTGGCAGAGATGGTGAAACGCAGCAAAATCAAAGACAAGCTAAGCCCAGTAAGCATCAATAAATACATGGGCTTACTATCGAGCCTGATGACCTTCGCAGCCAACGAGGGATACATCCAGAAGAACCCATGCCGAGGGCTGCGGGTAATTGACCCGGTAAAGCTCAAAGATAAGCGGATGCCGTACAGCGAGGAACAGCTACGAAAGATTTTCAGCAGTCCGATCTACACGACCGAGGCGGAAGCCCACCGAAACACGGCGAAGTTCTGGGTGCCGCTTATCGGGCTGTATTCGGGCATGCGGTTGAATGAAACCTGCGCCCTCGATACCGCCGACGTCGCGGAGATCGATGGCATCCTCGCATTCGTAGTTAGTGAGAGCAGCGATAAATCTCTTAAGACTGAGGCTAGTAAGCGGATCATACCTGTTCATAAAGACCTTATGAAAATGGGCTTCAGCGCTTTTATTGATCTCCGTCGCCAAAGCGGAAAACGAAAGCTATTCCCGGAGTTAGCTCGTGCCTCAAACGGCTCGTACGGAAAAGAATTCAGCAAGTGGTATGGGCGTTATGTTCGGAAGATTGGCGTACAGATCGCCGGGGATCGCACCTGCTATCATAGCCTGAGGCATGTCTTCCGAGATGCCCTCCGCACTGCGGGCGTTCGAATAGACGTCGCCTTAGCCCTAGGGGGTTGGGCAGACTCCAGTAGGCGCGAAGTCCATAAAAATTACGGAAGCGGCTTTCCTATAACGATACTCAAGAAGGCAATCGACAGCCTTTCACCACTAAGCCCCCGCCGTTCGAAGTCGAATCTGCAGGGCAAATAGCGGCACACGCGCACGAAACGGGAACAAATACTTGAGCCAGTAAGCGAATCGAAGCAAGTTTCTACCATTCATTGCGAGGCACAGAATGGCATCGAAACTGTTTATCTCTTACTGTCACAAAGACAGAGCTTACACGGACAGACTCTGTGTCCATCTCAGCCAGCTTCAACGGGAAGAAAAAATATCAGTTTGGTTCGACCACGAGATAACGGCAGGAAGCGATCTCAGCAAAGAAATAAGGTCCGAATTGGAGTCTTCTGACGTTTTTATTGCGATGATTAGCCCGGATTACCTTGCCTCCAGATACTGTATGGACGTTGAGCTTGCTGTTGCACTTGAGCGTCACAAAGCTGGAAAAATTCGCTTGGTGCCGGTTGTGCTAGAACCTTGCGAATGGAAGATGTCAGCAATCAAAGAGTTGAAGGCAACTCCGAGGGATGGCCAGCCTGTGTCAGAGTGGCAGAACCAGAACACTGCTTTCCTTGACGTTGTGAGTGAAATCCGCCGTGCCATAGACGTTTTCGGTCAGGCGATAACCTCGCAATCCTTTGGAGACGCCACTCTCGCGCCTCAGCTAGAAACATCCGCGAGGATTTATCGGGCCAAGAAAGAATTTGACCGAATTGATCGATCAGACTTTAAGTTTAAGTCCTTCGAAGAGATTAAAGCCCATTTCAAATCTCTTGTTTCTGAAATAAACGGGGTTGAGGGACTGAAAGCGCGTTTCAGTGACCTTGGCTCCAGTTCATTCTCTTGCACACTATTGAATGCGCTATTGCGTAACGGGACCAGTGCAATCACTGTTCATTGCCATTCTGGTTCAAGCGGATTCGGAGATTTGTATTATTCCAATACAGAAAACGCCCCTACGAATACGTGTAATGGCTCATTCTCAATAAAGTCAGATGACTATGAGCTTTATTGGACCGCTTCGTTTGGATTTTCAATGAAAGAAGAACGGCTTACAGCAATAGAAGTTGCTGAAAGTCTTTGGAAATTACTCTTAGAGAGCGCGGGGGTAACATATGCGTAACGTTCGGTATCGGTGTTTAAATTGCGGTCACAGATTTGAAAAGCAGGTTCTTTCTCCAGAAGAGGTTCGGGAAGCTGAAAGAAGAAATACTATTATCACAGGGATAAGGTGTCCCGAATGCAATAGGACAGATTACCGAGAAGGCTGGGAATAGCTTCGCTCAAGCGCCCTGTCCGCAATGACCTGACGAAGTGCGTCTTCCCAACGATCTCCTGCAAATCCTTAGGCACCCGCCATTTCACATAGAGCATCCGCCCCCTGACGATGAGTCCGGAGCCTTTACGGATGGTTTGAGGACGATCTGGACCATCATCCGGGGCGAACAGTCCCAAGACCCTCTGTCGATCATTGAGGCGACGATGCCGTCGAGTATTGCCCCGGATCGTGCCAGAGCGCTTGACGCGGCTTCCAGACGATGCCCCGGACACTTCTGCGGATCGTGGATTATCACCCGTGTGGCACAGTCGTGTGGCACAGTCGGAGTCGTCTCTAACCCTTTTAGGATAAGGGTTTGCGGACGATGGAAGACTGTTCGTGTGGCACAGTTCCGTGGCACAATAACCCGCAAAAAAATGCGACCATTGTGCTTTGCGGTTGATTTTAAACGATAAATTGTAGGTGATAAGGTGAGATGGTGCCGGTTGCAGGATTCGTCTTGGCAAGATTGGCATAGGATTGATCCCGGATTCGAGTCGATCCTGCATAAAAACAGCGGGTTAGACGATTATCCAGTTCGATTCCGGTTGCAGGCTTCAAACCCGCGCATTTCTCGCGTCCCAGCCCTGCTTTTCATGACCCAGTGCGCCGCGCCAGTGTCGGCGACGTTGCCGGGTATAAGGGCTTTTCGGCTTGCTGACGGGCTTCTTGAACTTGATCTCCGGGCCAAGGTCTCGACGAACGCCTTTGAGCCATTTCAGGAAGGCTCTTTGCTGCTCGACATCGACCTTTTTGGTCGGCTTCTCTATTCGGCTGCTCACCAGTTTGATGACGCTATCGATGGTCTGTACTGCGCCCGGCTGGTCTCGATCTCGCAGGAGATCATGGACGAGACGCTTGGCGTGGGGCCTGTAGTCGATCTTGGGGTCGAACCATTGGCCGATATATTGGAGGACAAGAGCCTCGTTTTTGAAGGCGGAACGCATACGCTTACTCACTTAGTTGCATAATGCAATTTTACCATATCGCATTGTTCTAAAACAATTTTAATCGGATATTCGGATAGAAAAAGGCCTCCCTGAACCTTTTATTGGAGTGGTGTTCAGAGAGGCCGGGGTAACGCTCATGGACCCTGAGCGTTAGTCGTATAACTGCCACGCCGTGTGGCAAAAACGGTCGAGGAACCGTTGGGCCTCGAACGGACAGATGAAGTGGAAGCGATAATCGCCGTTGGCCACCATCTCTTTCCAGTAGCCTTGTGCGACTGTCAAGGGCGGCGCAAAATCCGGCCACGGGGCGGCGCAAAATCAGGCCAGTTGAGGCGCGCGTATGGGAGCGCCTGGAGGGCGTAGCCCGTAAGGGGCTCCCATACGCGGGCGGCTCGTTTTTCGGGGGATTAGGGAGTGGGTCTGGCCTTGCGGGCGCGGCTATGAGCCAGACGATAGCTGTCGCCATTCATCTCAAGGATGCTGACGTGGTGGGTCATGCGGTCCAGCAAGGCACCGGTGAGCCGCTCGGATCCGAAGGTTTCGGTCCATTCATCGAAGGGCAGATTGCTGGTGATGAGGGTCGATCCGCGCTCGTAGCGCTGTGAGATCAGTTCGAACAGCAATTCCGCCCCGGTCTTCGACAGAGGCACAAAGCCCAGTTCGTCGATGATCAGGAGCTTGTAAGCCGCCATCTGCTTCTGGAAGCGCAGAAGTCGGCGCTCATCGCGCGCTTCTATCATCTCGCTGACCAGGGCCGCCGCTGTTGTGAAGCCGACGGACAGGCCCTTCTGGCAGGCGGCCATGCCAAGCCCTATGGCGACATGGGTCTTGCCGGTACCGCTGGGTCCAAGGGCAATGACGTTCTCCCTTCGCTCGATCCACTCGCAACGCGCCAGTTCCAGAACCAGCATCTTGTTGAGCCTTGGGATGGCGGCGAAGTCGAAGCTGTCGATGCTCTTCTTGGCCGGGAATCGCGCAGCCTTGATCCGCCGCTCGACTATGCGCCGTTCACGATCGATCAGCTCCATCTCAATAAGGCGGGACAGGTAGCGGACATGGTCTACGCCTTCGAGGGCGCAAAGCCGGGCCAGTTTCTGATGCTCGCGCAGAACGGTGGGCAGCTTCAGCGTCTTGAGCTGGGCGCCCAGCAGGATTTCCGGGACGTCCGTGCTCATGCCGCCGCCTCCGCACACCCCAGCAGGCCCATATAGGCCGACACGCGCGTCGTCTCGACGGTTGCGCGCGGGAGATAGGGATAGACATCGAGGTCCAGCCGTGGCGGGCGCTGTTCGATACGGCACAGAACCAGATGCTTGACGGCGTCGAAGCTGACCGCGCTAAGAGAAAGGGCCTGCTTCACCGCGGCGGTCACTTCGGCCAGCTCAAAGGTCTCCAGAAGGCGCAGGACCTGAACATATTCGCGCTTGCCGTGCTTACCCATGCGTACCTCCATCAGACGGCGCAGGGTGGCGAACACATCGGGCAGATCCCAACCCTGTAAAGGGGCCGCCTGATCAAGGGCGTTGATCTTGCGTTCGATCAAAGGCAGGTAATGCAAGGGATCAAAACTGACATCTTCCCGGTCATAGCTACGGGGATGACGGGCAATGATCTCCCCCCGGCATCCGATGACGACTTCGCCGACATAACCCCGGATCCACACCTCCTGATGGCCGAAGCTTACCGGGACGGAGTAGTCATTGGTCTTGTAGCGCACCAGAGCCTGTGACGAGACTTGCCCACTGGTCTGGTCACAGGCCTCGAAGGCGGCGGCCGGAAGGGGATGCATAGCCGCCAGGTCACGCTTCAGCCGCTCACCAATCGTCTCGCTCTCACCGCGCAGGGTGTCGTTCTGGCGCAGCCGGCACTGCGCTTCCAGCCACGCATTGAAGGCCTCCCACGTCGCAAACCGCGGTATGGGTACCATGAAATTGCGACGACTGTAGCCCACCAGGCCTTCGACGGCGCCCTTGTCATTGCCCTTGCCGGGACGGCCATAACGGTCCTCAATGACATAGTGCGACAGGAAGGCACTGAACAAGGTCGCCCGTTTGCGCGTCCCATCGGGCAGTATCTTCGCCACCAGGCAACGGTCGTTGTCGTAGAGGATAGACAGGGGCTTCAGGCCGAAGAAGGCAAAGGCATGGACGTGGCCGTCGACCCACGCCTCGGCTGTGGCCGCCGGATAGGCCCGCACATAACAGGCGTCGCTGTGCGGCAGGTCAAAGGCAAAGAAATACGCCTTCTGTTCAACGCCGCCGATGATCACCACAGCTTCACCAAAGTCGGCCTGCGCATGGCCCGGCGGATGCGCCAGAGGCACGAACATCTCCCGGTGGCGCCGCTCATGGTCGCGAACATAGTCCTTCACGATCGTATAGCCGCCCGTGAAGCCATGCTCCTTCCTCAGCCGGTTAAATATCCGTTTGGCCGTGTGACGCTGCTTGCGGGGCGCTGTCCGGTCCGCCTCCAGAATGCTGTCGATGATGTCAATGAAACCGTCCAGCTTCGGACGTCTGATCTGCGCCTGCCGACGGTAGCCTGGCGGAACCGAAAACGACAGCATCTTGCGTACGCTGTCACGCGAGAGGTTGAAATGCTTCGCCGCTTCCCGCTGGCTCATGCCCCCGGAACACGCCAGCCGAACCTTCAAATACAATTCCACGGTATAAATCCTTCCGTCCTCCCTGCGACCTGCAGACAGAACATAGGTGGACGATTTTTACGCCGCCCGCACCGGCACGATCCCGGCGCTTCCGTGGTCGGTTTTTGCACCGCCGCTTACAGATCCCAAGCACGGCCATACTTCACGAATAACGCCCCTTTAACCATCAATCCCTACGGTATGCCGATACGATGTAGGGGGCGAGATGAGAGTTCAGCTTTTTCACGGCGACTGTCTGGAGGTCATGAAGAACCTCCCCGATAACAGCGTTGATGCGATCATCTGTGACCCGCCTTTTGGCATGACGGAACTGCAGTGGGACCGGCCAATAGACCTTGAAAGTATGTGGTCGGAATACTGGCGAGTCCTCAAGCCCAATGCTGCTGTGGTCCTTTTCGCAATCCCGCCTTTCAGCGCTAGGCTGATTTGCTCTCAGGTCGAGCGCTTCAAGTATAATTGGTATTGGCACAAGCCAAAGCCCTCCGGTTTCGTACATGCTAAGAACATGCCCTTGAGAGACATCGAAGAAATATGTGTGTTTTCAACGGGTAAAGTTCATGACCACAGTCGGAACCGGATGACTTACAACCCGCAGGGGCTAAGCGATATGGAGCCAGCCCGACGCAAAGGTCGAAAGCTGAACGGTGCGTCAGTCTTTGCTCAAAGACCGTCGCACCGGGACTATGTCCAGACGATCACCGGCTACCCCCGACAAGTTCTGAATTTCGCCTGTGAGACAAAAGCGGAGCACCCTACCCAGAAGCCGGTCGCGCTCATGGAATATCTGGTCAGAACGTACACCGCGCCGGGCGACGTCGTCCTCGACAACACGATGGGCAGTGGCACGACCGGCGTGGCCGCTGTGAATACCGGCCGTAAGTTCATCGGGATCGAGAAAGACCGTAAGTTCTACGAACTTGCCAAGCGCCGCATATACGCTCTGCCAAATGTCGAGGTTAGCGACAACCCGCACCAGCGCGGCGCGCAGACCACCCATTTCATCAGGGCCTCCAAACACGAGAAGGCCATTCAGGAGGCGATCAAGTCGGCCAAACGGCAGCGGTTGAAGATCACGAAGACGCTCATCGCGGAGATGGTCGGCCTATCACGAGAGCAGGTTTCGAAACGTTACGGACATCTGTTCGAGACGAAGAAAGAGATTGCGCCTGAGGACGCGGCCGACCAGCCGATGGCTATAGCGGCGGAATGAAAAACAACAGAAAACGATCGGACATACCGTCCAACATCGGCAAGAAGTACATCAGAGGACGCTTCGTTCAGGTTGAGGCGTAACCGCGCTCTTTTTCTTTCACGATTTTTTGCCTCACTGGCGTTCATTTAAGAGAAAAGCGAAAAATCAAAAAATCCAGAGTTTATAATGAAAAATTTCCCGAAAGGCCGTCGTTGGTGATATTTGAGGTGATTTTAACAACTTCCGAGTCTTTGAAGTAGGCATTATGATAAATGCCCTCAAAAAAAGATTTTATAAAATCATCCGGCTTATCTATTAAAGTTTTTAAGCTCCTTAACTCTATTACGCTAGTGTATATAAAATCTCTAGAGGTCATTAGTCTATATTCACTTAAATCACCAAAATCATTCCTATTTATTAATAATACAGGCCTGCACGGCATATGTTCTGGCGTTTCTCCAATAGAATTAACTTGAAAAAAGCCATCATCTCCAAATGCTATACTTGAAGACATGCTGAAAAATATACCAGCAGATAACCTTTCAAATAAAAATAGAACTTTTAACAAAAAGTAAAAAAACGCACACAATGCAAAAATTAAAATATATGATATACAAACGTCAATATAAAAACTTCCAAAACTTATAAAATATAAAAATATTTCATTGGTTTCAAATTGATATGTGCTGAAATCTATTGAAAATAAAAACGTGTTTAATTTATTCTCCTCAGAAGAAATGGCTTTATCTTTTCTTATAATAAAAACAGAAATAATACTTGCATAAAGTATAAAAAAATTAGAGTATTCATTGAATTTTGATACAAAAATCTTTGTAATTAAATTAAAAGATATTTTCAATTTTATTAGCCGTGAGAACAAGTATTTTTTGTTATTGGAAAAATTCTCTCTAGAAAAAAGAGACAAAAATCCGATTGCCTCATCTCTATGGCTCACTATCGGATGCCAGATTGCCTCGATTCTTTCTTTCCATATATTGATGGAAGTATGATGTTTATTCACGTCAATATAATAGTAAAAAAGATAAAACATGCCTGTAATTAATAAAATAGCATAATATATATTGGTATATTCTTCGCCAATAAACAAAATTCTCACAAAAAATGAAATAATATTAATTGCTAAAATAAAAATGCTGAATTTAAAAATTTCCAAAGCGACTTCTAGAATCTTTGCTGAAAACTTCTTCTCTTCTGATCTGCGAAAAAACGGCGTTCCATAACTTATTATAGCTCTGCAGTATTCCGCCTCCCCACAGACAGACGGATGGATTTTGATGGCCAAATCAACAACATTTCCCCCGTGGCTGTGAGCCAAAATTATATAAGGAATACTGCGTTGAGCCAGTGAACCAACAACTTTAGCTAAGCCTTTTGCTGCCCGCTGTCTGTCAAACTCAGAGTTTTCCCCACTCCAGTGAAACGGAAGCCAGCCCGGCTTTTCTCCTTCGAGGTGCGTTTCAACCTCTTTTCGGAAGTCTCCGTTTCGCTGCCACCACTTTTTACCTTCGTCGTCAAATGCGGATACACCATTTAAGTCAAAGGTGTCATCGCCATCACCGGTGCCATGGACAGTGATCACCACTGGCGAACGTGAAGCCGTAACATCTTCCCATGTCTGTCTATTAACGCCTACGTTCGCTTTTGAGCGAGTCTTGGTCCAATAGATTTTCGGAAGACGAACGCCGAACCGCTCGCCCAGCTTGGTCCAAAAGTTCGCAAACCGGTTATATCCGGACCGGGAGACGCGGACGAAAGCAACGAAAAAAACCACGCGATCAAGAAACTGCGGATTGCGCACCATGCCCTCCCTCAACCCGACACGAAGTTAACATGGCATTAACTCTTTGCCAGTCGGGAAAGTCAAAAACCCTAAATTGTGTCCCTTTCGACACTCCCCTTCGGACCTATTCCGGAGTGACTGTTCAGCCGTCTTTCAGCTTTCGAGCAACGGCTCTCTCAATGTTTGCCACCAGTTCGACTGCCACCTTCGATTTCGTCTTAGAAGCCGGGACCTCAGCCCAATTCTGCCAGCCATGCGCCACCATCTTATCTGACCATGTCTGGACCTGTTTGCGTTGAGAGGAAGACAAAGACGCTTTTGTTGCCACCGGCAGCCCCGATCTGTCGCCGACATGCTCCACCTTTCCGCCTAATCGCCGGTGCAGGTAGTCGGCCTGCTTACGCGAATATACATATATGGAAACCGGCAAGGCGCTATCCGGGTCGCGAAGATTCCCGCGCATGGCGAACTGATACATACAATTGTACTCGCGCCACTCGACGACATCGTCATAGGTCATGCCGCAAACACCTTGAACCGCCGCGCCGGTGGCCGTGCTCGGCTTCATCGCAGCAAGCCATGCCAAGACGGTATGACGTTGGAGGTCATTCCGCCCATGCGTCCGGGGTGTCAAGTAGGTGCCGCCCTTGATCTCCGCGTCGGCTCGGAACCGCTCATTCGCTGTCCATAAAACGTCTTCACCCGGATGCTCGGCCTCGATGAAATCACTCATCTTGTGTAAGAGGTCAGGCTGCTTATCACCAAATAGGGAGAGGGACGCATCTCCGGATTCAGCGAAGTATCTGATAGTGACCCGATCACCGGTTGCCACTTTGCGGTGGCGCGCTGGCGGGTTTAACTTCTTGACCTTGACTCCCCACTTTGCGGCCCACGCTCTCAAGGTGATAGACTTCGTCACCTCATCCCCCAACATCCGTACAGACTTGAAGCCGATGAGTTTTTCCGGCGTGATCATCGAGAAGAATGTAATCGCCTGTTTATCCCGCTTTGCCCAGTCCTCCGCTGCCACCCACGTCTTTAGGTTCCGGGAAGATAGGTAGCCAAGAACCTCCTTGTTGATCGATTGGCTATCGTCAAAGTCATGGCTGGCCAAGGCTTCACGGCCAGCCTTTCGCATGGCCACTCGATGACACCTGCCGTCCGTCATTTTCGAAACACGCACGTGCCGCGCCAAGACATCCGGGTTATTCTTGATATTGATGGTCTGGGTCATGAAAACCTCTGGGACCTCGTCAATCACAAGACGAAAATCTGACCAGTCCCTCCAATTATGCATCATAAGGGCGGCATGGGTGGTCAAAACGACGACAGGCTTTTTATCCGTGCGACGATCAAGCTGCCGACGCCACTGCGTAAGTTGCGATGGGACCCTGTCGTCCCCAGCCTCACTGTGTATCGCGATGATCTGGGGCCTAACACCATAGACCGCCCCGATTTGCTCTCTGATTGCCCGAAGGTCAGAAATCTTCGGTGCGGCGAACACGTAGTTGTCCCATGATGCGGCCATGTCCCCGACCGTCACATAGGTCTTGCCAGCCCCGCATTCCGCCTCCATCACGTCTATCGTCAGGCCAATGTCTTCTTCCGAAAGGATCGGCTGCCAGTTATCGTTTGCCCCACTGGGGGGTAACGTGAAATACCAGCGAATAAGTTCTTGAACGCTGTCTTCGCCATACTTTTTAAGGAAGTAGTCGCCTTCGGCAGCATCAATGTCGCCGAAAATCTTACGCGTTTCCCCGAACGTCAGGGTGCCATCTGTGCGCTTCCAGACCTTGCCAAGAATGGCTCTCATGGTCTCCCAATGGCTGTCGGAATTCAGATATAGCTCAAGCCATGCCGGGCAAAAAACATCGGGGTTATGGACCCCAATCTCCGGCCTTATAGAATGATCATCGACAGACGGCCGCACCGCCAAGGTCGCTACATCTTTGGCAACTCGTTTGCGTTCTTTCTGACTACCAGCCTTCGTAACGCCGATCTGCCTGAGGGGGCATTGAGCGATCAACGCCTCGCCATCCTGCACGAGTGACGCGGTATCCAGTGCTTCGCCATCTAACCTACAACGGACATCGGCCTTCGGTAGTGGCAGGTAGATGAAATCGGCCCCATCATACACGCTCAGGTCCGCCTGACCGCTGATCCATTTCGCATTCATGGCGACCGCAATCTTCACCGCCTCCGCGCGGCAAATGACACGATCTACCGGGAACAGGACACGGAATCGATGGCACTCCTGAGTATGACTTCTCGTCGTGTATGCCACGTATGAAAGCCCGGCGGCCTCGATCTTGGCCAAAGCCAAGTCCATATTGACCTTCACAGACGGCTTGGAGTTGTCGATGTCGATATAGAAAAAGCTGAGTTCATCTTTCTCATAGGTGGCCTTACGGGCATACCTCATTCCCGCGAACTTCTTTTGCTCAGCCCGGCATGGAACAAATCGGCTCGGCACAATCCCATAAGGCTCCACCCCCTTATGAACTCTCCCCTCATCCGCCATCCACCTGACAATATCAGCGAGATCATGGAATGTAGCGTAATGAACAACGCTGCTTATAACGCCTTTATGAAGTTTTCCTTCATGATCTCCATAACCGATGAAGTCATTCATCAATGAGAACGAAACCAAATTGCGCATACTAAAATATCTTACAAACTTCGCGGAAGTAATTTTCCTTTCCTGAATATTATATCACACGCTTGAAGCGATTTGGTATTTAAATGTTGTTCGAAAAAATGCGGATTAAGTTATCTATTCGATCATTTATATGAGAACTGGTCTAAAAAAACTCACGTTTCTTCTAAAGAGGTATTAGAAAGAATGTGAGTGTTTTTGTCTGTGTGCCATGTGGCTCGATGTCTGTTCGCTGCGCTCCTTCTTTTTTCTCTCTCCTCTTCTCCCAGCGATGATTGGGTCCGCACCCAAGGATTGCGTGAACAATGGCACCGCCGTCAAGGCAACGATCCGGAGCATTTTCAGAAGAGCATACATCACAATGCCGGGCGAGATCATGCATCCGGGCTATCCAGCAAGAATCTTGTCCCGGATTCTTAGACAGATTGGGGTTTGCATGAGACAATTTGAAAGACGGGTTTAGTGACGCAAATGCAGACCACACAAGGGTTTGCGCGAAGAGTCATGTAATCGAACGTTTGAATGACAGGCTTTATGCGAGGTGGTTTTTGAAGATTGGCTATGCGCGCGTTTCCACCCATGATCAGCAGACGGACCTTCAGATGGATGCTCTCGTCGAGCATGGTGTCAGGGTCGAGGACATCTACCAAGATGTTGCCAGCGGGAAGAAAGATGATCGTCCGGCGCTGATTGCCTGTCTCAAAGCCCTCAGGGAAGGCGATACGCTCGTCGTCTGGAAGTTAGACCGTTTGGGCCGCGATCTTCGACATCTGATCAACACCGTACATGACCTGACGGCGCGGGGCATTGGGCTGCGGGTATTGGCGGGGCATGGTGCCAGCATCGACACGACGACTGCCTCTGGGAAGCTCGTGTTCGGCATCTTCGCGTCATTAGCAGAGTTCGAGCGCGAACTTATCCGTGAGCGCACCGTTGCCGGGCTACAGGCAGCCCGCGCCCGTGGACGAATGGGTGGAAGGAAGTTCGCCCTAACACCATCCGGCCTGCGCCGAGCACAAGCCGCTATGCGCCATAGGGATACGAACGTCGGCGACCTCTGTGCCGAGCTTGGGATTACGAGAAACACCCTGTACAGGCTGGTTAGCCCGGCCGGGGAACTGCGGCCTGACGGCGAAAAGCTTTTGAAGATGTCAGGGAAGACCTGATCCCATCATCGCCAAGGCTCACAGGCAACGCCATCGCCGTCACGATCCATCGCCGCACGATAGCCGGGTTCCCATCTATATATCGGGGCCACGCCCGCAGCTTTTGCGGTTGAACAGTTTGAATAGTAGGCAGGCTCGTTCTTAATGAGGCGCACAACACGCGGATAGCTCAGATACGTGGCAAGGCCGACGAGAATGAAAAGCGGGGCATATCGCGCCGGATTGGATCGGCGCTTATAATGTCTGGCCTGAAAAGCTGGTCTGCGTCTGCTCATTATCAGAGCATGACATTAGGCGGTTAAATCATTGATTGCGTTTTCGGTTAACACACCACCAGAGGCGCTCGTCTTGATGCCACTTTTGACTTTTGACCACTGACCACGTATCGTCACCAAGTCAGACGTCGCAACATAAGTGCGTGTGGGCCAATGGCCCTTCGATCCTGCTTTTAGCAGAGGACTGATAGGGACTACGGAGTGGCGCTAAGCTGGTGCTGTCTCGTGCAAGGCAACTGACCTTCCAACCGAGGGGCTGTCGTAATCGATAGCTGCACGTCCGTTTCTTCATTGAAACGAGGTTGTGTCATGACTAGTCGCCTAAAAAAACTGAGACTTGAAGCTGTTAAACGTCAGGACTGGCGCTGCTACTATTGTGAGATGCCGATCTGGGTTGATGGCCTCGATCAGTTCGTGAGCAAATACGGATTCACCGAACGTGAGGCCCGCACATTAAAGTGCACCGCAGAACACCTTATCCCCGAAAGTGAGGGGGGAAGAGATGTCCCTGATAACATCGTGGCAGCCTGCTGGACCTGTAATATGAGGCGGCACCGGGTTGGAAAACCTAAAACACCGGATGATTACCTTCGATATGTCCGACACCGAATAGCACAGGGAAAATGGCATCCTTATGCCGCGACCCTAGATATTAAAGCCGCCGTTATCTACCCAGATCACCAGCCTAAATATCCATGAACCAATCATGGAAGGTGATCATGCGAATGACCGAAATCTATACCCTCATGGAAACGAGGGGCCTTACAGACAGCCAGCGCCACTTTAGTGCGGTCTGGCTTGAGCGCGGCCAGAACTACCTGTCCCAGAACAAAGATGCCGACCTGTCTGCGGCCGATGCGCTGACCTTGTGGCGCGCTCTCCAAGACGAGCAACAATACGAGTTGGCAGCCATCCTGCTGGCCGACCTGCTGGGAGAACGGTCATGACGACCATGAAGTTCGAAGGCTGGCCTCATGAGTTGGCTGAGGCCGAAGCTTGGTGCCGCACCAGCGTCGCACAAGGCTACTGGAAAGAGATGGTGGCCAACGGCGATTATCGCTTCCACTTCATCTGTCCGTTCGAGGCCCAACGGTTCCTCGACCGTTTTTGCCACACGGCGTGGCAGTTATACGACTAACGCTCAGGGTCCATGAGCGTTACCCCGGCCTCTCTGAACACCACTCCAATAAAAGGTTCAGGGAGGCCTTTTTCTATCCGAATATCCGATTAAAATTGTTTTAGAACAATGCGATATGGTAAAATTGCATTATGCAACTAAGTGAGTAAGCGTATGCGTTCCGCCTTCAAAAACGAGGCTCTTGTCCTCCAATATATCGGCCAATGGTTCGACCCCAAGATCGACTACAGGCCCCACGCCAAGCGTCTCGTCCATGATCTCCTGCGAGATCGAGACCAGCCGGGCGCAGTACAGACCATCGATAGCGTCATCAAACTGGTGAGCAGCCGAATAGAGAAGCCGACCAAAAAGGTCGATGTCGAGCAGCAAAGAGCCTTCCTGAAATGGCTCAAAGGCGTTCGTCGAGACCTTGGCCCGGAGATCAAGTTCAAGAAGCCCGTCAGCAAGCCGAAAAGCCCTTATACCCGGCAACGTCGCCGACACTGGCGCGGCGCACTGGGTCATGAAAAGCAGGGCTGGGACGCGAGAAATGCGCGGGTTTGAAGCCTGCAACCGCACCATCTCACCACTCGCTGAAGTGTTTGATCGTCTGTATATCCTTTAAATTCATAAAATTATTTAGAAATCATAATCTACTTACGTCTGTATATCTGGATAAATATCCGGTCACTCTCGCCGCATTTCTGGCAAAATGCCGCAGACAGGGGCGGCACGGTTATGTTGCCCCCGAATACTGCTCAAACGCCATGAGGGCGTCAGCCGCATACATCAGCGAAGGCCCGCCTCCCATATAGATGGCCATGCCGAGCACCTCTTCAACCTCCTGTTTCGTCGCCCCCAGTCGCACGAGTGCCTCGGTATGATAGCCGATGCAGCCATCGCAGCGCGTCGCGACACCAATGGCCAGAGCGATAAACTCCTTCATTTTCTTATCGAGAGCACCATCGGCGGTGGCAGCCTTGGCGAGCGCCGAAAACCCTGCCATGGTTTCCGGAATATCTTTGCGCAGAGTCTTGATATGGGCCGACAGGCGCGCGGTGATTTCGGGATAGGACTTGCTCATTTGAAGCACACCCCCGGCTTGGCGCCCAGCGCCTTGAACACCATCGCCGCCGGACAAAAACCGGTGAAGCTGGCCTGAATCATATTGGTCCCGGCAAAGACGGTCAGCCACACCCAGTTCGGGTGAACAAAATGCGCCAGCGCGACGGACACCAGCACGACGGTTCCGGCAAAGGCCAGAACGAGACGATCGAGAGACATGCGATTTCTCCTTAAGGTTTGATCTTGTGGGCGCCGATCAGATCGAGCGCGAGCTTTTCATAGAAGGGTTCGGACTTGCCGGACTTCACCTTGCCAATGAAGTATTTTTCAAAGCCGACCTTGGCCAGATGCACCCATTTGCCGGATGCCGACCAGTTGATGTTACGCGGTGGAATCTGCGGCTGTGCGAAAAACGCCACGCCGCCATCGCCAAAGTCAGCCAGACAGATGGCATTCCAGGTCGCTTCGTGCGTCGGGGCCTTGCCCGCCAGTATCAGCTTGAAATTGTGCGCAATGGCCGTGACCATGGACTCGATCATGAACCCGGTCTTGGGCACGCCTACCGGCACCGGGGTCTTACCCGTGGGCGCGATGGCAACGCAGACCCCCAGCGCAAAGATATTGGGATAGGTCGGATTGCGCTGATGCTTGTCCACGAGAATAAACCCGCGCGGGTTGGTCAGGCCTTCGTGCCCGCGCACGGCCTCAACGCCCCGGAAGGCCGGCAGCATCATCGAAAAACCGAAGGGCAACTGATGATTCCCCTTAGTTGAGCCGTCTTCATTGACCTCTTCGACGTGCATCAGACCGGCCTCGACCTTTTCGACCCTGGCATTGGTGATCCATTTGATGTGGCGCTGGCGCAGTTCACTTTCCAGCAGACCCTTTGTATCCCCCACACCATCCAGCCCCAGATGCCCGACATAGGGTTCGGAGGTCACAAAGGTCATCGGCACCTTGTCGCGCACCTTGCGTTTGCGCAGTTCCGTATCGAGGATGAGAGCAAACTCATAGGCAGGACCGAAGCACGAGGCCCCCTGCACGGCTCCGACCACGATGGGCTTCGGGTCCCTGGCAAAGGCCTCAAACACATCTGATGCCGCCAAGGCATGATCGACGTGACAGACCGATTGGGTGAAATGCTCCGGACCAAAGCCTTCGATTTCGTCAAAGGCCAGTTCCGGTCCTGTCGCAATGACCAGATAGTCGTAGAACAGCTCCATTTCCGTCGAAAGCGTGATCTTGTTGTCTTTGGGATAGATGGCCTTCGCCCCGCAGGTAAAGAATTCGATCCCCTTGCGCCGGAAGATGTTGGTCAGATTGACTTCAATAGCTTCGCGCGTGCGCCATTTGACGGCAACCCACGGGTTTGACGGTACAAAATGGAAGGTGTCGCCCTTATTGACGACGGTGACATCGGCCTTGCTGCCGACGGCGTCTTTGATCTCAAAGGCGGCAATCGTCCCGCCCAACCCCGCGCCCAGAATCACGATGCGCGGCTTTTGTCCTGTAGTGGCCATGACTGACCTCCCTGGTGTCCACCCGGTTTACCGCCCGCCCGCTCCGGCGGAGGCGCATTAAAAACAGTGGACTTGTTTTTAATTGCATATTATCTTGAATATGCAATATAGAAACTTCAAGCGCTTTTTTGAGGCCCCATGTTCGGACTGTTCAAACCGCAAACCCCCATCACCAACCTGACCCCGGCCGAGGTGCATAAAGGGCTTCAGACGAAGACCCTCTTACTGATTGATGTGCGTGAGCCCTCGGAGTTTCGCGCCGAACACATCAAGGGCGCCATCAACCTGCCGCTGTCGAGCCTGTCGTCTGAGGCGCTTGCCACGGTCACTGCCGGGGCCGGTGAGCGTACCGTGGTCATGCAGTGTCTGGCCGGCGGGCGCTCGGCGCAGGGCGTCAAGGCCTGCCGCGACTTTGGCGCTCAGGTCGATCATCACCTTCAGGGCGGCATTAATGCGTGGAAGGCCGCAGGCCTGCCCACGGTTCGCTGAGAAAGGCTATGGCCATGCCCCGCCCCTTCCTTCGCCTGTTCGCCGCATCGGCCCTGACGGCTCTCGCTTTTGCCAGTCTTAGCGCCTGCTCAGACGGGCACGACAAAAAGCCGGTCGAGCGCGCCGCGCCGCAAACGGCCGCCGGCGACCTGCTGACCGTCGCCACGACGGATATCGACGATATCAAGCGTCTGTCGGCTACGCTGACGACGCGCGATATGGGCGAGGCCGTGGCGCGGATTCCCGGCGTGCTGATCACCCTGAATGTGCGCGAAGGCGACACCGTCGCCAAGGGACAGGTCATCGGCGTGGTCAAGGACCAGAGGCTGAATTTCGAAGCCAGCGCCTATACGGCGACCGCGCTTCAGGCGGAGGCCGACTACAAACGCATCAAGACGCTGTATGACAAGGGCATCTACGCCAAGGCCCGGCTGGAGCAGGCGGAATCGGCCTGGAAGGCGGCGCAGGCGCAGCGCGCGGCGGCGGGTGAACTGGCCGGACAGGGCGTCATTCGCGCCCCGGCCTCTGGCGTGGTGGTAAAGGCCGAAATCCCCGCCGGGGCCGTGGTCATGGCCGGTCAGTCGGTGGCGACGGTAACCGCCGGGCCGCGCGTTGTGCGCCTGCAACTGCCCGAACCGCAGGCGCGCGCCCTCAGTGTGGGGCAAGGCGTGCAACTGGAGGCCAATGGCCTCACCGCTTCGGGCACGCTCAGCCAGATCTATCCGGCGGTCGATAAGGGGCAGGTCATTGCCGATGTCACTCCGGCAGGGCTCGATCAGGTTCTGGTGGGTGAGCGCGTCATTACCTCGCTCAGCCTCGGTAAACGGCGGGGCATTCGGGTGCCGGCCGCCTATGTCGCCACGCGCTACGGCCTCGACTATGTGCGTCTGGTCGCCCCTGACCGCACCTTCAGCGAGATACCGGTGCAGACCGCGCCGCTTTCAGCCGGACAGGTCGAAATCCTCAGCGGGCTCAAGGACGGGGACACACTGGCCCCCTATGGAGCGGCGAAATGAGCGACGCCAAATCAGGACTGTCGGGCCGCCTGACGCAGGCGACGCTGAACTCCCCCCTCACCCCTCTGGCCCTGCTGGTGGCCGTGTTTGTCGGCCTGATGGCGGTCATGTCCATCCCGCGCGAGGAGGAGCCGCAGATTTCGGTGCCCATGGTCGATATTCAGGTGGCGGCGGCCGGGCTGAAGGTCAATGACGCCAAGGAACTGATCGCCAGGCCACTCGAAACCCTTGTCAAAAGCATCAACGGCGTCGATCACGTCTATAGCTTTATCGAAGACGATGCGGTGATGGTGACGGCGCGTTTCAAGGTGGGGACCGATCCCGATTCCGCCGCCGTGCGCATCCATGAAAAGCTGCGGGCCAATGCCGACAAGATGCCAAAGGGCATCCCCGAACCGCTTATTTCGACGCGCGGCATCAATGACGTGCCGTCGATGATCATTACCCTGTCGCCCACCGCCGGTGCCGGAGCGCGCATTGACGATGTGGCGCTGTACGGACTGGCGCTCAAGCTGCGCAGCGAACTGGCCAAGGTGGACAATGTCGGCCTGACCTTCCTCACCGGCGGTCGCCCGGAAGAAATCCGCATCGAGCCGGACCCAGCGCGCATGAGCCTGCACGGCGTGTCCCTGACCGCACTCACCCAGGCGATTTCAGCGGCCAACCAGACCCTGCCCGCCGGCGTGGTGCGCGACGGAGGCCAGACGCTCGACCTCAAGGCCGGGCGCTCGCTTAACAGCGTCTTCGACGTGGGACAGATCACCGTGACCTCGGTCAGCGGTCGGCCGGTGCTGGTGCGCGACGTCACCACTATCGTGCAGGCCCCGCGCGAGGATCAGGCGCGGGTAACCCGCTATCGCCAGACGGCGCAGGGTATTGAGGCCGCGCCTGCCGTCTCACTGGCCATCGCCAAGCGTCAGGGGGCCAATGCGGTCATCGTCTCCGAGGCCATCCATAAGCGACTCGAGGCGCTCAAAGGCACGCTGATCCCGTCGGGGGTTGAGGCGTCGATTACGCGCGACTACGGCGAAACGGCCAATGAAAAGGCCAATGAACTGCTGTTCCATCTGGGACTGGCTACCGCTTCGATCGTGGTGCTGATTGGCTTTGCCATCGGCTGGCGCGAAGCCGCGGTCACCGCCGTGGTGATCCCGACCACCATCCTTTTGACGCTGTTCGCCTCGAACCTGATGGGCTTCACCATTAACCGGGTCAGCCTGTTCGCCCTGATCTTCTCGATCGGCATTCTGGTCGATGATGCCATCGTGATGATCGAAAACATCGCAAGGCATTGGGGTATGCCGGATGTGGGGAAACCCGATGGGCGAAGCCGCGCTCAGGCCACCATCGAAGCCGTGGCCGAGGTCGGCAACCCGACCATTGTCGCCACCCTGACCGTGGTGGCGGCGCTGCTGCCCATGCTATTCGTCTCCGGCCTGATGGGCCCCTACATGGCCCCCATCCCGGTCAATGCCTCGGCGGCCATGGTCTTCTCGTTCTTTGTCGCAGTAATCCTTGCGCCGTGGCTGATGATCCGCTTTGCGCGCAAGACGCTGAGCGACGACCATTCCCACGACCACGAAGGCTTTATTGGTCTTCTCTATCGCCGTGTGGCGTCGAAGGTCATCGCCACGAAAAAGACGGCCTGGACCTTCCTGTTGCTGGTCGGGGCCGCCACGCTCGTGTCGATGAGCCTGTTCGGCTTCAAGGTGGTGACGGTCAAATTACTGCCCTTCGACAACAAGTCGGAGCTTCAGGTCATTGCCGACCTGCCCGAAGGCACATCACTGGAGATGACGCAGCGCGTGCTGGCCGAGGCCGCGCGGGTGAGCGCCGGTTTGAAAGAGGTTGAAGCCATCGACGCCTATGCCGGGACCGCCACGCCGTTCAACTTCAACGGGCTGGTGCGTCACTACTATCTGCGCAGCCGTCCGGAACAGGGCGATCTCAATGTGCTGCTGGCTCCCAAGGGCGAGCGTTCGCGCGCCAGCCATACCATTGCGCTGGACCTGCGCCAGAGGCTGAAAGCCGTGGCCCTGCCCGCGGGTGGGGTGTTGAAGGTGGTCGAGGCGCCGCCGGGGCCGCCGGTCATGGCCACCCTGCTGGCTGAAATCTACGGGCCGGATGCCGCCACGCGCCGCGCCGTGGCCGAAAAGGTCAAGGCCATCTTCAAGGACATCGACTTCATCGTCGATGTGGACGATTCCTATGGTCTGCCGCGTCCGACGCTGAACGTCGTGCCTGATCGTGCCCGCCTGGAAAGCCTCAGCGTGTCGGAAGGCGAACTTTATGCCTCGGTCAATACGCTGATGAACGGGCAGGTTCTGGGCTATGCCCAGCAGGCCGGGCGCAGCGGCGAAGGTCGCGAACCGCTGGAGATCGCGCTCCGCCTGCCGCAGAATGCGCGCTATGTCAGCGAAACCCTTGCGTCCATGCCCGTGGCCACCTCTGGCGGACGACTGGTGGCGCTGAATGAGATCGCCGCCTTTGAACGCGGACAGGGCTCGACCGCCTATTTCCGCCGCGACGGACGTGATGCCGACATGATCATGGCCGAGCTGGCCGGACGGTATGAGGCGCCTATCTATGGCCTCAGTGCCGTCAATGACGCCATCAATGCCGCCGATTGGGGGAACCTGCCCAAGCCGGTGATCCGCCTCAATGGTCAACCCGAAGACGAAACCCGTCCCACCGTGTTGTGGGACGGCGAATGGGAGATCACCTGGGTCACCTTCCGTGACATGGGCGCGGCCTTTGGAGTGGCGCTTCTGGGCATCTATATTCTGGTGGTGGCGCAGTTCAAAAACTTCCGCCTGCCGCTGGTCATTCTGACGCCGGTGCCCCTGACGCTGATTGGTATTGTCATCGGGCACCTGCTGTTTGGCGCGCCATTTTCCGCCACCTCGATGATCGGGTTTATCGCTCTGGCCGGGATTATCGTGCGCAATTCGATCCTGCTGGTCGATTTCATCCGCCATGCCGAAATCGACACGGATGGCCACAAACGCCCCCTGCGCGAGGTGCTGCTGGAGGCCGGAGCCACGCGCTTCAAGCCCATCCTGCTGACGGCGCTGGCGGCCATGATCGGGGCCAGCGTCATCCTGTTTGACCCCATCTTTCAGGGGCTGGCCATCTCGCTGCTGTTCGGGCTTTTGTCCTCGACGCTTCTGACCGTATTGGTTATTCCTGCCATCTATATCGTCTTCAAGGACGATATGTCTCAACCGCGTGAAACATGACCAGCAGCGCGTCTGATATGCAAAGCCTGCAACCCAATGTGCAGCGGGCGACGCGCCTGCTCAAACTGCTGGCCAGCGAACATCGCCTGATGATCCTGTGCCGGCTGTTTGAGGGCGAAGCCAGTGTCTCCGATCTGGCGGAGCATCTGGGGCAGTCAATCGCGGGTACATCGCAGCATCTGGCCAAGATGCGGGCCGAAGATCTGGTCGCCACGCGTCGCGACGGCCAGACCATCTACTACGCCCTCAGCGACCCTGCCGCCAAAACTGTCGTCAGCACCTTGTGTCACATATACAAGGGCAACGACTCAATAACGGCCTGACGCACCAAAGACACTTGTGAAATACTCCTTATAAGCCTCAGATATATTGAAAATTATTTACAATCACCAAAAGCATTAAGCGATTTAAAGGTCGCAAACCCGCCCCGCGGAGTCTTCACAGGCCTCACTGCGCCAGATCGCCGTTTGCCTTTTTCTCCTTGCCCGGCGCCCAGAGTTCCGGCGTCCCCGGTTTCATCTCAACACGGGTTTTGCGACCCGCCTTGTCCTTTTGAAGCGCGAAGGCGTCGTAAAGCACGCCATTGGCAGTGTAGGCCTTATAGGTCAGGCGATCGCCTTCGACGCTCAGCAACTGGAACAGTTGGGTACGTGACGCCTTGCGATCGGCCCAGGCGAGGTCGGAGACGGCGTACATTTTGGGACCCGCGACCGATACGACATAGATGGTGGCGTCGTCATCTGGACGCGCCTCCCCTTTGGGCGTCGGAGCGGCCCCTCTGGCGTAGCCGTGGTCGTGCCCCTGCAGCAGGAGATCGACCTTATACTTGTCGATCAGGGGCTTGAGCGCTTCGCGCACCCGCGGATTATCGCGTTCCGGTTCTGACGAATAGAGCGGGAAGTGCAGGCTGATTATAGTCCAGCGGTTCGGATTGTGCGCCAGAATATTGTCCAGCCACGCCACCTGCGCCGCGCGTTCAGCCTCATCCCCATGCAGCAGTGGGGCATCAACCGAGATAAGGCGCACCCCCTGATAATCGACGTAAAAGGCGGTTTCCTTCAGCTTGGCGCGTCCTTCCGGGCCGTTTTCGGGTAGGGTATATTGCGCTCGCCACTGCGGCGACAGGCGCGCGCCGGTGTCGTCAACGGGGCGACCATATTCGTGGTTGCCCGGCGTCATGATCGAAGGCGTCTGGGCGTGGATAAAGCCGCCGGCGGCGAACCATTCGCCCCACTCCTTGTCCGCGCTGTGACGATTGATCAGGTCCCCGGCGTGCAGCATGAAGGCCGCCTTACCATCTTCGCGCAACGCTTCACGCAGGACGCGCGACCAGTGCTCCAGCACATTGTTCTGGGCGTCGCCCAGATAGATGAAGCTGAACTTTTCACCCGGTTTGCCAGCGGTCGAAAACTGGAACCATTCCGACCAGTGCGTGCCATCGCCAACGCGATAGACGTAGCGCGTCGAAGGCTTCAGCCCTTTGAGCACGACGGAATTATAGGTGGCCTGAAACCCCGCCTGTTCCTGCACATCAAGGGTCAGGGTCTCGGTTTTAGCCGCGACCTCGGTGGTGCGGGTCTGAAAGTCAGGGCCCGCTTCGGAAACGGCATACTGCACCCAGCCCGGCGGGCTGTTCGCCGCCTGACGCCAGGTGATGGCCATTTCATGCTGCGGGTCCGCCGTCAGGTTGAGAATGATGCGCTCAGGCTGAACGGTGGCGGCAGTCAACGGTTCAGGCGCAGGGATCTGTGCGGAGGCCACGGCCACAAGAGCCAGCCACGACACGGCCGCGATCAAAGACAATCGCATGGGTTTTCCTTGAGATAACAGGCAGACCTCTCCACCCGAGAGGTCTGCGGGTTTCAGGTTCAGTAGAGCCAGTAGAAGCTGAGCGAGACGGTACGGCCATTCTTGACGAAGGCGCGCGAAGACGCCTCGGTCGGACCGTAGGACAGCCAGTAGGTATGTTCGTCGAACATGTTCTGGACGTTGAGGCTCAGCTTGGCGTTCTTCGTGATGTCCTTGCGCAGGTTCAGGTCCACGAAGGTATAGTCCTGCTGGTAGGGGTTGTTGCCGAAATCCTGAATGCCGTCGAGCATTTCCGACTGATGGTTGACGGCCAGATAGGCCTCCCAGCCGTATTTTTCGTAAAACAGCTCCAGATTATAGACCCGCTCCGGCGTCTCCATCAGCGGCAACTTGTAGCCATCCGGGTGCCAGTTGATGCCGGTCACCGCCTCAGAGGTCTGGAAGGTGCCGTTAAACGCTACGCCCAGACCATCGAAAGGCGATGGCAGCCAGTAAAAGACCTGACGAGCGCTCAGTTCCACACCCTGCACCCTGGCCTTTTTGCCATTATTGGCCATGGTGATCAGGACGCCGTTCGGGTCTTCGTTTTCGCCGGCCGTGCCGTTACGGATATTGGACGAGGACGAGCGGAACAGGAAGTTGCGGATATCCTTGTAATAGGCTGCCACCGAATAGGCACCCGTCTTGCCGTTATACCATTCCAGCGACAGGTCTAAGTTCGTCGCCTTCATCGGTTTCAGATCTGGATTGCCCTTTTCGATAGCCACCAGCAGCCACTCGGCGACAGGGTTCTGCTTGCCGTTACCGTCCGGATCGGTGTTGTAGCTGTATTCTTCGGCGGAACTCATGCGGGCGATGTCCGGACGCGCGAAGCTGGTCCAGATGGCACCGCGCAATATGACGTCGGGACGCACGCGATAATTGGCGTGGATCGACGGCAGGACGTTGGTGAATTCGCTTTCGGTGGCCGAATACTGGTTGCCGCGCTTCGGGTCCATCATCCAGGCGCGGACGAGGTTCTCGGTCTTTTCGACGCGCACACCACTGATCAGGTTCAGCTTGCCAAACTGGGCCTCCGCCATGACGTAGGCGGCGCTAACCTTTTCATCAAAGCCAAAGCTGTCTTCGTCTGAGATGGTCGCCTCATCCGGGGTCAGGGCATCGCCTTTGAAAAAGGTCGAGGTGCCCGCTGTGGCGCGGCCCAGTTCGGCCAGCATCTTGTCGTCGTCCAGCACGATGCCGAGGCGATAATCCCCGCTGTACTGCCCATCGAACAGGCTATCGACCGGCTTGCCGTAGAAGGCAGCAAAATCCGCCAGAGTCCCATCATTGTCGAGGTTGAGGAAAGAGCCTTCGAACTTGGTGCGCTCAGACTTGTAAATCTTGGCCCCGCCCTTCACTGTGCGCAAATAGGGGTGATCGAATTCATAGGTCAGGTTGATCTGCGCCTGTTTCAGGTCTTCCTTGACCGAAGACACCCCGGCTTCGAGCCCTGAGAAGGCATAGTTGGACGGGTCCTGCACCGCCTTCAGGCCGGCGGCATTGAGCCCCCACTTGGGATAGCGCGAATCCGCGCTGTTATCGACGCTGACCCCGTTATTGCCGAGCCAGTGATACATGTCCGAACGAAATTCCAGTTCGTACTCACCATCGGCCTGATCCTCCGATTGCGAGGTGGAAAGGTCATAGTCGAGGGTGAGTTTGCCGAAACGGCTCTTGCCGCCGAAATTCAGCGAAGACAGCAGGCCGGTGGAATAGCTGCCTTCCCAGAAGCGGCGCAGGCGGAAGCCTTGCGGGTCCCACACGCCAGATGCGCCGTCGAGCGAATAGAGCGACTTGGTGGACTTGTCCTTGTCGGTGATCACGCCGTCCTTGTCCCGGTCCACGATCTGCGCCGTCGTATAGCCATAGATGTTACCGCGGCTGTCCGAGCCAATGATCATCTGGTCCGGCGTTTTCAGCGTCTTGTCGGCCTTGTTGACCTGCGACAGGCGCGTCGAGAATTTGCTCGTGTCGTTACGGAAGTTCAGGCGCGTGGAAAATTCCTTTTCCTTATATTCGTTATAGGTGCCGCGCAGGTGGAAGTCGTGATCGGTGCCACGCCAGTCGAGCGAGGAATTGATGCCCTTGCGCTCGATTTCGGTATGCCCGGTGGCAATCTGCATGCCGCGGAAGACGAAATCATTGAGATTGGCGTCCAGCGTCTCTGAGTTTGAGTACCAGGTGCGTGGCTGAGAGTCGCCGTCGCCGCCATTCTCCTCGAACTGCGTCTTGCGCTTGGCGTAGGAGGCGGTGACAAACAGGCCCAGACGATCAGAGAACTGACGCCCAAAAGAGACGGCAGCCTTGCCTGATGTCGGGTTTTCGAACTTGTCCATCACCGCACCCTGCACCGACAGACCGAAGAACAGAGGCTTCACATTGAAAGCCGTAGGGGTGTCGATTTCCACCGTGCCGCCCAGGGCGTCGCCGTCCATATTGGGCAGGAGGGTCTTGTGCACCGTGATGCCCGCAATGCCTTCAGGCGGCAGGAAGCTAAGGCGGACGCCGCGATAGAACTGCTCATCGCGCGACCCGGCTCCCGACATCTTGACGCCGTTCATGGTGTAGTTGTTCAGTTCGGTCGAAAGGCCACGCACCGTGATGCGGTCGCCTTCACCGGTACGCGCGTCACGCACGGCATTGACGCCTGGCACCTTGGCCAGGGCTTCGGCGACGTTTTCAACCGGCAGACGGCCCATGTCATCGGCGCTGACGCGATCGGAGACGTTCTTGTTACGACGCTTGTCTTCCAGCGAGTCGAGCATGGCTTTGCGATAGCCACGCACCACGATGGTTTCGGGAGCTTCGTCGATAGCCGCGACCGGCGCAGGGGCCGGAACCGTTGATGCGGCCTTGCGCAGAATGACCGAACCGTCGCGGATATCGGCGCTCAGGCCCGTCCCGGCCAGCAGTGCGTCCAATGCAGCGCGCGGCGTCAGAGTCCCGGCGACGGCCCTGCTCGTCTTACCCTTCAGCAGCGTCGGATCGGCCACGACCTGAAGGCCCGACTGACGCGAAAAATCATTGAGCGCGCCCGACAGGGCCTTGGACTTGATAGTAAAGGTCTGCGCCGCCCGCGCGGCGGGCTGAGCCAGACCTTCAGCCGGCACCAGCGCGCCAAATACCCCCAAAGCCACCACCGACAGGCCGCAGATCAGTTTCAGTTTCGTCTTCACCTTATCTCTCCACTCACGCGGCCCCCACGGCCCGCTTAAGGGAAAGATGCGAACGACACTCCCGGCCCGACAAATAATTATATGAATTAATTATGTATTTTACGCGTCAGTTTTGTATCACCGATCCAGAAGGATCGCGTCACCGGTACGCGTGACGCGGATATCGTAGCCGTTTTCCAGCGCCTTGAGCACCAGATCGGGGTCTGACAGGTGATAACGCCCGGACACGATCACCCGGCCTGTCGCGGCGTGGCGCAGGCGCACAGGCACCTTGGAAAAGCGGTTGATCTCCTCCACCAGACGGCTGAGCGGCACGGCGTCCGCCTCGAACCAGCCGGATCGCCAGTCCGGTTCGGCCGACGCATCGAAATGCGACAGCGGGGGTGTGCCCGCGGCGTTATAACGATCTCCGGCATGCAGGTCGTGGGTGCGCCCCTCGTCGCGGACGCGGACATGACCGCGATAGACAGAGACCTCAGCGCCGTCGGGCAGAAGATCCGTGTTGAAGGCCGTCCCCACGACCTCGATTTCGGTCTGGTGCGCGGCGATGACGAAGGGGCGGGCCGCATCATGGGCCACGTCAAAATAGGCTTCACCGCGCAGCATCTCGACGACGCGACGCTTCGCCCCATACCGGATTTTCAACGCCGTGCCGCCGCTCAGTTCGATGCGCGTCCCATCGGGTAACGGTGCGCTCAGGTGCTCGCCCGGACCGGTGGTCAGCGCCATCAGATGTGCCGGTTGGGTCGATATCGGTCTGAGGCTCCAAACGCCCCACCCGATCAGCCCGGCGACCAGCACCGCCGCGGCTGCGGCCGGATAGGGCAGCCAGGGCCGCCAAGGCTGAGCCCGCACCTGTGTCAAGGCCTTACCCAGGGCCGGGGCGTCATAGGCGGCCAGACAGTCGGCATAGAGGCCCGCGTGTTCGGGAGCGGCGCTCATCCAAAGTTCAAACTGACGCTCGATATGCGGCGGCACGTCCGGTTCAGACATGACGGCGACCCAGTATGCTGCCTGCATTTCAGGGGTTTCAGAGTCCGCTACGTGGATCATTGGTCCCCCTCCTCGTGCCGGGCCTGCCAGCGTTGCCGGGCCACCTGCAAATCCATCAGCGCTCGGGTAATGTGCTTTTCGACAGCCTTGGGGTTGAGCCCCAGGGCGCGACCTATCTCCTGACAGCTCTGGCCTTCAACCCGGCGGCGCATAAACACGTCACGTCGCAAAGGTGGCATAGCGTTCAGCACCTGCATAAGGGCGCGGGTTTCGGCGCGGTCTTCGACAACCCGATCTGGCAACGGGTTGTTGCACGCCAGTTCGCTGGCAGCTTCAAGGTCAGCCAGAGGCTTTTGCCGCCGGTAATGCTCCCGCACCAGATTGCCGGCGATGCGAAACGCCAGAGCGTGCATACTGATGACGATGTTAGACTGCTGATACTCAATCGCCTTGAGCACGGTCTGCTGGGCGATGTCCTCGGCAAGGTCACGATGGCGCGAAAGGCTTAGCGCGTAGCGCGCCACCGCCTGTCGCAGATCTGCCCAGTCTTCGGCCATAGGGTGAGTGCACCGGGCCGCAGACATGCGGGACCGCCTCCAGAGTATCGTCAAGGCGCACCTCTTAACCGCCGTTTATGACAGGTTTTTCTGCGTCGGCGCAAAAGCACCGACGAAGAGAGATGCACCTGCTGCGCAAAACCCGACAATTCGCCCGGATATTGAAACAGTCGCGCAGTATGAAAACCTGTCGACGCCATGAAGGCAACGAAGGTGGACGGCCAGATCGTTTGTCTCGATGTCGCCGCACGTGCCAAGGGCTGCGTGCCGGTCAATCCGTTCGGCATCGGCTCGATCAGCACCGCAGCGGCAGACTATACCCCCTCCTACCCAGTCGATCATGCTTTACCGCGCTTTGAAAACGCTGGGCGTCGAGACCGAGCTTTATCTCGCCCCCGCGCGAACCGCACAATTTCGCTGAACTCCGCCACCGTCTGTTTCAGGTGAACAAGCACATGGACTGGTTCCTCAGCCACCTTACCAGCGAAACCTATGACTGGAGCAAGGCCCCGGACGGCAAATCCGATGAGGACGACAGGACGCAAGAGGTCCGGCCGGACGGACAAGCCGGGGATGATCAGGGATGGTGACCCGCGTCACAGTGGCTGGAGCGCTTTCCAAATCGGAGTTGCGCGAAGCCAAAACTGTGACGCCCTTTTCGGGAAAAAAGCGCGCTAATTCAGAAGTTAACCTGCCTTCAGAAGGCCCTGAATGCTGGTTTTCATGCGCTCGGCATGACCAGACAGGCCGGATGCGGTTTCCTGCACGCTGGAGGCCAGGGTGCCCGTTTCCGTGGCCGAATGCGAGACATTGCCGATATTGCTCGACATCTGCTGGGTGGTGGCCGCCTGCTCTTCCATCGCGCCGGCCATCGAGGTCGTCAGGCCCGACAGTTCGGCCACGGCGTTGGAAATTTCTTCGACCGACTTCACCGCTTCGTGGCTCGACGTCTGAATGGCCAGCACCTGCTGGGTGATCTCGTCCGTCGCCTTGCTGGTCTGTGAGGCCAGCGCCTTGACTTCGGAAGCCACGACGGCGAAGCCTCGGCCCGCCTCGCCCGCGCGCGCCGCTTCGATGGTGGCGTTGAGCGCCAGCAGATTGGTCTGGGCGGCAATGTCCTTGATCAGAGCCACCACCGAGTCCACCTGACTGGCATTGTCGGCCAGCGCCTTGACGCGATCATCCATCGACTGCGCCTGAGAGGCGATTTCCGACGCGCGGTCGGACACCCGCGTGACCTGCGTCACGATTTCGTGGATGGCGCTCGACATCTGCTCCGCACCGGCGGCCGCCGAAGCCGCCTGCTGGCTGGCGTTTTCGGCCGCGTCACGCAGGCCCTGAGACGAATCGCTCATCGACATCGAGGAGGCCAGAAGGGCATCGGCCACACTCGTCACCTCACTGGCGACGGTCTCCTGTGCGGTAATCACCGCCCAGGTCAGCATGGGGCCGATATAGGCACCGAAGGAGTCCTTGATCGCCGTGATCTGAAGCCGCAGCACTTCCGGGCCGATCCTGATCTTGGTTGAAAAGGGCAGCATGGCGTCGGTGGTCAGCATACGCCGCTGATGTTCCGGATTTTTGTGGAACACATCGACGGAGGAGCCCAGCATCTGATCGACCTTGATGGGCAGGAACTGTTCGATCGACTTCAGCGTTTTTTTGGAAGTTTCGTTGAGATAGTTGATCTTGAAGTCGTTTTTCGGATCGACCGTCATGACCGCTACGGGCATACCGTCGATCATGGTCAGAAGGCGCGTCACTTCGTTCTTCTTGTCGGTAATGTCGAAGGCGAACTTCGTCACCGAAGCCACGCGGCCGCTATCGTCAAAGACCGGGCAATAGCTGGCCTCCAGCCACACCTGACGCCCGGCCTTGTTGAGGCGCTTGAACTCCCCCTTTTGCGGCTTGCCGGCGCGCAAAGCCTCCCAGAACTGACGGTAATCTTATGACTGTGCGTAGTCCGCTTCGATGAACATGCGGTGATGCTGTCCCGCGACCTCTGCCAGCGAATAGCCGACGACAGACAGAAAGCTCTCATTGGCGGTGATAATGCTCCCGTCGGGCTTGAATTCGATAACCGCCATGGAGGTTTCCACGGCTTTCAGGATGTTTTCCGCTGTAACGCCGTTGCCCCGGCTGGAGACTTTATTGGTTTTATTAAGAAGCACGGCCGACCCTCCCGTCGCCACTCTGTGCACGCACTGTTCACAGAGTGTCGCCGAGTCGTTAACGAGGCAATAACATCGTTACAATTTTTAAGGACAAACACACGCTGCCCTTGCCACCTTGGTTCACAGGCCAGCGGAAAAAACTCTCCTTTTTTCACAAAAAAAACGGCCCTGTTTCCAGAGCCGCTCTTTTTTTATCTGTAATCCTTTTGAGACGGCCCAGATCGGCCACTCACCACAGGCTTAGGCCGCGCCGCCGCCACGCTTTTCCGCATAGATCAGCAGGGGCTGAGCCCGTTCTTCGACCACCTCGGCATTGATCACCACCTCTTCGACGCCCTGCATGTTGGGCAGTTCGTACATGGTGTCGAGCAGGATGCCTTCGAGGATCGAACGCAGACCGCGCGCGCCGGTCTTACGCACAATGGCCTTCTTGGCGACGGCAAAAAGGGCCTCGTCCGTGAAGGTCAGGGTGACGTTTTCCATCTCGAACAGGCGGGCATATTGCTTGACCAGCGCGTTCTTCGGTTCGGTCAGAATCTTGACCAGAGTCGCCTCGTCTAGGTCTTCCAACGTCGCCAGAACCGGCAGACGACCGATAAATTCCGGGATCAGGCCGAACTTCATTAGATCATCGGGTTCGACCTGGTGCAGGACTTCGCCCAGACGGCGTTCTTCCGGGTCCTTGACGGTGGCACCAAAGCCGATCGAGGTGCCCTTACCGCGGCCCGAAATGATCTTTTCCAGACCGGCAAAAGCGCCGCCGCAGATGAACAGGATGTTCGTTGTATCGACCTGCAGGAATTCCTGCTGCGGATGCTTGCGCCCGCCCTGCGGCGGCACGGAGGCGACGGTGCCTTCCATGATCTTGAGCAGGGCCTGCTGCACGCCTTCGCCCGACACGTCGCGGGTGATGGAGGGGTTGTCAGACTTGCGCGAAATCTTGTCCACTTCGTCGATATAGACGATGCCGCGCTGAGCGCGTTCGACATTGTAATCGGCGGCCTGAAGCAGTTTCAGGATGATGTTTTCGACGTCTTCACCCACATAACCGGCTTCGGTCAGGGTGGTGGCATCGGCCATGGTGAACGGCACGTCGATAATGCGGGCCAGGGTCTGCGCCAGCAGGGTCTTACCCGAACCGGTCGGCCCGATCAGCATGATGTTCGACTTGGCCAGTTCCACGTCATTGCCCTTGGCGGCGTGGTTCAGGCGCTTGTAGTGATTGTGCACGGCGACCGACAGGACCTTCTTGGCCTGCGCCTGACCGATGACATAATCGTCAAGAACTTCGCGGATTTCCTTCGGCGTGGGGACGCCGTCCTTGGATTTCACGAAGGCGATCTTGTGCTCTTCACGAATGATATCCATGCACAGTTCGACGCATTCATCACAGATGAAAACGGTCGGACCGGCAATGAGTTTGCGCACCTCGTGCTGGCTCTTTCCGCAGAAGGAGCAGTAGAGGGTGCTCTTGCTGTCGCCACTGGCGGCTTTCGTCATAAGCGCTTCTCACCTTCGTTTGCGCCGGCCGTTTCCCTCTCCGGAGAAAAAGCCGAGGCACTATTCAACCGATACTATGCACCTTTGACCCTTAAGAAAAGGTCATTCCGGTACGATTTTGGGCCAGACCCACACCGCTTTGGCCATCTATGCACAGATTAGACCAGCCCTCAACCACCCCCGCACCGAGAGCTATGGTTAAGGGGCTTTTTTGCGAACCCTGTTGCCTATATGGGGAGAGGGAACCGGATTGTCAGCCATGCCCCTCCCCGTCCACGCCTTCGATTTCGACGGCACCCTGACCTATAAAGACAGCTTTACCGCCTTTCTGGTGTGGCAATGTGGCCATGCCCGTCTGGCCCTCGCCTTTGTGCGCCATCCCTACATGCTGACGGATTATCTGCGCACCCGTGACCGGGGGGCGCTGAAATCGCATCTGCTGTTCCACCTGATGGGGCCCGTCCGCCGGGACGATCTGCAAGCGCACTTTAGCGCCTTTGCCGAAGCGATGGGTGATGGCCTGTTCCGGCCGGACGCCCTGCGCACCTGGGCCGAGGTGGGTCAGCACGCCGAAAGGGTGATCGTCACCGCCTCCCCTGAAATGCTGGTGGAGGAGTTCGGCAACAGACTGGGGGCTGAGCGCACCATCGGCACGCGGCTTGGGTTCGATGCTCAGGACCGTCTGACGCCGCATCTGAACGGTCTGAACTGCCGCAGCGAAGAAAAGATGCGTCGCCTGCGTGAGGTCTATGGCGCAGCGCTGGACCTCGAAGCAGCCTATGGAGACACAGCGGGCGACCTTGAGATGCTCAAGGCCGCCCGGCAGGGTCATTACAGACGGTTCAAACAAAAACCAGCTTAGGCGTTGCTGACCGGATCGGTACGCTTTTCATAAACGTGGTCGATCAGGCCGAACTCCTTGGCTTCGGCGGCCGTCATATAACGGTCGCGGTCCAGCGTGCGCTCGATCACGTCATAGGGCTGACCCGTGTGCTTGACGTAGATTTCGTTGAGCAGCTTCTTGGTCTTGCGAATGTCTTCGGCCTGGATTTCGATGTCCGAAGCCATACCGCGCGCCCCGCCCGACGGCTGGTGCACCATGATCTTGGAATTGGGCAGCGAGATACGCTGACCGGCTTCACCGGCTTGCAGGATCAGCGAGCCCGCCGAAGCGGCCATGCCCATGCACACGGTGGTGACCGGCGACTTGATGTACTGCATGGTGTCGTAGATCGCCAGCGCCGAGGTCACCTGACCACCGGGGCTGTTGATATACATGGAAATTTCCTTTTTCGGGTTTTCCGATTCAAGGAACAGCAACTGAGCGCAGATCGAGGTCGCCATGCCGTCTTCAAACGGACCGGTGAGGAAGATGATGCGTTCCTTCAGCATCCGCGAATAGATGTCGTAGGCGCGCTCACCGCGGCTCGATTGCTCGATGACCGTGGGGATCAGGTAGCTGGTCAGGTTTTCGACTGGATCGCGCATGGAAGTCCCTAAAGCGTTATGGGTTATGAGACCGCATCTAAGGCTGATTTGATTAACCGAAGGTATGCGCAGTCCCTGTCGCGTTTAAATTGGCAATTTGCCTGCGCGTTTTCAAGTGGAGAAACGCAAAGCGCCTTACTGGCCTCCCTCCGGTTTGAACTCCACCGGTTTCGGGCAGTCGATCTTGGCGCACATCCTCTCGCGCGTTTTTTTCATCATGTCCGGCATAACATTCGACATGGCCTCCATCATCTTAGGCGTCATGTCCGCTGTCTTTCGCATAATGGCACGGCCGCGCGGGTCCTCGTAAAAAGAAACCATGTATTTCAGTTCATCCTCGGTGAAGGCCTCGGCATAGACCTTGGTCATGCTATCGAGAATCTGGGGCATATGCTCTTTGGTGATCTCGAGGCTGATAGACATCATCGCCTCCATATCTTTGGTGTCCGCCTTAGGGTCCAGGTTCTTAGCCTGCTTCACCATCATCGGGACCATGGCCTTGGTCATGCGATCCATCGTCTGATCGAACTCAATGGCTGCAAAATAACGCTTCACCAGCGCGATCTTTTCCGGCGTGGCGGCTTCCTGAGCCATGGCCGAAGGGGTCAGGCCGGCGGCGGCGAAAAACAGTGTGACAGCAATCAGAAAACGGCGCATGGCCTTCCCCCCTAAAAAAATGACAGCCTTGCATAGCAGATACATACGGCGTGCCCACAAAAAAGCGCAGGAGATGCTTCTCCTGCGCTTTTCTTATTCCGGCAATACCGTCGAAACGGGATCAGTCCTCTTCGTCGGCCAGCAGGTCTTCCTTGCTGATCGGCTCTTCGCTCACCTTGGCGATGGCGAATATGTGATCGACGACCTTTTCTTCATAGATCGGGGCGCGGATCTGAGCGGCGGCGGCGGGGTTCTGACGATAGAACTCGAACACCTGACGCTCCTGACCGGGGAAGTTGCGGGCTTCGCGGGCGATGGCCTGCGCCACTTCCTGCTCGGAGACCTGCACATTGTTCTTGGTGCCGATTTCGGCGAGGACCAGACCGAGGCGCACGCGGCGCTCGGCGATCTTCATATATTCGCCCTTCAGCTCGTCTTCCGACTTGGCGGCGTCTTCTTCGGACAGTTGACCAGCGGCCTTGTCCTGCTCGACCTGCTGCCAGATGCCGGCAAATTCGGCGTCCAGCATCTTCTTCGGCAGTTCGAACGAGTGCTTTTCGTCGAGGATGTCCAGCAGGGCGCGCTTCATCTTGAAACGGGCGGCCTGAGCGTATTGCTGTTGCAACTGGCCCTTGAGCAGGTCCTTCAGCGCGTCAAGACCTTCGAGGCCGAGGCCCTTGGCCCACTCATCGTCGGCCACGGCGTCCTTGGGGGCCGAGATTTCGTGCACGGTGGTTTCAAAGGTCGCCGCCTTGCCGGCCAGATTGGCCGCGCCGTAATCGGCCGGGAAAGTCACGTTCAGCACGCGCTCTTCGCCCTTCTTGGCGCCGATCAGTTGCTCTTCGAAGCCCGGTATGAACTGGCCCGAACCGATGACCAGTTCAGCGCCTTCCATCGAGCCACCTTCGAAGACTTCGCCGTCGATCTTGCCCACGAAGTCGATCTTCAGCTTGTCGCCGTCAGCCGCCTTGGGGGCCTTGCCGCCCTTGGGCTCATACGACTTGGTTTGCTTGAGGATGTTTTCGAGTTGCTCGTTCACTTCCTCATCGGTCGGCTCATAGACCGGACGCTTCAGTTCGAGGGTCGAAGGATCGACCGGCTCGAATTCCGGCATTTGCTCGACCGAGATTTCATAGGCCAAGTCGGCCTCGCCCTTGATCACGGCGTCGATGTCGCCGATTGGGTTCAGTTCCGGCTGGCTGGCCGGGCGCACCTTGTGCTGTTCCAGCGTCGCCTGCGAGGTTTCGTTGAGCTGCTCCTGAAGGACTTCGCTCATCAGTTCCTTGCCATACAGCTTGCGAACGTGCGCCGCGGGCACCTTGCCCGGACGGAAGCCCTTGATTTGCATCTTGGGCGCGATGTCCTTGATCTTGGCGTCGAGCTTGGCGGCCAGGACGTCCTTGGCCACGGTCACTTCATAGACGCGCGACAGACCTTCATTCAGTTTTTCAACGACTTGCATCGATCTATTTTACCTGTTGCGAAGGGCAGCTACCGAACATCGCGTTCGTTCCGCGGTTCGCCGTTAGAGACAAACAACCGCCCGCGCAGACCGCAGGCGGCAAATTTAAAGATGCGCTCTTATGGCATGAGCGGGGATAAGGTCAACGATAAAAGCGGGTTTGACGGAAATTCGCCTGAGACTAAAATGAGATAGATTTTTGTCGCCCCACGAACCCAGATGTCATTGCTCAGCAGACTGTTAGGCCTCTTCTTACCAACATGTCGCATCGTCTGGCGTGTCGATGCGCCGATTCTAGAAGCCGAGCGCCGCCTAAAGCGCGCCACCGATCCTCGTCCACAGTACAGGCTATTTGATCAGGATGTTGGCCTGTTCAGAGGAAGTATACATGAGGGTCGCTTCAATCTGGGTTTGAAAAGGCAAAACTACGGTCGAAACTTTTTTCCGCCCCGTTTGAGTGGACGTTTTGAGGCTCTCGATGAGGCGACACGCGTTATCATATTCATTAAACCGAACAACGCGAATATCGGCATCTGCGTCTTTTCCGCACTGAGTATGTTCCTTTTCTTTGGTGGCTGGAGATTCGTCGTCGAAGGGAATGTTTCAGGTTTGTGGGTAGGGGTAGTAGCGTTTCTCATTACACTCTTGCTCACAAGCACTTGGCATTACACACATTTCCACGGCAAGGCCGAGGAAATGCAGGTTGCCCTTAGGACAGCCTTGAGTGGCGACGAAAGCGGTTTCTACCCCTTTTCCGGCTGAACCTCCGGGTCGCCCAACTGCCTTTCGCGGCAATCGGTCAGCTTAGGCAAAAAGAGCCCGCGCGGCCATCAGCAGCTTGAGAAGATATGGAGACAACACGTACAGCAGAGCTACGGTCGCGATTTGAGCCAGAGCGCTTCCCAATGCCATTTTCCACGACACGGAAAACACATTCACCGCCAGCACGATGATCATGACGCCCGAGGTGAAAAAAAAATGTCTCCAGATCGTCTCAATATCAGACGACCTGTCAAAAAGCCACCAGACAAGCGTTATGGGCAGGGCAGCGAGGAACGGAGACATCCAGACCAATGACCACGTTCCTGCACTTTGCCACCTGTATTCCCTATCCAGATCTGATTGCGAAACGATCCGCCGCATAGCTTAGACCTTGGGAGTTTCCGGCTCCGGGTCGCCCAGTTGGCCTTCCCACTTGGCCACCACCGCCGAGGCGACGGTATTGCCCACCACATTGGTTGCTGAGCGGCCCATGTCGAGCAGATGATCGACCCCCAGCACAATGGCGATCCACGCATCCGGCAGTCCAAAATAGCTGAGCGTCGCCATAATGACGACCAGCGAGGCGCGCGGCACCCCGGCGATGCCCTTTGAGGTGACGAGCAGCAGGAACAGCATCATCACCAGTTGCCCTGTGGTGAAATCAACCCCGTGCGCCTGCGCGATAAACAGGGTGGCGAAGGTGCAGTAGATCATTGAGCCGTCGAGGTTGAACGAATAACCCAGCGGCAGGACGAAGGAGACGATCTTGCGCGACACGCCGACCTTGGGCAGGCCGTCGAGCAGCTTGGGATAGGCGGCTTCGGACGAAGCGGTCGAAAAGGCCAGCAGCGCCGGCTCACGCGACGCCGCCAGAATTTTGAAGATGCGCCCGCCAACAAAGATCAGACCGGCCAGAATCAGCACGATCCACAGCACGCCCAGCGCCGAATAGAAGCCGCCGATGAACTTGGCATAGGTGACAAGGATGGGCAGGCCCTGCTTGGCCACCGTCGCCGCCAGCGAACCGAAGATGGCGAACGGAGCGAACTTCATCACCAGCTCAGTCACCTTGAGCATGATCGACGCGCCCTGTTCGGCCAGGCGCATGATGTCGGGCGACTTGTCATCCAGCATGGCGATGGCAGTGCCGACGAACACCGAGAAGACAACGATCTGAAGGATCTCGTTCTTGGCCATGGCGTCGATGATCGACGACGGAATCATGTGGGTGATGAAGGATTCCAGCGTGAAGTTCGACGTGTTGGGCGCGTTGATGGCGTCCGCTGCGGTTTGCAGGTTCATACCCGCGCCCGGCTGCAACCATTCGACCATCACGATACCGAGCAATAACGACACGATGGAGGCGGCGATGAACCAGCCCAGCGCCTTGCCGCCGATGCGACCCACGGCCGCCGCGTCTTCCATATGGCCAATCCCCGCCACCAGCGTGAACAGCACCAAGGGCGCAATGATCATCTTGATCAGCAGCAGAAAGACCTTGGTCAGCAGGCCATAGATCGAAATGGCCTGTTCGAGTTGCGCCGCATCCAGATACTGGTTGCTGGCCCATCCGGTGGCCACACCCAGCACCATGGCCGCGATGATAAAGAGGGCGAACTTGTTTTTCACGGAGGGCTCCGGTTAAGCTAATTGCACCTGACACTACCCATGTGCGGCGTATTAGCAAGGGGTACGCCCCATGAATCCATTCACTGCACAGGAAACCGGTCCTGAATTCAGGCCCCTGCGCGCGGGGTTTGGGCGGCCGCAGGCTTGCTCTGCGGTCAGAATCGGCGGCGGATTCCGCCCATGTCAGACGCCGCCCATGCCCTGAAAAACCGCTATTTTGACCGCCGCAATGCCCAATTGCGTCAGTCGGCAGGGCCTGACCGCGCCGCACAGGGCGAACGGGAATGGCGCACGCTGGAAACCCTCACCCGCCTGAGCGGCTATGGCGAAGTGATGCAGCCCTCCACCGGGTGTGTCGTCGATGCCGGATGCGGCGACCGCTATCTGGAAAGCGGCGCGGTCGCGCGCGGCTTCGCCTATCAGGGTTACGATATCGACACGCTGAATTTCGAAAGCGACGCCTTTCCGCTGGAGGCGCAAAGCCTTGACCTGTTTGTGTCTCTGGCGGTGATCGAACATCTGCGCGACCCCGGCCTGTTCCTCTCCGAGGCTTTGCGCCTTCTACGCCCCGGTGGCGCGGTGGTCATCTCCACCCCCAACTTCCAGCAGGATTTCCGCAACTTCTATAACGACCCGACCCACGTCAAACCCTACACCCCCCACAGTCTGGCCCTTGTGCTGAAGCTGGCCGGTTTTGCGGACGTTCAGGTCTATCCGGGCCTAAGATGCAAGCCGGACTGGTACTATCAGGGGAACAACCGCTTCTGGAAGGCGCGCTATCTGCTGCCGTTTCGCGGCGATAACCGACTGGCGCCCGACTGGCTCAAGGGCCGCGCGACCTCCATGTTCGCCATAGGACGAAAGCCGCTGTGAAGATCACCCACCTGAACAATTCGTTCCTGATGATCGAAGCGGGCGGCACGCGCCTCCTGTGCGACCCGTGGGCGGGCGTCGCGAATGAAGGCGGCTGGCACAGCTTTCCGGAATATGACCCCGATGCCCTCTATGCCTTCATGCGCTCGGCAGACGCCGCCTATATTTCGCACATCCACGCCGATCACTTCGACCCGGCCCTGCTCAAAGCTTCAGGTGTTCTGGATAAGCCTTTTATTATAAAGGATTTCACCACTAAGACGCTCAAAAACCGTCTTCTCAGGCTGGGGGCCGCGCGGGTGATCGAACTGACGGGCCTGACGCGGTTTGACTTCGGCGGCCTGTCGCTGAGTATCGTGCCTCAGATGACCAGCAACAGCTCGGGCTTTGAGGATCAGATTGACTACGATCTCGACACATCGCTCATCGTGCACGGCGACGGTCTGACACTGTTCAATCAGGTCGATAACCCCCTCTCGCTCGATAACTACCGCACGGTGCGCGACTACATTGAACGCACCTATGGCGCTCTGGACGCCGCCTGTCTGATGACCGGGGCCGCGAGCGGCTATCCGCAGCATTTTGTCAATATTGATCGTCGCGCCGAACAGGCCGCCGTTATTGCGCGCTCCCTCGACAAGTTTTCGGCCATTATCGACGTGCTGCAACCGCGCCTCTACATACCGGCGGGCGGCACCTATATCATACCGGGACGCTTTGCGCCCCTCAACCGCTGGGTGGCTCAGCCGGATTTTCCAGCCCTGCACCAACGACTTAACGGGCGCGCGCAGGCCTTTGATATCGAAGGCGGTTTTTGTCTGAACCTCAGCGATCTGACGCTCAGCCAGCTCCTCAGCCCCCTGCCCCAAAGCAAGGCCGAAGCCGTTAAGGCCCATGCCTGCGATCCCTATCCGCACGACGATTTCGACGACAGTGACGTGGATGCGGCCGCACTCGACGCCCTGTTTGCAGACGCCTATGCCCGCTACAGCGCCCGCATGGCGCAAGGCGGCGTGGTCATCGGTCAGACCGTCACCTTTATCCTGCACGAACGCCTGAGGGTGGACGCCGACGGGGTGCCATCGGATGACATTATCGGGCGTTTCACCCTCAGCGACCACCGGGCCGAAGGCCACGCCCTCAACATTCACCTGGATCGCAAGCTGTTCATCAAAGGGCTGTCAGGGCGGTCGAACTGGAACCAGCTCCTCAGTCTGGCCCTGTTTGAACGCACACCCAACCTCTACCTGCCGACGGTCGATTTCAGCCTGAACTATCTGGTCTGCGCCCCGCCGCCTGCCGGATAATCAGCCGTGCGCCAGTTCGATCAGCGTATCGACGGTCCTGAGATTGCGTGCCGTCAGTTCCGCCTTGAGGAAGCGCGGCAGCTTTTCGGCCACCACCGACTTGCCAAAGCCTTGCGGCGTGTAGAGATAAAAAACACCCTCCCCCATGTGGAACTGCTCGCCCTGCGTGGCCAGCGCCGCGAGGCCATCAGGGTCATAGGTCTTTATCCCGCCCTTGATAAACATCAGATGCACCTTTTTGTGCCCATCCTCTCCCTCCGGCGCGTAGGGACAGGCCTGACGCGCGGCGCGGACCTGCTCAAGGCTCAGCACGTGGCAGACGGGCCTGAACCCAAACCGCGCCCCTATGTCGGCGGTAATCAGATCGGGCAGGCTTTCGGCGGTCTTTCCGCTTTCAAACACGGCATTGCCACTCTGGATATAGGTGCGCGGATTATCGAGGCCCAGTGCCGCAAGGCTTTCGCGCCAGTCCTTCATCGGCAACCTGTTGTTGCCGCCGACATTCACCCCGCGCAGCAGCGCCACATAGACCGTCATGCCCGCCTCCTGTCTCTTTGGCTTAACGGATAGAACGGGAAGGGGGCGTTAGCCACAGCTTTTTCCGCACACAGATCGCAATTGCACCACGCCCCCTAGCCAAAGCGAGCCGATATGTCTAAAGGAGAGCCAGCGCGGCTATGGCGGAATTGGTAGACGCACCAGGTTTAGGTTCTGGCGCCAAAAGCGTGGGGGTTCGAGTCCCTCTAGCCGCACCACCTCCCTTTTTAAAGACACCTGCTCGTTCAGGTCGCCATCCCGACCCGATGCCGCCGGAATGGCGTCGCATAATTGCCACTATTTCCTACTCATTTGATTTTAAATATGTACGCGCGCCCTCGCTTCGTTTATTAATGTTCACACATATTCACATTAAACTACTGATTTATATATTTTTATTCAAAGCCACGCTTGACATCAATTAGCAAAACTAATCGTCTCCCTTAGAACATATGCCTCGGCTCAGCTCTTTAAACGGGTCTATGCCGCTCCAAGATATGGCCCAGTTCAAGCCATGATCTGTTCAGGAGCATTCCCCATGTCCATCCGTGCCTCCCATCGCACACTGGCCGCCGCACTCACTGCGACGACGGCCCTCAGCTTCGTATCCCTGCCCGCCTTCGCGCAGGAAGCCACCGCTGACAGCGACGTCACCGAAGTGGTCGTCACCGGCAGCCGCACCCAGCCGCGCTCGCGCCTCGATACCCTTGCCCCCGTCGATGTGATCCGTAAGGACGCGCTGGATGCGCAGGGCTCGACCGAACTGGCGCAGGCCCTGTCGCGCGTCGCCCCGTCCCTCACCTTCCCGCGCCCGTCGGCCGTGGATGGCACCGACAGCGTGCGCCCGGCCTCTCTTCGCGGCCTCAGCCCGGACCAGACTCTGGTCCTGCTGAACGGCAAGCGCCGCCACACCTCGGCGCAGGTCAACACCAATGGCTCCGCCGGTCGCGGCTCGGCTCCGGCCGACCTCAACGCCATCCCGACCTCGGCGCTCAGCACGGTCGAAATCCTGCGCGACGGGGCTTCGGCGCAATACGGGTCGGACGCCATTGCCGGTGTCGTCAACCTGCGTCTGCGCGAAGCCCGTTCGGGCGGCAGCGTGTCGGCCAGCTATGGCCAGTACACTACCGAGGTCGAAGCCGCCCGTTCATCGCGCAAGGAAAACGACGGCCGCACCTATAATGTCGCCGGCTGGGTCGGCCTGCCATTCGGCGAAGACGGCTTCCTGACTGTATCGGGTGAGTACCGTAACCGCGAAGCGACCAACCGCGCCGACACCGATCCGCGCGTCACGCCCAACCGCGTCACCGGTCGTTACGGCGATCCGGAGCAGGAAAGCATCGCCCTGTTCGCCAATGCCGCCAAGCCGCTGGAGAACGGCTGGAAGCTGTATAGCTTCGGCGGCGTACAGAGCCTTGAGTCCGAAAGCGCGGCCTTCTTCCGTCAACCGGGCAACAGCGGCAATGTCGCGGCCATCTATCCCAACGGCTACCTGCCGCTGATCAATGTCAAGTCGAAGAACTATTCCGCGACCTTTGGCACGCGCGGTCAGTGGGGCGACTGGACGTCCGACTATTCGGTCAACTGGGGCCGCAACGAGTTGGAATATAACACGCTCAATTCGGTGAATGCCTCTTACGGCACCGCTTCCAAGACCAGCTTCTATGACGGCGAAGTGATCTATGACCAACTGGTGCTCAATGCCGACATCAGCCGTGAGTTCCCGATTGGCTTCTACAGCCCCCTGACCTTCGCGCTGGGCGTCGAAGGCCGCCACGAAAACTATCAGATCAAGGCCGGCGAACAACAGTCCTGGGCATTGGGCCCCATCACGTCGGCCACCGCCGGGGCGCAGGGCTTTATCGGCTTCCAGCCGTCAAATGCGGTCGATGTCAACCGTGACAATTTCGGCCTCTATGCCGAACTGAGCGCCACGGTCGTACCGCAACTGAGCTTTGACTTTGCCGCCCGCGCGGAAAAGTATTCGGACTTTGGCGACAACCTGTCGGGCAAGCTGTCGCTGCGTTATGAACTGACCGATAATCTGGCCCTGCGCGGTTCGGTGTCCACGGGTTTCCGTGCGCCGTCCCTGCAACAGCAATACTTCACCTCGACGGCTTCGGTCGTGTCGGGCGGCGTGGTGGTTGAAACCGGCACCTTCCCGGCGTCGTCTGCGGTAGCCAGAGCGCTCGGCGCCCCGGCGCTGGAGGCCGAAGAGTCCACCAACTATGCGGCCGGTTTTGTCTATCGCAAGGGCCCGTTCGAACTGACGCTTGATGCCTACCGCATCAATATTGATAACCGCATCGTCCTGACGGAAAACCTGTCGGGCACGTCGGAAATCACCGCCCTGCTGAAGCCCTATGGCGTGACGGCCGCCCGCTTCTTCACCAATGGCGTGGACAGCGAAACGACCGGTATTGATCTGGTGGCCAATTATCGCCTGCCGACCGACCATTACGGCCGCTTCAACTTCAACCTCGCCTGGAACACCGGCAATACCGAAATCACCCGCCTGCCGGGCGCCAATACGGTGTCGAGCCTGCAAAATCCGCCGGTGCTGTTCGCCCGCATCCGTCAGTACATCCTCACCAACTCGACGCCTGAGAACAAGGGCAGCGCTACGGTGGACTGGAAGGGCGGCAAGTGGAGCGTCAACGGTCGCGCCACCTATTATGACGACGTGATCGACGCGGCGGCGACCTTCCCCAGCGACATCCACACCGGCGAAAAGACCCTGCTCGACCTATCGGCCAGCTACAAGCTGACGGACAAGACCTCGGTCACCTACGGCGCGGACAATGTCTTCGACGTCTATCCGGACAAGACCATCGCTTCGCTGCAAGGGTCGCAGGGTGCGCTGGCCTTCTCGCGCTTCTCGCCGTTCGGCTTCAATGGCCGCTATCTGTATGCGCGCGTAACGCACAACTGGTAAGCGAAAACCGCAACCTCTCCAGACCCCGCAGAGCGATCCGCGGGGTTTTTTGCAGCCCGCCTGCCAAGAAAGAGGGACTTGCGGTCTGCCAACTTCGTGGCATCATCGCGCCATGACAAAGCGCCTGATGACCTTCGCCCGCATGTTCGTTCTAACCGCCACCGCGGCGGCCCTGACCGCCTGTGGCGGCGGAGGCGGTGGAGGTGGCGGCGGTTCGACCGCAACGGGATCGAGCGGTGGCGGAAGCAGCGGCGGCGGCGGCGTCGCAGGATGGGTCAGCGGCGTGTTTCAGGCCGCCAGCACCTTCAAGGACAAGTGCGAAACCGTGCGCAGCGGTGTCGATATCGAGGGCAACCGCTTCCCGGACAAGGCCGGTACGGCGCTCGACGAAAAGAACTGGCTGCGCTCCTGGACGCGCGAAACCTACCTGTGGAACACGGAGGTTACCGACACCGATCCGGCCAGCGGCGGCACGCGGACGCAGTATTTTGCAGGCCTGAAGACCTTTAGCAAAACCGCCTCAGGCAAGGACAAGGACAATTTCCATTTCAGCGAGCCGACAACGGAGTATCTGGCGCGGCGCAATGCGGCGGCCACCGCCAGCTACGGGATGGAACTGACGGCCTATTCGACCACCACACCGCGCGATTTCCGCGTCGTCTATACCGAGCCGGGCTCGCCCGCCGCCGGTGTGGTGCCGCGCGGCGGGCGCATCCTGACGGTCAACGGCATCGACCTCGTCAATGACAATACGCAGGCGGGTGTTAATGCACTGAATGCCGGGCTTTTCCCAACGGCGACCGGGACCTCCACGACCTTCGGGCTGCGTCTGGTCGATGGGTCTACAAAGACCGTCACCCTGACCTCGGCCAATGTCAGCCCCAAACCGGTCAACAAGACGAGCATCCTGACGGATGGTTCCTCGAAAATCGGCTATATTCTGTTCAACACCTTCAGCCCCTATTCCAGCGAAACCGAGATCGTTTCGGCCATGCGCGACATGCAGACCGCCGGGGTCAGCGACCTGATCCTCGATCTGCGCTATAATGGCGGCGGTCTGCTGGCGGTGGCGTCGCAGCTCAGCTACATGATCGCCGGCAATACGCGCACCGCCAACCGCACCTTTGAAACGCTGAAATTCAACGCGGCCGCCGGTAACACCAACCCGGTAACAGGTCAGGCCAACAATCCCGTCCCCTTCTATAATCAAGGGCTCGGCTTCACCGTCACGGCGGGGACGTCTCTGCCGACGCTTAACCTGTCGCGCGTCTATGTGCTGGCTACCGAAGACACGTGCAGTGCCTCGGAAGCGGTGATTAACGGCCTGCGCGGCGTCGGCGTCGAAGTCGTCCTGATCGGCGGCAAGACCTGCGGCAAACCCTATGGCTTCTACCCGCAGGACAATTGCGGTGAGACTTACTACACCATTCAGTTTCAGGGCGTGAACGACCTCGGCTTCGGTGACTATGCCGACGGCTTCGTGCCGAACAACACCACTTCGACCACGGGCGTCAAACTGCCCGGCTGCGTCGCCAGCGATGACCTGAGCAAGGAGCTGGGTCTGGCGACCGAGGGGCTGGTCAGCACGGCGCTCAGTTATCGCCGCACCAGTTCGTGCCCGGCCTCGGCCACCGCCTTCGCGGCCGCCAGTTCGGCGGTCCAGTCGGCGGGCCCGGTCAGCGGCGGCTCAGGCCCGGCCATAGTCCCGCCCAAATGGATCATGGACGTCAACCGTGACATGACCCTGCCGGGAGGCCGCTGATGCGCGGGCTCCTCCCTGCCGGTCTGTTGTGTGCGCTGGGGCTGGTCGGCTGTCAGACGATGGCCGCCGGAAAGGCCGTACCGGCCAGCGTCGATTTAAGCGATCCGCAAACCGTCAGCCGTCTCAAGGCCGCTCTGGCCCCGGTCATCGGTCGGGCTAATATCGAGTTCGGCCCCTCTGCTGCGGCTCAGACCACCCTGCTCGGTGTCCTGCCGCCGCCTCTGGGGCCGCTGGAAACCCATTCCACTGCCGTGCCGACTGTCTTCGATGTGGTGCTTAAAGACGGCAAGTGTCTGGCCGTGCGGCACGATACAGGGGTCGAAACCGAGTTGAAAGGCGTCACCTGCCGTCCGGTAAGCAGCCGTTAATTATTCATCTATCCCTGTCGTGATGATAACCGTCTTGGGCGGATTGGCCAGCCAGACAATCAGACCCTCACGATACACGGGGTAGCAATTGCGCCGTCCAAGCATACCGTAAGTCACGTACAACGCCTTCTCCCCCAGCCATACACCGTATGCGCCGGTCTCTTGTCTATAACTCAAAGCCCGGACGAGATAAGGTCGAAGACCGTGCGTATCGGGCGGGTTTTGCGTGGTAAGTTGGCGGGCTTCTTCGGGTGTCAGTGAAATAACAGTTTTAGCCCCCAAACGAGAGGTCACCTCTGACATATGATCGGGGCTTACTTCTGCAAACACCACTTCGGCAGTATTCGATTCGTAACCACCAATCTCTGTATTGCCAAAGTCGGTGTACCATTCGTCGCGCGTTGCATGACAATCGGATAATGCTGAACAGCCAGAGGCAATCACATACGTAGCAGTGATTACTGCGATCCTTAGAAAATTATGTTTTTTCATAACACCCCCTAATCAGCAGATCACCATACATCAACACTCTGAAGAATGCATCTATCCCCGTTATTCACAGGCTGTGAATCGGAGTTAAGTGGACAGCCGCCTTTGCGCCGCATAGGGGCAGCGACAGCCCGTCCCTGACCTGCTTAAACACCGCTATGAACACCACCCTGCTCGACGCCCCCCTGCCGGTTTCGGCTGACACGCCCCAAGCCCTGCCGCACAATCTCGAAGCCGAACAGGCCCTGCTCGGCACGCTCATGTTCGACAACGGGGCCTATGAGCGCCTGTATGATGGTCTGAGTGCCCGGCATTTCTATGAGCCGTTTCACCAGAAGCTGTTTGCCACCATCGAAGAACAGATCCGTATCGGGCATCTGGCCGAACCCATCGTCCTGCTCGACAAGTTCAAGACGGATCAGGCCTTCAACGATCTGGGCGGCATCCGCTACCTGGCCGATCTGGTCGATCGCGCCCCGCCCTCGGCCAATGCCTCGGACTATGCGCGCGTCATCTACGATCTCGCCCTGCGCCGCGACCTGATCCGTCTGGGCGGCGAAATCGCCCGTTCGGCCACGCAGGAAGGCAATGGCCGCGAGCAGATCGAGCGCGCCGAAGCCCAGCTTTATGAAATGGCTGAAAAGGGCACCTCTTCGACCGGCTTCAAGACCTTCTCCGAAGCCGTCACCGGGGCCATCTCCAATGCCGAAGAGGCCTTCCACCGCGACGGTGGCCTGTCGGGTCTGGCCACCCGCCTCGACGACCTCGACCGGCAGATCGGTGGTTTGCATAAGTCGGACCTGCTGATCCTCGCCGGGCGTCCGTCGATGGGGAAGACGGCACTGGCCACCAATATCGCCATGAACGTGGCTAAGAAATACCGCTTCGAGATTCAACCCGACGGCACGCGCAAGACGGTCGATGGCGGCGTGGTGGCCTTCTACTCGCTCGAAATGTCCGCCGACCAGCTGGCGACCCGTCTGCTGGCCGATGCCTCCGGCGTCTCCTCCGACCGCTTGCGTAAGGGCGAAATCGACGCCGTGGAATTCGGGCGGCTCAAGGACGCGGCGATGGAGATCGCCTCCTATCCGCTCTATATCGACGATACCGGCGGCCTCAGCCTCGCCAAACTGACGGCGCGCGCGCGCCGCCTGAAGCGCACCGCCGGCCTTGACCTCATCGTGGTGGACTACCTGCAACTGGTCACGACGGGCGACAGCAACATGAACCGCGTGCAGGAAATCTCGACCATCACCATGGGGCTGAAATCTCTGGCCAAGGAGCTTCAGGTGCCGGTCATTGCCCTGTCGCAGCTCTCGCGTCAGGTCGAAAGCCGCGACGACAAGCGCCCGCAACTGTCGGACCTGCGCGAATCCGGCTCGATCGAACAGGACGCCGATATCGTCATGTTCGTCTATCGCGAAAGCTACTATCTGGGCCGCGCCGAACCCAAGGAGGGCACGCCCGAACACCTGCAATGGCAGGAGGATATGGACAAGCTGCGCGGCACCGCCGAAGTCATCATCGGCAAGCAGCGTCACGGCCCCATCGGCACGGTACGCCTGTCGTTCGACGAAAACGTCACGCGGTTTGGCAACCTTGCGCGTCAGGACCGGTATAGCAGCTACGAATAGCAGAGTGGCGATTTCCTCCACAGATGGCCACAAAGGTATTTGGCAACCACAGATTACACAGATTTCACAGATTGGCGCTTCGCGCCTTTTAGCCTTCACCGCTCTGGGCGCCCGCTTGACACACCGAAATCTGTGAAATCTGTGTAATCTGTGGTTTGAACTTCACTTTACCAGAGCCACACGCTGAGGCTACCCGCGTGCCTCTGTGGAGAACCGCCCCAAGATAAAAGTTCGCAATTTGTTCTGGATTTCTGCAGCCGCTCGGGCTATCGGTTGCGCAGCATAAACCCCGTTGCGCGAGCGAATCATGTCCAAGGCTCAGGCCGTCTTTGTCTGTCAGTCCTGCGGGATGACCCACACCAAGTGGGCGGGTCAGTGTTCGGGGTGCCTGAGCTGGAACACCTTGGTGCAGGAGAGTTTTTCCGCGCCGCCGGGCAGTCTGAAACCCGAGACTTCACCGTCAAAAATATCAAGGCTTTCAAAGCTGAACTTCGAAACTCTTGATGCGCCCGACGAGGCCCCGCAGCGCATGGTGACGGGCATAGAGGAATTCGACCGGGTGTGCGGCGGCGGCATTGTGCCGGGCTCGGCCATCCTGCTGGCCGGTGATCCCGGCGTCGGCAAATCGACCCTGTTGTTGCAGGTCACCGCCCATGCGGCGCTGCGTGGCCTGAAGGTCGCTTATATTTCGGGCGAAGAGGCCGTTGAGCAGGTGCGTGGGCGCGCCTCACGCATGGGCGTCAGCAAGGCCCCCGTCGATCTGGCGGCCGAAACCTCGCTGCGCACCATTCTCGATGCGTTGAAACGCGACAGCTACGACCTCGTCATCATCGATTCCATCCAGACCCTGTGGTCGGACGCCATCGACGCGGCGCAGGGCTCAGTGTCCCAGGTGCGGGCCTGCGCTGGTGAACTGGTGCGTCTGGCCAAGAAGAACCGCATCGCCATGATTCTTGTCGGCCATGTCACCAAGGAAGGCCAGATCGCCGGGCCGCGCGTCGTCGAACACATGGTCGATGCCGTGCTATCGTTTGAGGGCGAGCGCGGCTATCCGTTCCGCATCTTGCGCGGTTCCAAAAACCGCTTCGGGGCGACCGATGAGATCGGCGTGTTTGAAATGGGCGATGGCGGTTTGCGCGAAGTGCCCAACCCTTCGGCTCTGTTCCTCGGCGACAATGATGAGCGTTCATCGGGTTCGGCGGTGTTCGCGGGTATCGAAGGTTCGCGTCCGGTACTGGTCGAAATTCAGGCGCTGGTCGCCCCCTCAGCCCTGGGCACGCCGCGCCGCGCCGTGGTGGGCTGGGATTCCGGACGGCTGGCCATGATTCTGGCCGTTTTGGAATCGCGCTGCGGCTTGGGCTTCGGCGGTAAGGACGTCTATCTCAATGTGGCCGGCGGGCTGAAGATCAACGAACCCGCCGCTGATTTGGCCGCCGCCATGGCGCTGGTCTCGGCCCTGCTCGATCAACCCTTGCCGAAAGCGTCGGTCATCTTCGGGGAAATCAGCCTGTCGGGCGAGGTGCGCGGCGTGTCGCGCATGGAAGCTCGCATGAAGGAGGCGCTGAAACTGGGCTTTTCCAACGCCATCGCCCCCGTCGCCGCTCAGGACAATGCGCCGTTCGAGGTCAAGACCTACTCGCATCTGGTCAATGCCATGAGCGCCTTTGACCTCCAAAGTTAGAGCCTTCGTCGGCTCAGTTGAGCCGCCGCATGGCTCTAATTTTTTGTAACACCTCATGTATTTCCGAAAAGTGGTGTCCACTTTTGGCTTCGCCGAACTTCGTTTCGGCATGAGGTTTAAATCAGGGCTATCGCTTTTTTATAAAAAAGGCCAGAATGGTTAACGACCATCCGTAACATCGGTACGGGTTTAGAGCGCATTCCGAAAAGTGTGCAACGGTTTTCGGAATCAAATGCGCGACAAAGCAAAAGATTAGAGCGGATTTCGATTCTACCTGAACGAAATCCGCTCTAAAGCCATTGTGAGGGGACGCACATGCAGGGCTACGATCTGATTTTTCTGGGTATATTGCTGTTTTCCTGCCTGTCGGGTTTTACGCGCGGCGCGACACGCGAAATCGTCGGCACGGCCTCCTTTATTCTGGCGATACTGATCGCCATCTGGCTGGCACCGTGGCTGCAAAAGACCTTTAATCTGGGTGAGATGTTCGCGCTGGTGGTGATCATCGTGGTGTTTATCTCTGCCTATTTTGGCATCCGGGCGCTGGGCAACTCACTGTCGGAAAAGGTCAACAAGCAGCAGATGATGGGCTATGCCGACCGCACCCTTGGGGTGGCGTTTGGCGTATTGCGCGCCCTGGCCATTCTGGGCTTTATCCATTTGCTTTTTTCGGTCGTACTGCCTAAAGGAAAGCCCGACTGGTTCACCGAAGCCAAGGTCTATCCTTTGAGCGTTCAGTGCGCCAAGGCCATCGTGTCGGTAGCGCCTTCCTGGGCGAAATATGCCGACAGCGTGGCGTCGCCCAACCAATAGGTGATATGGGACTGCGGGACGTAACCGGGGCTTCCATTTCTCCTTATACCGACTATATGGAGGCGGCGCCTCCCCTGTCTCGCGTCAGGCCTTTACCGGCCACAAAGGTATCACCATGCTGACCTCGCCCTCGGAACTGTCGGATAGCTTCGTTTCACGCGATCCCGACGACGACAGCCTGCGCCTTGAATGCGGCGTGTTCGGCATCTACGGCATGGAGGACGCTTCGGCGGTCACCGCGCTGGGGCTGCACGCCCTGCAACACCGCGGACAGGAAGCCTGCGGTATCGCCTCGTGCGACGGCCGCCGTTTCTACACCGAACGCTCGCACGGTCTGGTCAGCGACGTCTTCACCGATGCCGACCTGATCAAGCGCCTGCAAGGTCACGCCTCCATCGGCCATACGCGCTATTCCACCGCCGGCGGATCGCATCTGCGCAATGTGCAGCCCATGTTCGCTGATCTCGATTCGGGCGGCATCGCCATTGCGCACAATGGCAACCTGACCAACTTCATGTTCCTTCGCACCAAGCTGGTGGCAGAAGGCGCTATCTTCCAGTCCACCTCGGACTCCGAAGTCATCCTGCACCTGATCGCGCGGTCGCGCAGCATCAAGATCATTGACCGCTTCATTGACACCCTGCGCGATATCGAAGGCGGCTATGCGCTGGTCGCCATTACGCGCAAGGGCATGATCGGGGCGCGCGACCCGCTGGGTATCCGCCCGCTGGTGATCGGCAAGCTGGGCCACGCCTATGTGCTGGCTTCGGAAACCTGCGCGCTGGACATGATCGGCGCGGTTTTCGTGCGCGATGTCGAGCACGGCGAAGTGGTGCAGATCGACGAAGAGGGCCTGAAATCCTTCAAGCCGTTTGAGCGCAAAGCCGCCCGCCCCTGCCTGTTTGAATATGTCTATTTCGCCCGACCGGATTCGGTTGTGAATGGCAAGTCGATCTACGAGGTGCGCAAGGCGATGGGCCGTCAACTGGCCATCGAGCACCCTGCCGATGCCGATATCGTCGTGCCGGTGCCGGATTCGGGTGTACCCGCGTCGCTGGGCTTTTCCGAAGAATCGGGCCTGCCGTTCGAACTGGGCATTATCCGCAACCACTATGTCGGCCGCACCTTCATTCAACCCACCCAGAATATCCGCGATCTGGGGGTGCGAAAGAAGCATTCGCCCAACCGCGTCGTACTGGAAGGCAAGAAGGTCATCCTGATCGACGATTCCATCGTGCGCGGCACCACCTCGGTGAAGATTGTGCGCATGGTGCGTGCCGCCGGGGCCAAGGAGGTCCACCTGCGCTCGGCCTCTCCCCCTATCCTGTGGCCCGACTATTACGGCATCGATATGCCCGACCGCGCCAAGCTGCTGGCGGCGCAACATTCCATCGAGGAAATGCGCCAGATGCTGGAATGCGATAGCCTGGGCTTCCTCTCGGTTGATGGCCTGTATAAGGCGATGGGCCACGACGGCCGCAACAACGATCAGCCGCAATATACCGACCACTATTTTACCGGCGACTATCCGACCCGTCTGACGGACAAGGAGATCGCTGCCGAGGCCGAAGCCAGCGGTCAGCAATTGTCGCTTCTGGCCAATACCCACTAAAAAATAAGAAGGACAGGGCGATGACCGATACCCTTTTGCAGGAGCGTATCGCCCTGATCACCGGCGCGTCGCGCGGCATTGGCCGGGCGACGGCGCTGGGTCTGGCGCGCGCCGGGGCGCATGTGATCGCCTGTGCCCGCACGACCGGCGCGCTCGAAGAGCTGGATGATCAGATATTTGCCGAAACCGGTCGTCACGCCACCCTGATCCCGTTTGACCTCGCCGACGGGGCCGCGCTGGAGCGTATCGGCGGGGCGATCTATGAACGCTTCAAGAAACTCGACATCTTTGTCCATGCGGCGGCCACTCTGGGGTCGCTGACCCCCGTTTCGCACTATGAGCCCAAGGATTTTAACCGCGTCATCACGCTGAACCTCAACGCCACCTACCGTCTGATCCGTCAGCTTGAGCCGGTGATGAAGCTGTCGGATGCGGCGCGCGCCATCTTCGTGTCGTCGGGCGCGGCCTCAAACCCGCGCGCCTTCTGGGGGGCCTATGCCGCCTCAAAAGCCGGGATGGAGGCGCTGGTGCGCACCTGGGCCGACGAGATGGAAGTCACCTCCATCCGCTGCGCCCTTGTCAATCCGGGGGCCATGCGCACGCGGATGCGCGCCGAGGCATTTCCGGGCGAAGACCCCGAAACCCTGCCCTTGCCCGAAGAGATCATCCCGCTGATGGTCGAGCTGGCGCGCGCCGACCGCGTCCCGCCGCTGGAGATGATCGCGTTCCGGGAATGGGCTCATTCCGGCCACGCATAACCGGTCAAGATTTTTCCAGAAAAACAAAGGTTTCCGGTTCACTTTTTGCGGGATTCGGGTCAAATAAACGCATGACCCAGGCCATGCTCACGACCAAACTCACCTTCCCCAAACCCGACAGCGCCGCGCTTCTGGACGAACTGTCGCAGTATGTCATCGCCGAGCCCTATCCGTTCGTCGTCGATCTGGAAGCGTCGCGCGGTCTGGAGCTGGCGACCGTCGATGGCGACCGCATCACCGACTGGTGCGGCCTCTATGGGTCGCGCCTGATCGGCTACAACCACCCGCGCCTGTATGAGCCCGACTATATGCGCAGGCTGGTGGTCGCGGCCAATACCAAGATGGCCAATCCGGACTTCCTGACGCGCGAATGTCTCGACTATTACCGCCTGCTGCACGCCCTGCGCCCCAAATGTATGCGCGGTGAGCGCGTCGAGGTCTATGCGGTGAATTCCGGCGCCGAAGCGGTTGAGAACATGATGAAATACCTCATCAATCTCCACCACAAGAAGATGCAGGCGCAGGGCAAGACGGTCCTCAATCACCGTTTCATCTATTTTGAGCAGGCCTTCCACGGGCGCACCGTCTATGCGCTCAATATCACCAAGCTGTCGAACGACCCCATCGCCACGCGCGACTATCAGGGCCTGATTCAGGGCAATCTTCAGGTGCCCTTCCCGGAATATGACAGCCGCCGCCGCGAAGCGGACAATCAGCGTGAAGTCGATAAGTGTCTGGCGACACTCGACTATCTGATGTCCACCTATCGCGATGAAATCGCCGGGGTTATTCTTGAGCCGCTTCAGGGGGCCGGTGGCCATCGTCTGGCCCTGCCGCGCTTCTATCAGGAGCTGTCGCGCCTGTGCCACCACCACGGCATCGCCTGGGGGCTGGATGAGGTGCAGACCTCCGGTGGACAGACGGGTGAGGTCTTCTCCATCGACCTGTTTGACGTCCCCCACCCGCCGCAGGCCGTCGCCACGGCCAAGAAGTTCGGCAATGGCGTCGTCTATATGCTCAATTCGATGGACGATGTCGGCGTCCTCGATTCGACCTGGGGCGGCACCTTGTCCGACATGGTGCGCTTTTGCGAGGAATGGCGGATTGTCGAGGACGAAGGCCTGCTGCAAAACGTCGAAAGCAAGGGCGCGCGCCTGTTTGGCGGGCTGAACAGCCTCGTTGAAAAATACCCCGACACCCTCGGCAATGTGCGCGGACTGGGCCTCTATCAGGGTTTCAGCCTGCTCTACGCGCCGAACAAGGGGCGGCTGATCGACATGGCGCTGGAGCAGGAGAAGCTGTTGCTGCTGGGGGCAGGCACCGACTCGATCCGCTTCCGCCCGCCTCTGGATGTGACGGAGGCCGAGATCGACGAGCTTATCCGCAAACTGGGCAGACTGCTGGGGCAATTATGAGCGAGCGCCGTTTTCAGTTAGTCGATGTCTTCCATTCTGGGCCGTTCAGCGGCAATCCGGTGGCCGTGGTGCTCGATTCAGAGGGCCTGACGACCGAAGACATGCAGCGCATCACGCGCTGGTTCAACCTGTCGGAAACGACCTTCCTGCTGCCGCCGGAGACGCCCGACGCCGACTACCGCGTGCGTATCTTTACACTGGACCGTGAACTGCCCTTTGCCGGTCATCCGACTCTGGGTTCGGCCCATGCGTGGCGATTGGCGACCGGTTCGGACAAGACAGAGGTGGTGCAAGAGTCCGCGGTCGGTCTGGTCCGCGTGCGCTTTGACTGCGACCGGCCGGCCTTTGCCGCGCCGCCGCTGGTCCGCAAGGGCCCGGTTGATGCGGCCAAGCGGTCCGAAATTGTCGAAGTGTTGCGCATCGAACCGGACGACATCGTCAGCGCCGAATGGGCCGACAATGGCCCCGGCTGGGTGCTGGTGCAACTGGCCTCGGCCGACGCCGTGCTGGCCGTCGATCCGCTGCGTTATCTGGATCGCCGCGTTGAAATCGGTCTGGTCGGCGCGCATCCGGCGGGCCACGAGACGGCGTTTGAAATCCGCGCCCTGTTCAGCGACGCCACGGGCGGTATTATCGAAGACCCGGTGACGGGCTCGCTCAATGCCTCGGTCGCTCAGTGCCTGCTGGCCGATGGTCGCGCCACCGCCCCCTATGTGGCGGCTCAGGGGACGAAGCTGGGCCGCGCCGGGCGCATCCATGTGTCAGAAGCCGACGGCAATATCTGGATCGGCGGCGAGACGCGCACCCTGTTCAGCGGCACAGGGAGCTTTTAATTTCACCCTCCCCTGCTTGACAGGGGAGGGTGTATTTACCGCTTACCCTTGCCCGCGGGTTTGCTGCGGCCGCCGGGCGCGGCGGCACCGGGCTTGGTCGAAGGCCCAAGGCTGCGCGAGGTACGCGCCTTGACCACCACCTTGGGCGTCACGGGCATACCCTTGGGCTTCTGCTTGACGCGGTTGGGGTGGGCTGGCTTTTCGCCCGGCTTGACCTTCGGCTTGGCGCGCACGCGCGGTGGGCCGCTGGTATCCTTGCTGCCACCTTCATCGAAGGGATTGACCCCGGCATTGGCCTTGACGCTCAGGCGGATAGGCACGCCCGGCATATCAAAAGATTCGCGCAAGCTATTGATAAGATAGCGTTGGTAGTGGGCCGGCATGGCATAGGCGCGGCTGGCGAACAGCACGAAGGTGGGCGGACGCCCCTTGGTCTGCGCCATATATTTCGGCTTGATGCGCTTGCCGTCCACGGCGGGGGGCGGGTGACGCTGAATGGCCAGTTTCAGCCAGTCATTGAGGTCGCGCGTCTTCACCTTGGCCGACCAGTTGCGATAGGCCTTCAGCACGGCGGGCATCAGCCGGTCGAGCCCGCGGCCGTTCAGCGCCGACAAGGCCACGAACGGGGCCCCGCGCAGTTGCGGCAACATGCGCTCGGCGATCTCGCTCAGTTCGTGCAAACGCGCCTGCGGTTCTTCGACCGTGTCCCATTTGGAGATGACATAGATCAGGGCGCGGCCTTCGCGTTCGACCAGATCGGCGATCTGAAGGTCCTGCGTTTCAAAGGCGTTTTCCTGATCCATGACCAGGATCACCACCTCGGCGAAGGTGATGGCGCGGATGGTGTCGGCGGTCGAAAGCTTTTCCAGCTTTTCCTGCACGCGCGCCTTGCGCCGCAGACCCGCCGTATCGACGAGGCGAATCTTGCGCCCTTCATACTCCCAATCGACCGAAATCGAATCGCGGGTAATGCCCGCCTCCGGTCCGGTCAGCAGGCGGTCTTCGCCCAAAAGGCGGTTGATCAGGGTCGATTTACCGGCATTGGGACGGCCGATAATGGCGATACGGACGGGCTTGGTGTCCTCATCCTCGTCTTCGTCCTCATCGGCAATGAAATCGCCTTCGATCAGTTGGCGGTACTTTTCCAGCGCCTCATAAAGCTCGGAAATCCCCTCCCCGTGCTCGGCCGACAGGTGCAGCGGCGCACCAAAGCCCAGAACGTGCGCCTCTTCGGCCCCGGCAAAACCGGCGTGGCCCTCGGCCTTGTTGGCGATCAGGATGACCGGCTTGTCCTTGAAGCGCAGGATGTCGGCAAAGATGCGATCAAGCGGCACCACGCCTTCGCGGGCGTCCATGACGAACAGGGCGACGTCGCATTCCTCGATGGCCTTTTCGGTCTGCTGGCGCATCCGCGCTTCCAGCGAGGTATCGGCCACGTCCTCGAAACCGGCAGTGTCGATGAGGTCGAGATCGATGTCGCCGATATGGCCCGAAGCGTAGCGGCGGTCACGCGTCACGCCGGGCTGGTCATCGACAATGGCCAGTTTCTTGCCCGCAAGGCGGTTGAACAGGGTGGATTTGCCGACGTTCGGACGGCCGACAATGGCGATTTTTAAGGTCATGAGGGGGTTATTACAGGAGATACCGTGTAAAAAAAAGAAAAGATGCAGGAGGCTCGCCTCCTGCATCCGAATGGTCATCGCTGGGGGATCGCTTACTGAACGGCGATCAGCTTCGCCTTGTCGGTCAGGACGAACAGCTTGTCCCCCACCACGATGGGGGCCAGATAGGCCGCGTCACCCAGTTTCAGCGTCTCCTTGCGCGCCCCGGTCTTGGGGTCGAAGGCGACCATTTCGCCTTCAGAATTGACCATGACCAGGCGGTTGGAGGCCAGAATCGGGCCAGTCCACACCGGCAGGTTCTTGACCTTCTTTTCGCCGCCCATACCAAAGAAGCTTTTCTTGGTCTTGGCGCGGCCCTGATTGAGATCGACCAGCCAATAGACCTGACCCGACGCGGCATTGGCCGCCATCAGCTCGCTTTGCAGGGTCGAAAGATAGACGGCATCACCGGCCACCCACGGGGCATTGGTCGAATCGGCGCTGACCGACCAGCGACGCTGACCCGACTTGGCATCCAGCGCCGAGAAGACGCCCGAATGGCTGGCGGCATAGACGAGGTTATTGGCGACCAGCGGGCGACCGGAAATGTCGCGGATTTCCGACAGGGCGTTGGTGCGCGTCGATTGCGCCAGGGTCTGGTTCCACACCTGCTGACCGCTATTGGCGTCGATACCGACCAGTTCGCCCGACGAAAACGGCGCGATAAACAGGTTCTCATAGATGGCCGGAGCGGTGGTGCGCAGGATGCGCGCCGGTTCGACCAGCGCCTGATAGGTCCAGGCGGGCTCCCCCGTTTCCTTGTTCAGCGCAATCATCTGGTTATCGACGTCGCTGAAGACCACCACATTGCCGTTCACCGCCGGCGCAGCGCGCAGCGGGCTGTCGAACGTCTTGGTCCACAGAACCTCGCCCGACGCAGCATCAAGCGCGGCGGCCAGACGGAAGCCGGAAGTCACGTAGAGCTTGCCCCCCGAAACGGCCAGACCACCGCCAAAGGCGTCCTTGTCACGGCGGATGTCCGGATTGAGGTTCCGCGTCCACACCTCGTTGCCCGAATTGACGTCGAAGGCGCGAATACGCGCTTCGCCGTCCATGGCGTAGATCAGCTTGCCATCCGATACCGGCGAGGCGACGACCTGAGTGGTGCGCGACGAGCCCGCCCCCACCGACTTCGACCAGGCGATCTTGAACTGCTCAGCCGCGGCGGCGTGCTCGACCGTCGTGGTTGGGCCGCTGGCGAAAGGCCAGTCGGCGACAGGCTGCGGCGACGGCAGGTAGAAGTCCTTGCCCGCCAGACGTTCGGACGGCTGCACCTTTTGCTCGAAGGCGACGATGGAGATGCGCTCGCCCTGCGTGGCGACCTCTTTCGGCTCTTCTTTTTTGAGCGGGTTGAGGTTTTGGATGGTCGAGCAGCCCGAAAGCCCCGCGCCCAGCACCAGCGCCATAGCCGTGGCGGTCAGGATACGACCGGTATGGTGGCCATTATGGTGGGAAGTCTTTGCCGTCATCAGGGCTTTCTCATCAAGGCGAAGTTAGTCGGGTGTGTCGGTTACTGTTGCGGCAGGGTGAGCGGGGCGGCCATCTGCGGCTGCGCCTTCACTTCGGGCAGCTTGATCGCCTGACGCGCCACTTCGGCACCACCGGAATCGATCAGGGCCACCGCCATCTGGGCCCGTTGCTTGAGCGGATCAGAGGCGTCAAGCGAGAAGGCCAGCGCCTGAAGGTCGCCGCGCGCGCCCTGAAGGTCGCCCTTCTGGATCTTGGCCATGGCCAGCGCTTCCTTGGCCAGAGGCGCGTAGGGACGCCCTTCCTTGGTCAGCGGCGTCAGGCGCTTTTCGACATCCTCAAAAGACGCCTTGTCCATGATCAGGAAGGTAGCCTTCAGCGCCGCCAGATCGGCAATCAAGGGGTCCGAAGAGGCCTTCGACGCCTCTTCCAGCAGCTTAACAGCTTCGTCGGTCTTGTTGTCTTCAACGGCCAGCCCGGCCAGTTGCGACAGGGCCAGCGCCTTATAGCCCGGCGCGCCCGCATCCACGACCTTCTGTAACGCCGTGCGCGCAGCGCCCTTGTCGTTCTTGGTCAGGGCGTCCTGAGCGGCCACATAGGACTCAGACGCCTTGCTGATACGCCCGGCTTCCCACGACGTATAGCCCCAGAAGCCCAGAGCCCCGATCAGCGCCACAGCCAGTGCGCCACCCACGAAAGGGGCACTCTTTTTCGCGATGGCGGCCCAACGGTCCTGACGCAGACCTTCTTCGGCTTCCTCGAAAATATCGCTCACGTTTATTCCTTGTCTCAGAACACACTGACGGGACCGCAGCGCGGCGGTCACCGGTAAATCTGGCGCGAACCTAGCCGCAACAGGCCGGATGCGCAATGATCATTAAAGCATGCCCCGAAAAAGTGGAAACCGGTTTTTCCAACAGGGCATACGCCCCCTTAAAGAGGACACCCCATCAGGGTTATCATTCTACTTCGCAAAATATGTCTCTTGTGGGGCCGGAAAGTCGCGGCTTTTGACATCTTTGGCGTAGGCGGCAGCGGCCTCACTGATGGTTTCACGCAAGGCGGCGTAGCGGCGCACGAATTTGGGGGACCAGTCGAACTGCCCCAACATGTCATCTACGACCAGTATCTGCCCATCGCAGGCCGCCGAGGCGCCGATGCCGATGGTGGGGGCCTTGACCGCCGCGGTGATTTCCCCGGCCAGATCGGCCGCCACGCCCTCGATCACGATGGCAAAGGCCCCGGCGGCGTCGGTGTCGCGGGCTTCCTGAAGGACCTTTTCGCGCTCTTCGGGGGTGCGGCCCTTGGCACGGAAGCCGCCATCGACATTGACCGCCTGCGGACGCAGACCAATGTGCCCCATGACCGGGATGCCGCGCTGCGTCAGATAGGCGATGGTGCGCGCGACCGTCGGACCGCTTTCGACCTTGACCGCCTGCGCGCCGGTTTCTTTCAGCAGGCGCGCGGCATTGTCAAAGGCCACTTCCGGATCGCCTTCATAGGAACCGAACGGCATATCGACGACAACGAAGGCGCGTTTAGCCCCGCGCATCACCGCCTGACCGTGCAGGATCATCATCTCCATCGTCACGCCCAGCGTGTTGAGCAGGCCGTGCACCACCATGCCGACGCTGTCACCGACCAGCAGGATGTCGCAGTGATTATCGAGAATTTCCGCCATCGGCGCGTCATAGGCGGTCAGGCTGACCAGAGGCGTGCCGCCCTTACGCGCATAGATTTCCGGCGCGGTCAGACGCTTGACGGGGGATGGGGTATAGCTGCTCACCTTAAGGGCACCTTTCGCTCAGCCGGGAGGACCGGCAGGAAGTAGGCCTATATCCCCTCTTCACGCATGTTGACGAGGTAAAGGCCAACGATGCTCATACATAGCGAAAAGCTGATCCAAAAAAAGAGGGGCGACTGGGCGAAGGCCAAATAATCCGTGGACTTGCTTAAGGCCAGCGCCAGACCGTTGGCGACGTTTTCCACCAGTTCGCGCCCAAAGCCGAGGCTGGCCTCGAAGGTGGCGTCCGGGGCCGCCGCCGGGCGCGTGGCGGCCTGCGCCGTGGACGACAGGCCGGGCAGCCGCACAAGCTGGGTCAGGGCGTAAAGCCCGCCCAGCAGACCGGCCAGAGCGATCAGGCCCTGACGCAGCCAGTTTTTGGCGCCCAGGCGGCGCATCACCCGATCCTGAAACGCCGGTTCGTCATCGAAACGCATTGGCGTCTGGAACAGATGGTAGAGGTCTTCATCCTTCATGACATCACCTTTCGATAACCGCGGGCACGGCTTCGGCCATGTCCAGCATAGCCCTCAACTGCGTCAGTCCGCGTTTGATATGGCTCTTGACCGTCCCCAGCGGCAGGCCCGTCTCATTCGACACGTCCTGATGGCTGAGCCCGCCGGAAATATTCAGCGTGACGCACAGGCGCTCCGCCGGTTTCAGGCGCGACAGGGCCCCGTCCAGATCACGCGCCGCCCCCTCGTTCCGGCCGGCCTGATGCAGGTCGGGCGCGGCCTCATAGGGGGTGACATCCTCGACCAGCAGATATTTCTGCGTGGTCTTCACCTTGCGCAGATAGCGGCGGGCGGCGATCATTTTGAGCCAGTTGAGAAACGGACCATCGGCCCGGTACTCGGTCAGACGCTCATAGGCCGTAATAAAGGCCTCCTGCGCCATATCGTCCGCGTCGGCCCCCTGCGCCCCCATGCGCCGCAGGTGCGTGCGCAGGGCCGCCGAGTGTCGTCGCACCAGCTCACCGAAGGCGTCAGACGCGCCCAGCACCGCCTGAGCGATCAGGTCATGATCGCTCAGATGTCGGTAACCGGCAGCGGTGGAAGGGGCGGACATGGCGGGTCGATCCTGAAAGCGTTACGGTTCAGGACTTCTTCTGATTGTTCAGGCCGACAATGCCCATGATCAGCAGGGCGACCCCGATAAAACCGGGAATGGCCGCGACGCCCGACAGGGTTTCAAAAACATAATCATTTTTCACAAAGTCGAGAACCACCAGACCGAGAGCCACGGCCATCAGGATAAGACCGGAACGAATATCGTTCACCGGCGTCTTGATCTTGTTCATTGAAGCTCCGGACTTTTGCAGGCTGTCCAGATATTCCGGCGGCAGGGGTTGCCCCTTTTCGATGGCCATGCGGATGGTCTTCTGCACTTCCGCCCGGTCCTTGGCGCGGAAGTACATGACGATGCCCACGATAAAAATAGGCATCAGGATAGAGATGATGGGGATGAGAAGTGCCGCTTCGAAATCGTGCATGTTACGATCTCCCTTGAGAAAGTGTCAGGCGAAAATCCGCCTCTGTAGGATAAGAGGCGCGGACAGTGCCATTTGGATGCACAGATAAGTATTAAATAAAATTCATCCCGCAGAGCGGGTGTCGAGCCGCTTCTCTGACATCAGGCAAACAGCGCCGCATAGACCTCCGGCTTGAAGCCGACGGTAATCGTACCGTCCTTGTCCAGCACCGGGCGTTTGATCATCGACGGATTGGACAGCATCAGGCGGATGGCCCTGGCCTCGTCAATGTCAGCCTTATCGGCTTCGGGCAGAGCCTTGAAGGTCGTGCCCGCCTTGTTGAGCAGGACGGTCCAGCCCACCGCCTTGACCCAATCCTTCAGATGCGCCTCATCAATCCCCGCGACCTTATAGTCGTGAAAGGCATAGGCCAGCCCCTGCCCGTCCAGCCACAGCCGCGCCTTCTTCATCGTATCGCAGTTTTTGATGCCGTAGAGGGTTAAGGCCATGAGGGGACTCTTGTCTGTGAACTGAGCCCCCTCCCTAAACGGCTTACACCACGTCCTCAAGGCTGAAACGGTCCGCCTTTTCGTCATAGTCGAAGGCCTCGGCATAACGCCCCCACTGAACCACTGAACGCAGGGTCTGCTGCGCAAAGGTTTCAGACATGTGCGTCTGCAACTGGTCGCGCACGCGCCGCGCACTCAGCCCGGCCTCGCCGCCGGTTTCGAGCGCGTGACGGACATGGGTCGCCAGCGGCACATGGGTCAGAAGCTGTTGCCGGAACAGGTACTTGCGGCCATCGACATCGGCTTCGACAAAGGCCTGACCGGCGAGCAGCAGCAGCAGATCGCCGCCTTCCAGTTCGGCAAAGCGCAGCAGTTGCAACACTTCGGCAATGGGGAAGAGTTCGTCGGCCTCGTACTGAAGCTCCGCCGCCAGCGCCGGCAGGGCGGCCTTACCGGCATAGGCCGTCCCGGCCAGGGCCTCCATCAGACCGGCCAGAATATTGGTCGAAACGCGCGGCAGCACCATGGCCATCCCCATGCCCGCAAACAGGCCTTCCTGCACCGGAGCCTTGGGCGTGCGCGTGGTCATGCGGCGGTAGATGTCTTCGACCAACGCGCGAAAAGCCGGGTCCAGACGATCGCGCGGTTGCGGCAGATCGACGGTGATTTCAGCCACTACCCGCCCCGGATTGGACGAAAAGACAAGGATGCGGTCGCACATCAGCACCGCATCCTCGATATTGTGCGTGACGATCAGGATCGACTTGAGCGGCGTGCGCCCTTCGAACCACAGGTCGAGCAAATCGGTGCGCAGGGTTTCCGCCGTCAGCACGTCGAGCGCCGAAAAGGGCTCATCCATCAAAAGGATATCCGGATCGACGACCAGAGCCCGCGCCAGACCGACGCGCTGACGCATCCCGCCCGACAACCCCTTGGGGTAGGCGTTTTCAAAGCCGTCGAGCCCGATCAGGTCGATAGCCTTCAGGGCGCGTTCGCGGCGGATCGCCGGGGCTACGCCCTGCGCCTCAAGGCCGACCTCGACGTTTTGCAGCACGCTCAGCCACGGGAACAGGGCGAAGCTCTGAAACACCATGCCGACATTCGCCTGCCCGTCCGGCGCAGAGGGGAAGTGGACCGTGCCTGCGCTGGGCTCGATCAGGCCCGCTACGGTGCGCAGCAGGGTCGATTTGCCCGAGCCGGAGCGCCCCAGAAGACCGACGATCTCATTGGCATTCAGGGTCAGATCGACATTGTCCAGCACGGTGTGGCCCGTGGATTTGCCCTTTTCATAGACGTGCGACACCTGACGCAGTTCGACCAGAGGGCAAGCGGGGGTGAATTGGGTGTGGGTCATGGGAAAGTACCTTTCCTCAGTTCAGACGCAGGCGGCGTTCGGCGAAGACGTAGAGGCGGCGCCACACGATGCGATTAAAGGCGATGACGAACAGGCTCATCACTGCGATGCCCAGCACCACGCGGGGATAGTCGGCCGCCGCAGTGGCGCGGGCGATATAGGCCCCAAGGCCCGCCGCTTCGAGGTGGGTATGGCCCCAGTCCACGGCCTCGGCCACGATGCTGGCGTTCCATGACCCGCCCGAAGCCGTCAGGGCACCGGTCACATAGTAGGGAAACACCGCCGGCAGGGCGATCTGACGCCACCATTGCCAGCCCCGGGTGCGGAACATCTGCGTGTCGGCAGGGTGGTCAGCGACTGATAGACGCTGAAGGCCATGTTCCACGCCTGACTGGTGAAGATGGCGAAGATAGCGGCGGCTTCGGCCCCTAACTGATTGCCCGGAAACAGGCCCATGAACAGGGTCACGGTAAAGGTCAGAAAGCCCAGAACCGGGACGGACTGAAGGATATCGAGCGCCGGAATGATCAGAAGGGCCGCCCGGCGGCTCTTGGCCGCCAGAGTGGCCACGGTGAAGGTGAAAACCAGCGACGCCGCCAGTGCCGCAAACATGCGCAGCGTCGAGCGCAGGGCATATTCAGGCAGTTGCGCCAGATCGAGCGTTACCGGTGCGGAACGCAGTTGGGAAAGCGGCTGATCCATGGCGGACGCACCATGAAAGACCAGCACCGCGACCCCGGCCAGCAGCAGGAAGGCGGCGAGATCGGCGAAGGACACACCGTAGCGGTCGGCGCGGGAGGCACGCACGAGCGGACGCGCGCCCTGACTATCTTCGAAAAAGAAGACCATCGGCTTACCTTTGATACTGAGGCCGCAAAGCCCGGTATCGGTAAGCCGGAAACCCGTTTACCCGATGCGCGGTCCTTGCGGCAATGTGGATCGACGACTGTCGTCGGGCATGGGTTTAGGTTCCTGATAAGCCTGTTCCGAAGGGTAGGATACCCTCGGAAACAGGATTGCGCGCGGCCATTAGGCCCGCGCGCAATCGTTGTCAAACGAAAAGGGGTGGTTCCCACGCGACCCGTGAGCGGCGCACAGGCCTTTAAGATCAAAACTATTGCGGCGTGCCTTTCGGCCATCGCCAAACATAAATTTACGGAAGTCACCCGCTCAGGCATCATAGTATCGGGAGGCCTGAATGGAGTCCGCGCCGGATCACATCATTCACTGGGTGGCTTCGCAGATCCTGCCTCATGAGGCGGATGTGCGGGCGTGGCTGATGCGTGCCCGGTTGGGGCGTGACGACGCTGAGGATATTCTTCAGGAATCCTACTGCCGCATGGCGGAGCTAAGCCATATCGAGCACATCACCTCGCCGCGCGCCTACTTCTTCACGGTGGCGCGCAATATCGCCCTGATGCGGTTGCGGCGGGCGCGCATCGTGCGCATCGAAAGCGTGGACGAGATCGACCGGCTGGAGGTCATGAGCGACCTGCCCTCGCCGGAACAGGTCAGCGTCGCCCGGTCCGATCTGGCGCGTCTGAAGCGGGTGATCGCCACCCTGCCCGCGCGCTGCCGTCAGGTGTTCGAGATGCGCAAGATCGAGGGCCTGCCGCAAAAGGAAATCGCCCGCCGTATGGGCCTGAGTGAGCATATGGTGGAAAATGACGCGGCCAAGGCGCTGCGTCTGATCATGAAGGCCATGGCCGAAGACGAACCCCGTCTCCAGCCGCGAAAGGAGTTTATGCGTGGCACCGACGCCGGTCGAAACTAGCGAGCAGATTGCGCACGCGGCCAGCCTGTGGGCGGTCAAGCCACGTCCGCTCTCGCCGGAGGACGCGGCGGCGCTGAACGCGTGGCTGGCCGGTGATCCGCGGCGGCGCGGGGCGCTGCTGCGGGCTGAGGCCGGCTGGCACAGCCTGTCGCGGGCGCGGGCTCTGGGGCCGTCCGCCCACTGGCAGGACACGGCCGCCCGTCTGTTTCCCCTCCCGTCACGCCGGCGTCTCCTGACCGCCGCGGCGGCCGGTGGCGGGCTGATCGCCGCCAGCCTTCTGGCCGTCTTTGCCCTGCGTCAGGACGAGGCCATAACCCATATGGGCGAAATCCGCCGCCTGCCGATGAGCGACGGTTCGATCGCCACGCTGAATACCGATAGCCGCCTGCGTATCGACATGGCCGAAAGCGAGCGCCGCATCGAGCTGATCGAGGGCGAGGCGTGGTTCAAGGTGGCGCACAACCGGCAGCGTCCGTTTATCGTCAGCGCCGGTCAGAGCCGCATCAAGGCCGTCGGCACTGCCTTTTCGGTCAAAAAACATCCCGATGGGGTTGAGGTGCTGGTGACCGAAGGCACGGTGCAGGCCTGGTCGGTCGCCGATGGTCGTGAGGCCGTCCTGCTGCACGCCGGGGAACGCACCGTCCTGCGTGAACATCAGCCGGTCAAGATCGTCCACGCCCCGGACGCCATCGACAGCGATCTGGCGTGGCGCGAAGGGCAGATTGCCCTGAACGGCAAGACCCTGTCGCAGGTGGCGGCAGAGTTTAATCGCTATAACCGCATCCAGATCGTCATTGAGGACGAGGCTTTGGGGCGCGAGCGCCTGATCGGACGGCTGAGCGCCAATGATCCGGAAGCCTTTTCGGGAGCCTTGGTCGAAGCCTTCGGCGCAAATATCCACAAGACCGACAAGGCCATCCTGATCGGTACAAAAAAATAAATACGCCGCATACGGAATTCCGATTGCCAGACATCGTAACTCAGGAAGGCCCAGATTTAAAATAACCGGGACCTTCAATAATAATAATGCGCACCACGGGGCGCTTCTACAGGGAAAATTCTAATGACGAATGCATTTATGCGCGCGTTTAATGGCCCGTTGCTGCTTGCCGGCGGCACGTTGCTTATGGTTTCCGCCGTGCCGGCTCAGGCACAGGACGCGGTCAAGTCGTTCAATGTCCCGGCTCAGGCGGCCGAACGCGGCATTCCTCAGTTCGCCCAGCAGGCCAATATCCAGCTTATGGCGCCGGAAAAGGTCGTGAAGGGCAAGCAGACCGCCGCCGTGCAGGGCAATATGCCGGTGCGCGAAGGCCTGTCGCGCCTGTTAGCGGGCACGAATTTGACACCGGTTACCCGCTCCAATGGCATTATTGTTCTGGCTGAGCAGATCCCGGCAGCGCGCGACAACGCCATCCCCATCACCCGCACCGCCTATGCGGCCGACACCACCGCCTCTGACGAGCCCGCCGCCGCCCCCGAAGAAACCGTGGTCGTGGTCAAGGGCATCCGTGGGTCGCTGAGCAAGGCGCGCTCGATCAAGCGTCGCGCCGCCAATGCGGTCGAAAGCATTGTGGCCGAAGACATCGGCAAGATGCCGGACCTCAACCTGGCTGAGTCCATCCAGCGCGTACCGGGGGTGGCCATGTCGCGCGAAGGCGGCGAAGGGCGCAACATCACCCTGCGCGGCTTCAGTCCGGACTTTACGCGCACCACGCTGAACGGCATGGAGGTCCCGGCCAGCAGCGACGGCCTCGACAGCGGCGGCGTCACCCTCAATGCGGGCCGCGCCTTCGATTTCCACCTGTTCGCCTCGGAACTGTTCAACCGTATCGACATCGAAAAATCGCAGAAGGCCTCGACCGAAGAAGGCGGCATTGCCGGAACGGTCAACCTTTATTCGGCGCGCCCGTTCGACTTCCGCGACGACTTTACCGTCTCCGCCTCGGCGCAGGCCAATTACAACACTCTGAATCAGAAGGCCGATCCGCGCGTCGCTCTTTTGGTCAGCAAGACGTTTGCCGACGGTAAGTTCGGTGCGTTGCTGTCGGTGGCGGCTTCCAACCGCACCGTGCATCAGGAAGGCTATTCCAGCGTCCGCTGGACCTCGCCCTACGTCAACGGCGACTCGTGGGCAAAGAGCAATCCAACCGTAACGGGGACGCCGAAGGCCTGCGGGGCCGCCAGTGCGCTGGACTGCCTGTGGGCCCCGCGCCTGCCGCGCGCCGACTATTTTGGCAATGATCAGAAGCGCATCGGGGTCACCGGCTCGCTGCAATACAAGCCCACCGAAAACGCCCTGATCACGCTGGACGTCCTGCATTCGGAACTGACCAATGACCGCGACAGCTATAATTCGATGGAATGGCTGCTGACGCACGGCACCGCCGGTAACTTTACGGGTCAGACGCCGCTGTCGTTCAAGATCGGGGCCGACGGCAAGACCCTGGTCGCCGCCGCCTTTAACGACGTCACCTCGTGGTACGAAAGCCGTCGTCAGGACTCGCAATCGACCTTCGATCAGGTCGTCCTGTCCGGCCGTTTCAAGCTCAATGAGCGCCTGACGCTCGACGCCATGGCCGGGTCGGCGGTCGATGATGCCGACCGCACAGAACTGCGCTTCTACTACCGGTCGGTGCCGCACTATTACGCCTATGACTACAGCGGCAACGCTTACGTACCGAGCATCAGCTTCGGCACCTACGACCCCAACAAGGCCAGCAACTATATCAACGCCCTGACGGCCTCGAACCGCATCAATACGGTCAAGAAGGAAAACTTCACCTCCCGCTTTGACGCCACCTACAATGCCGACAACGTGTCGCTGAAGGCCGGTCTCAGCTATAATGACCGCAAGGTGAGCTATGGCGAAGGTCTGGGCGCAACGCCCAGCTTCGACCCGTCGAACTATACCCGTCCCTTCCCCGTCTCCAACTTCGGCAAGGGGCTGGACGGTCCGGGCCTGCTGCCCTTCCGCGTCGCCGATTTCGACGCCATTGCCGCCGCAGGGATCATCAAGGGCGGCTATACGGACAACACCGGGGCGGGCTGGACCGTCGGCGAAGAAACGCTTGGGGCCTATGGCGAACTGAACGCCGAATACGACATCGCTGGTATGCGCCTGCGCACCAATGCCGGTCTGCGCTACGTCAAGACCAAGGTCAGTTCCAAGGCACGCGTCAGCGGCACGCCGGTCGAGGTCAATGTCGATTACGACAACTACCTGCCCTCGATCAATGCGGCGCTGGACGTGCGCAGCGACCTTGTGGTGCGTGCCTCCTATGGCCGCAGCCTGACGCGTCCGGGGCTCAGCTCGCTGAACATCGCCGGGCCGGTCTTCGGCTACACCACGCGCACCGTGGGCAATGTCGGCAACCCGTCGCTGAAGCCCTATGAATCGAACGATGTGGATCTGGGCGTCGAATGGTACTTCGGTGACGAAGGGCTTCTGGCCTTCACTGTGTTCCATAAGGACATTGTACGCTCGCTGAAGACCGATGTGGTCAAGCAGATGATCGACCCGTCCTTCTGGCCGGCCATCTATGCCGACCCGCTGTACGACACCTCCTACAATGCCGACCCGGCCAAGGTGCCCTACACCTTCACCATTCCGGTCAACAGCGACAAGGGCAACAGCGTCAAGGGCTTCGAACTTACCTATAACCAGCCCTTCACCTTCCTGCCGGGGCCGTGGTCGAAGCTGGGCATCGCGTCCAACTACACCCACGTCTCGGCCGAAGACTCCACGGGCCTGTCGCCCAACTCCTATAACCTGACCGTCTATTACGACACCGAGACCTTCGGGGCGCGTCTGTCGGTCAACAAGCGTGACGACTATCTGCTCAGCGAACCGGGCGGCAATGGTCACGTGCAGGAGCGCAAATACGGCCCCACCCACGTAGACTTCGCCTCCTTCTACAACGTCACGCCGCGCTTGACCCTGACCTTTGAGGGTATCAACATCACCGACGAAGTGGAGCGCATCTATGGCACCGGCGATACGGGCGACATGGATCTGACGCGCGAATATACCCACACCGGAGCGCAGTGGATCCTCGGTCTGCGTTATAAGTACTGATAAACATAAAGCGGCCATCGGCACCCGCCGGTGGCCGCCTCTACAGGAGTAAACCATGCGGCTTTTGCCCGCCCTTACCGTCGCCGCGCTGGGTTTGGGGCTCCTGACCCCTGCCCTCGCCGCCGACCTGATCCCCGTGGACGACAGCTACACCGTCTCGCAGCGGTTTGAGCGCTATAAGGATCAGTATGCAGGCATCAGCTGGCCCGTGGCCGAGTTCCAGAGCGGGCAAAAGGTGCTGTTTGACAGCCGTTACAAGAGTATCGGCGGGCGCGAACTGCATATCGACGTCTTCCTGCCGGTCGCCGGGCGCGCCAATGGCAAGGGTATCCTGCTGGTGCACGGTGGTGGCTGGCGCTCAGGCAACAAGTCGCATTTCTACGCTCTGGCCAGCCGGCTGGCGCAGCGCGGTTATGCCGTCTTCCTGCCGGAGTTTCGCCTGTCGCCCGAAGCCCCCTATCCGGCGGGTCTGATCGACGTCAATGACGCCCTTGTCTGGGTCAAATGGCAGGCGCAGACCTTTGGCATCGACCCCAAGCGGCTGGCCCTTGGCGGGGCCTCGTCCGGCGGGCAGATGGCCGCCCTTCTGGCCTATACGGCGGACACCCCACTCTACAAAAGCCAGGCGGGCGACGATACGCGCGTCAGCGCCCTGATCGACATTGACGGCGTGCTCGACTTCACCACACCACTGGCCCTGCAATACGAAAACGCCGCCGGGGACAGCTCTGCCGCCGGTCTGTGGCTGGGCGGTGCGATGGAAAAGGTGCCCGACCGCTGGCGCGAAGCCAGTGCCGCGAAGCACGTCAGCGCCGCCGCGCCGCCGACCCTCGTCATCAGCAGCGGCCTGACGCGCTTTACCGCCGGTCACGAAGACGTCGAGGCCAAGCTGAAAGCGCAGGGCATCGCCTATCGCTATACCGCGTTTGACAACGCCCCCCACGACATCTGGCTGTTCGATCCGTGGTTCAGCCGCATTGTCGATCTGATTGACGGTTTTCTGTCGGAACACTGAGCTCATGTCTGTACGCCCCACCCTGCTCGCCAGCGCCGTCGCCTGTCTGACCCTTGCGGCGCTGAGCCTCCCCGCCGAGGCCGCCACCCGTTTTACAGTGCGCCCGGACTGCGGCACGCAAAAAGCCTGTTTCACAAAGGTGCAGGCCGCGCTCGACGCCGCGCAAAAGGACACAAGCGACACCTGGGTGGTGATCGAGGTGGCGGCGGGCGACTATTATGAAAAGGTGACGGTCAGCCGCCCCAAGGTGCGCCTGAGAGGGGCTGGGGCGACGCGCACCCGCCTGCACTTTAACGCGGTGGCTGAAACGGCGGGCAAGTACCACCGCCGCAACTGGGGCACGCCCGGCTCAGCCACCCTGACCCTCAATGCCGATCAGGTGACGGTCGAGGGCCTGACCATCGAAAACACCTTCGACTATCTCAGCAACGACGCGCGACCGAGCGACGACCCGCTGAAGATCAAGAATTCGCAAGGTGTCGCCGTGCTGCTCGATATCGACAGCGACCGCGTGCTGTTCCGCAAGACCGCGATGCTCGGCTATCAGGACACGCTGTTCGCCAATGGCAAGCGGGCGGTGATCCGCGACAGCCTGATCGCCGGCAATATCGACTTCATCTTCGGCAATGGGCAGCTTCTGATCGAAGACAGCGAATTGCGCACCCGCAATCGCGGCGCGCCCACCCCGCCGGGGGAGTTCCATTCCTTCCTGCTGGCCCCCTCCACGCCCCTGAGCCAGCCCATCGGCCTCGTCGTTTATCGGTCGCGCCTGACGCGCGAAGCCGGTGTGCCCGACGGCGCGGTGGCGCTGGCCCGGCCCTGGCACCCGACGACCACCTTCCCGGACGGACGCTATGCCGATCCCAACGCCGTGGGGCAGGCCCTGTTTATCGACTGCGTGATGGACGCCCATATCCACCCCGACCACTGGACCAGCATGGGCGGCACGGCGCGCGACGGCACCAAAACCGCCGTCTTCCATCCGCAGGACTCACGCTTTTTTGAAAGCGGCTCGACCGGACCGGGCGCCAGACACCGCGACATCGGCATCCGCTGGAAAGACGCCCCGGATATGGCCACGGTACGCCGTCAGCTCTCCGACGGCTGGCCGCAGGTGAAATAACCCTTCCTGACGCTTCGGCTCCCCGTTGATGCGTCGCACTGGCCGCCCTTGTCTCACGACAGGGCGGTTTTTTTTAGAACCTCATGCCGAAAAGTAAGCTCCACTTTACGGCAACTGGAGCACAGCGTTTCGCCGCTTCAGTGACTGGCGCAAAGCCGATGTTTTTAAAAGGATATTTGATGCATCCTCGGATGATCCAGATATGGAATACGCGATGATCGACGCCACGATAGTCAAGGTCCACCGTCATGGCCGGGCGCTAAAGGGGGACTCAGAGCCACGCCATAGGCCGCTCAAAGGGCGGCATGACCACCAAAATCCTCGCCTTGACGGATGCTCTTGGCAATCTCGTGCGCTTTGAACTGTTGCCTGGGCATCGGTTCGATACGGTGGGCGTTGAACCGCTTCTGACAGACATCAGCTTCGGAGCCTTGTTGGCCGACAAGGCTTTTGACAGCAACTCGATCGTCGATAATCTCAATGAACGCGGGGCGAAGATCGTCATTTCCCAACATCCACGGCGTTCAAAGCCTTTGGACATCGACAAAGAAATCTACAAATGGCGACACTTGGTTGAGAACTTCTTTTGCAAACTCAAAGAGTTCAAACGCATCGCCATGAGAGCAGACAAAACCGATAACAGCTTCAAGGCCATGATCTATCTCGCAGCCGCCGTCATAAACTCAAAATGAATCCCCACAAACCCTAATTCAACGCATAGCGCGCCTGCCACGCACCCGCCACCTCAGCGGGGGCCACGCCGATCGTCACATCTTCTCCACGGGCTTCTTTCAGACGGATCAGCCACGGCGCGCGCGATTGCGGCTGATAGGACTGGGCCATGGCACGGATATCCTCTTCGGGTACCTCGAACACCACGCGGGTGAACTGGCTGCATTCGCCGGGCATTTCAAACGCCGGGCAGTAGTCGATCCAGTGCGTCACCGTGCTCGGTTTGACCTTCACGAGGCGGTCACCGATCTGATAGCGCACCTCTGATATCTCGCGGCGCGCCCCGCTATAGGTCAGGTCGTGCCAGACCTCCCAGCGCGCCTGACCCGTCTGCCGCTCTATACGCACCTGAACGTGGCCGTCCCAGATATAGGCCCCATTAGCTGGCCCCGGTTTGCGCGTCGCTTTCACGGTGGACAAGAGAATGGCGTCGTCGAGGTGGTCGCCCTTGATGAGGGCGCGGCGGGCAAAATGCGCCGGTTCAAGCTTCGCCAGGCCCTTGGACAGGCGCATGTTTTCGACCGGAGTCGAGTCAGACGGGGCAAAGAAAAACGCGGCCATGACGGCCAGATGCACGGCACTCATACGAAAAATCCTTTAAAACTGCGCGGTCAGGCTGAGGCTGACAATATGGTCAACAGCGTCTTCGCGGGGACGGCGCACCCACTGATGGATATAGCCCGGCTCAAGCGTCAGCCGGGACGTCAGAGGAACAGATACGCCCACACTGTTGCGCCAGCGCTCAAGGCCTTCGCGTTGCCCCCAGTCCGTGGTGTTGGCGGCCCAGAAGGCCTCGCTCCACACCACGCCCGTGACTTTTTGAGTGAGCGGCTTGCTGAAACGTATCTGCTGACGCAGACGCCAGCCCATGTCGTCGCGCCCATCTATTTGCCTTTGCTCCAGACGCGTGCGCCCGTTCAGAACCGCGCCGCCCTCAAAGGCCGCCACGCGGTAAGTCAGTTGTTGCCACAGACGGTGTTCATCCGTCTTGGCCGGTCCCGGCGGATTGGTTTGCACGAAGGCATAGCCCAAGCTCCCGCGGGTGGTCGGGCTGAACGCATAGCTAACGCTGGGGCGGATCAGATACTGCCCCAGACGCGAGGCGTCATTGTTAAAGCGCTTCTGCACTTCTACCGTCGCGGAGACCCGGTCGTTCAGCTTGAACTGGGAATGCAGGCCACCCCACACGGCTGTGTCTTCGCTCGCCGCCTGAGCGCCAAAAGGCAAAAGACAACCAAAAGCGAGCGGCACCAGCCGGGTTATGCGAAACATCAAACGGACCTTGAAAGAAAAAAGACGCAGGCGGGTCAGAAGACGGGGGGTCAGCGCCTGACCCGCCTGCGCACGGCTTAAGTAAGGGGGGGTATTACTTAGCCGAATAGGGCAGGGAGGAGTGGTGCAGAACGATGCGCAGCTTGCCTTCGCCGTCACGCACATAGCCCCAGGTCTTGTCCACCACGGTGACATTGCCCTTGGCATCGGTCAGGGTGACATTGCCCATGGAAATGGCGCTGTCGCCGGTGATGACGATGCCGGCATTGTCGATCTTGAAGCTACGCCAGCTCTTGAGCGCAAAGCCCTTGTCGTTCGGGAACCTGGTGTCGCCGCCGACAAAATAGGCCAGCGCGCCGTCACGGGTCGTGCGGAAGGTTTGCGGGGCCACCGTCAGGGTCGGCTTGAACAGCACCGGACCGTAATTGTAGCCATAGGCGCTATCCAGCACCTTTTCCGCCAGACGCTTGGCAGCGGCGTAGCCGTTCTTGTCATTTTCGGTCGAAATGGCGACCAGCGCCTCGCCCCAGGCCTTTTGAGCGGCTTCGACTTCGGCCACGGTGATCGGGGCATAGACGGCCGGGCTGATCTGAGCCGCATTACCAGCCGCAAGCGCCGGGGCGCCGGCAAAGGCCAGCGGCAGGGCCAGAGCCAGACAGGCGGCCTTCAAGTTCATCTTTTTCATCATGTTGCACCTTTCCTCTTCAAACGCCATCAACGTCGTTGCGGCTTGTGAGGAGAAGGTAGGGGCAGACGGGACGGCAGCGCATCCGCCGACTGGCGCGCCTTGCGGCCTAGGCCGGATGGCCTATGCACAACAGGGCTTTCCCGGTATAGAGACAGGCAATGGAAAGCGCCTCCCCTTTGCTATCTGCGCAGATTGAAACCGTCGCCGAACTGCGCGAGCTTTATCGCGCAGCCGAGGCGCGGGCGGCGCGTCTGCGGCTGTTGTCGCAGGCCGGGGGCGAACTGGCGCTGGCCGAGATGACCACGGTCGAGACCGTGCTTCAGAGTTGCGCCGGGCGACTGGCGCATTTTCTGGGGCGGGGCCGGGCGTCTATCGCGCCACAGGGGCCGGGGCTGGGTCTGCGCGCGCCGGGTCAGAGCGAAGGCATGGCTACGGCTCCCTTCGCCTTCGTCATTATCGACGGCTTCGCTGATCTGAGCGACATTCCGGATGGCGAGGACCGCGAAGCGGTGCGGCTCGTTCTGGAACTGATGGGGGCCACGGCCAGCCGCATCGAGCGTGAGGCCGAACGCGGCCGCCTGACCGCCGCCTTGCGTGAGCGCGAACAGCGGCTGGAATACGTCGTCGGACGCCTGTTCACAGCGCAGGAAGACGAACGCCGCCGCCTTTCGCACGAACTGCACGATGGCGTGGCTCAGACCGCGACGGCGCTGGTCCGCCTGCTCGAAGGCGGGACGGATCGCGCGCAGGAACCCGTCGCCGGACCGCAGCGGGCGCGTCTGGCGCAGATTGCGCGCGAGCTGGTGCAGGAAATCCGCGCCATTATCGGCGGACTGCGCCCCACCCTGCTCGACGATCTGGGGCTGCGTGCTGCCCTGCGCTATCTGGCCGAGGCACTGGAGACGGACGGTTATACCGTGACCTTTGACGTGCCCGAGGGGGCCATGCCCCTGCCCTCCGCCGTTGAAACCGCCCTGTTTCGTGTGGCGCAGGAGGCTGTCAGCAATATCCGTAAGCACGCCGGGGGCCCCTGCCCGGTCACCCTGAGCTTAAGCGCCGATGCGCCTGCGGGTATCACCTTGCGTATAAGCGATGGCGGGCGCGGCCTGAGTCACACGGAGCCCACCGGCACGCAGGCGCAGCAGGGGATGCATGTGGGGCGTGAAGTCATGCACGAACGCATGCTGGCCATTGGCGGACACCTCCTGTGGGAGGCCGGTCCCGAAGGCGTCAGCGTTACCGCCCACCTCCCCCAACCCTTGTGAAGGTATCCTTTTGACCGCCGATCCCTTGCGCATCCTGATTGTTGACGACCACGCCCTGGCGCGTGAGGGGCTGAAGGCCGTGCTGACCAGCAGCGGATTCAGCGTGGTGGGCGAAGCCGCCGATGGCCCGGCCGCCATTGCCCTGACCGAGGCCTTGTGCCCGGACGTGGTGCTGATGGATGTGCGCCTGAAGGGCGATATGGACGGCCTTGAAGCCACGCGACGCATCGCGGCCCTGGGGCTGTCGGCGCGCGTGCTGATGCTCACCCTGCACGACCTGCCCGCCTATGTGCGCGAAGCTCTGGCGGCGGGTGCGGCGGGCTATGTCCTGAAAGATACCGCCATTGACGATCTGCAAGCGGCCATTGTGCGTGTGGCGCAGGGGCAGACCGCCCTGCCGCTCGATCTGGTCAGCGCCGCCATGCGCGCGCCAGAACCGGTTGAACGCGACCCGGCTACCCTGTCCAGCCTGACCGGGCGCGAGCGCGAAATCGTCCATCTGATCGCCGAAGGTATGACCAATAAGGAGATCGGGCGGTCCTTAGGCATCAGCCCGGCGACGGTCAAGGCGCATGTCGAGCGCCTGATCGCCAAGCTGGGGGTCACAGACCGCACACAGGCGGCGGTGCTGGCATCGCGGCATCTGCCGGGGGGGCGTGAGGCATGAGGCTGGCGCGCTTTCTCACCCGCTTCTGGGCCGACCGGCCGCTGGCGCTCAAGGGACTGGTGGTGGTGGCTCTGCCGCTGGCCATCCTGCTGGTGTCGCTGAGCCTGCTGTTTCAGGCCAGCCATGCCGAGGAAGAGGCCGAAGACGATGTGCGCCGCGCCTTCGCCGTGCAGCGCGACACCTATCAGGTGCACGCCCTTCTGGCCGAAGCCGCCGCCGGGGTGCGCGGTTATGTGCTGACGCGGCAGGCGCGGTTTCTCGAACCCTATCGCAAGGCCGAGGCCGATCTGCCGTCGACCTTTGACAGACTGGATGGCATCATCCGCGACGCCGAAATCCGTCAGCGTTTTGAGCGCATCCGCTCGCTGGCGGTGCGCAAACGCGAAGGCCTGCACACCATTGTCGAACTGGCCGACGGGCGGCCCGGTAACGGACGCCATACGGCTGAGATCGAGGCCGCGCTGGTGTCCAACAAGATCGTGCTCGACGCCATGCGGCAGGAAATCGACCGCATTCAGGTGCGCGAAAACGCACTTCTCGATCAAAGGCTGCGCCGCGTGGAAGAGGTGCGCAACCGCTTCCTGTTCCTCACGGCCATCAGCGCCATTGTCGGCCTTCTGGGCAGTCTGGCGGCCGTCTATCTGTTCTCGACCGGCATTGTGCGCCGTATCGGCAACCTTGAGGACAATGCCGAGCGACTGGCGCAGGGCGAGGCGCTGAACGACCTGCCGCAGGACGCCGATGAGATCGGGCGGCTGGCGCAGCGCCTGACGCGCGCCAGCGCGCTCCTGCGTGGCCGTGAACAGGCCTTGCGCGAAAGCGAGGAACGCTTCCGCCTCGTGATCGAAGAGGTACGTGACTACGGCATTTTTGCGCTTGATCCCGATGGCGTGGTGACGAGCTGGAATCTGGGGGCGGAACGCATCAAGGGCTGGACGGCACCGGAAATTCTGGGGCAGCATTTCAGCCGTTTCTACCCCGACGAAACGCGCGACTTTCTGCCCGCCCAGATGCTGCAACGGGCACGCGACCGCGGCACGGTCGAAGACGAGGGCTGGCGTCTGCGCAAGGACGGCTCGCGCTTCTGGGCCAATGTGGTGATCACCAGCCTGCACGACGATAATGGTCAGGTGCGCGGCTTTGCCAAGGTGACGCGCGACATGACTGAGCGCCGCCGTAGCGAAGAGGCGCTGCGCATGGCGCGTGAGGACGCCATTGCCGCCAATCTGGCCAAGAGCGAATTCCTGTCGCGGACCAGCCACGAACTACGCACGCCGATGAGCGCCATTCTGGGCTTCGGGCAGTTGCTGGAGCTGGATGAAGAGACGCTGTCGCCGCCGCACCGGGCCGCCGTGCAGCAGATCATGAAGGCCGGACGGCATCTTTTGTCGCTGATCAACGACCTGCTCGATATTTCGAGCATCGAGGCCGGGGCGACCGACATGTCGATCGAAGCGGTCGATCTGGACGACGTGGTGCAGGAGGTGCACGCGCTGGCCGCGCCGATTGTGGCTACGGGCGGATTGAGCTTCCAGCTTGAGGCGGCCGAGCCGGGCCTGATCGCCCAGGCCGACCGGCGGCGGCTGATACAGGTCCTTCTGAACCTGATTGCCAATGCGGCCAAATATAACCGTACCGGCACCTGCGTGCGTCTGGCCTATGGGCGCAAGGGCGACGACATTCGCATCGAGGTCGAAGACGATGGCGAAGGCATCGACCCGTCGGCGGCCTCACGCCTGTTCACGCCGTTTGACCGGCTGGGTCAGCAATCAAAGACGCGGGTTGAGGGGACGGGGCTGGGGCTGGCCCTGTCGAAGCGCCTTGTGGAATCCATGCGCGGGCAGATTGGCTATGAGGCCCCGGCGCAGGGCGCGCGCTTCTGGTTCACCCTGCCCGCAGCCTCATCGACATCCGATAAACCAGAGACCTGAGACCACGACCATGCCGGGACACCTGATCGCACCGGGAGACCTTCTGTCACGCCGTATCCTCGTCATCGACGACGAAGAGGCCAATGTGCTGCTGCTGATCGCGCTGTTGAAACGCGAAGGCTATAATGATGTGCACGGCATTACCGACCCGGCGCGTGCCATGCAGGCCTATATCGACCTCGCGCCTGATCTGGTGCTACTCGACCTGATGATGCCCGAAGTGGACGGGTTTCAGCTTCTGGAAGCCTTTGGTCGCCACGAACGCGCCGATGAATACCGCCCGGTTCTGGTGCTGACGGCGGATACGACGCTTCAGGCCCGCCGCCGCGCCCTGTCGCTGGGGGCCAAGGACTTTGTGGCCAAGCCTTTCGACGTGATCGAAGTGGCTTTACGCATTTCGAACCTTCTGGAAACCCGGCTTTTGTACCAGCGCCTGCGCGCGCAACAAACCTGAGTTTCAGCTGGTCTTTGACGTGGCCTCAAGCCGGTAGCCAATGCCGGGCTCATTGACGATGAACTGATCGCGCGCCGGGTCGATTTCGAGCTTCTGACGCAACTGGGCGATATAGATGCGCAGATACTGGTTGTCGTCGGCCTGAGCCTCGCCCCATACCTTCTGCATCAGATATTTGTGGGTGAGCAGTTTTCCGGCGTGAGTGGCCAGAACCTTCAGCAGGGCGAACTCCTTGGGCGACAGCTTGATGGGGGTGTCGCGGACGGACACCTTGTGCGCCGCCAGATCGATACAGAGATCGCCGACCTCGACCCGCGTATCTTCGACGGAAGCGACGATGGAGTCGCGTAAAGAGGCCCGCAGGCGCGCCATCAGTTCCGCCGTGCCAAAGGGTTTGGTGACGTAGTCATTGGCCCCCAGATCAAAGGCCTTCACCTTTTCCTCTTCCTGATCGCGCACCGACACGACCAGAATCGGCATTTTGGACCAGCTGCGGATGGAGCCTATGACCTCCGTGCCGTCGATATCGGGCAGACCGAGGTCCAGCAGCACAGCGTCCGGCTTGACCGAGGTCGCCAGACGAATGCCTTCGCGTCCTGTCTCGGCCGGGATGACCGTGTAGTCGTGAGAGGTCAGTGTGATGGTCAAAAATTTGCGCACCTGCGGATCGTCTTCGATGACCAGCACCTTGGGCTGCAAACCGCTCATTCCGTCTCCTCCTCAAGGGTCGCCAGACGCAGTGTCGCCGCTTCCGGCAGCCAGACGCGCATACAGGCCCCTGTGCCATCGGGTGGGTCTATGGCCTCGATACGCCCGCCATAGGAGGCCACGATCTCGCGGCAGATGTAAAGCCCCAGCCCGGTGCCGGCTATCTTGCGATCACCCTCTACGGCCCGATAAAACTTGGTGAAAACCGGCTCACGCAATGGCGGCGGAATGCCTGCCCCCTCATCATCGACGTCAATTTCAACGCCGTCCGAAGTGACGCGGGCATCAATGGTGATCTCGCCTTCGGGCGGGCCGTATTTGAGGGCGTTTTCAATCAGGTTCAGCAGGACAAGGTCAAACAGCGAGGCATTGAGGTTGAGAAGGGGAAACCCCGCTTCGACCGTAATGCGAAACTTCTGGCGGCCGATCAGGGGGCGCAGGGTACGCAGAACCCCGGAAACGGCGTCGCGGATATGCAAGGGCTCGCTGCGTGGTCGCACACCGGACTCAAGCCGGCTGATTTCGACCAGATTGACCACATAGCGGTTCAGCCTCAGAGCTTCGGCCAGACCATCCGCGACAATGTCCCGCGCCTCGCTATCCACGCGGCCTTCCAGCGCTTCCAGCGCGCCGACTATGCCGACCAGCGGCGTCTTGAAGTCATGCGACAGCGAGGACAGCATGGCGCTCATGAAGCGCTCGCGGTCGGCCTGACGCACCTGCTGTTCGTGCGCTTCGGCCAAAGCGGCGCGGCTGAGGGCACTGGCGACCTGCGCGGCCAGGGTCGGCAACAGGCTGGGGGGGAACAATTCGACCGGAAACGGCGCATGGTCTTGCGGCGTAAAGACCAGCACCCCCAGCGTGTTTTCGCCATCGATCAGGGGCAGGATCAGGCGCGGGTCGTGCGGCGCCAGCACTTGACCGGCCCCGGCTGACGCGCCTTCCTGCGCCGCTTCGGACAACAGCGGGTCATCAACGGGCACATCCTTATACCAGATCTGACAGGGCACGGTGGTCAGGGCGCTCAGACAGGCTTCGCTGGCCGCCTGCACCTGCGCCACCGTGGTTTTGCCGACAAGGTCCTGATTGAGTTGATAAAGTCCCCCCAGGACGTTTTCGCGCGCCTGACTTTCGCCCGTGATGCGGCGCAGGCGCGTCGTCAGGGCACTGACCACAAGCGTGACGATGAGCAGCACCACGATCTTGGCCACCGCCTGCGGGTTGGTCAGGTCGAAAGTCCAGAAGGGCGGCAGCAGCACCAGATTGTAGGTGATGACGCTGAGCGCCACGGTCACCAGCGCCAGCCGCAGATCAAGGAAGATCGCCGCCGCCAGAACGGGCAGGACAAACAGGATGCTCAAGGCTTCGGGCGAGGGAAAGCCGGACTGCATCAGAACATAACTGACGCAGGCGGCCGCAAACACCATGACAAGGCTCAGCAGCGCTTCCTGCCACAAGGCGCGCTGGCCGCGCAGCACCGGCAAGGGAGGATGATCCAGAAAGGGCGGCAGACGCATGAGGCTGAGCCTAAATCCGTTTGGGGCGAAAGGATAGCGGAACTGTCGGTCGAAACCCCTGAGAGGCGATCCATCAAAAAAATGGAAGCCGCCGGTGCACCAGCCCGGCGGCTTCCGGCAGCGGTCTCTCCTACCGCTGGACGGCCCGTGATCCGGCTTTATTCAGCCGATCCGGGCGAAAACGGTTCCCTGCGCTGGGGGGGCGATGGCGCGGGAACCGATCCCTTTATCGCAACAATCTGTTGTTCATGCGCTCGGTGCGCTTGCGGGCCTCGCGGCGCGAGGAGCGGAAACTCAGAGTGTCGATCAGGATGTCTTCTTCACGTTCGGCGGCCCGGCGGGAGCGGCGCTCGCGGTAGGGATTGCCGGTTTCGTCGAAGTAAAAATCATCGTAGTCCATGGTCGTCTCTCCCGGTTATCGCCGCTCACCGGTAAGGTGCAGCAGGCTGGTGAAGATGTTGATGACGTTGATGTAGAGCGACAGGGCCCCCAGGATCATGATCTTGCCGCGGGTCTCCCCCTGATCGGACAGATCGCAATAGAGACCCTTCAGGCGTTGCGTGTCATAGGCCGTCAGCGCGGTGAAGATCAGCACGCCGAGAGCCGACAAGGCCAGTTGCAGCCACGAACTCTGGAGCAACAGGTTGACCAGACTGGCGACGATCAGGCCGATGACGGCCATCATCAGAAACCCGCCGAAACGCGTCAGGTCCTGTTTGGTGGTGTAGCCCCAGAAGCTGGTCAGGCCGAAGGTGATCGCCGTGATCAGAAAGGCCTGCGCGATGGACGCACCGGTGTAGGCCAGCACAATCGAGGTCAGCGACAGGCCCATAATGGCGGCAAAGACCCAGAAGCTGAACTGCGCTGTGGCGAGGCTCATGCGCATCACGCCGAAGCCTAACACCATGGCCATCACCAGGGGCGCAAAGGCCAGACCCCATCCGAGGCCCGTCAGGCCGCTGATGCGGTCGCCCGACATGACGTATACCGCATTGATGAAGCCGGGGGACTGCGCCGCCAGAAAGGCGACACCGCCTGAGATCAGCAAGGCCAGACCCATACGGTTATATATGCCCATCATGTAGCGGCGCAGATCGCCGTCCATGCTCAGGGTTCTGGTGGTGGCTCCGCTCCCACTGAACAGGTCGCGGGAGTGGCCGCGGGGTTGCATTGTCATCTCCTTTGAGGGGTTCGCTTGAAAGGCTCGCTTTCGTTCTGAGCCCCTTCACCCTAGCGTGCCGATACGCCAAGGCGCTGTATCGAACAGGGCCTCAGTTCGCTGTTTTCGCGCCGCCGGGCTGTAAACGCGCCGTAAAAATGACGCCACGGAAAAACAGCGCCATCGGCCTGACTTCCCAACGGAAATGCAGCATCGGGCCGCGCTAAAAATGACAGGTTGATATTCACTCCAAACAGGCGACCCCATGCCCCTGCGCTGCTGTCCCGACTGCCAGATACCGCTCAAGGAAAAGACTCATGGACCCGTCCGGATCGACAAATGCCCGCAATGCCGCGGCGTCTGGCTCGATAAGGGCGAAATGAACCAGATCGTGGCGCTCAATCTCGACGGACTGATGCCCATCTATGCCCGTCAGCGTCCGGCGCGCCCCCACACCGCCCGCTTTTCTGATGAACAGGATCGATCCGTATGATGGACTTTCTCGTCACGCCGGTGATGGACAAGCCCCTGTGGATGTGGGCCGGTTTCATCGGCATCGTTATCGCGCTTCTGGCCTTCGACCTCGGCGTTCTGCATCGCAAGACGCATGAGGTCAGCATCCGCGAAAGCCTGTGGATGTCGGCCTTCTATATTGCCATCGCACTGGCCTTTGGGGGCTGGGTGTGGTGGTCGCTGGGCGATCAGGCCGGTAAGGAATATCTGACGGGCTTTATCGTCGAAAAGACACTGGCGCTCGATAATGTCTTCGTTATCTCGCTGATCTTCACCTATTTTGCCATCCCGCCCCTCTATCAGCACCGCGTGCTGTTCTGGGGGATACTGGGCGTGATCGTCCTGCGCGGCTTCATGATCGCGCTGGGGGCCACGCTGGTGTCGCAATACAGCTGGGTGCTGTACGTCTTCGCCGTCTTCCTGATTTTCACCGGCATCAAGATGCTGTTTGTCGGCGACAAGCACCCGGACATCGGCAACAATCCGCTGCTGAAGCTGATGCGGCGCGTCTTTCCGATCAGCGCGGGCCTCGACGGGCAAAAGTTCCTGACCCGACAGCCTGATCCCAAAACCGGCAAATGGCGCACCTATGCCACGCCGCTTCTGGTCGCGCTGGCCCTGATCGAATTTGTTGATCTGATCTTTGCGGTTGATAGCGTGCCGGCCATCTTCACCATCACGCTGGACCCCTTCATCGTCTTCACCAGCAATATCTTCGCTATTCTCGGACTGCGCGCGCTGTACTTTGCGCTGGCGGCGATCATCCATCGCTTCCGCTATCTGAAACCCGCTCTGGCCATCGTGCTGATCTTCATTGGCTCGAAGACCTTTATCGCCGATGCCATGGGTCTGGAGAAGTTTCCCGCCAATATCTCGCTGGGGGTAACGCTGGGCCTGATTGCCGCCGGTGTGATTATTTCGCTCATCAAGACCCACAAACCGGGAGGTCACAGGCCATGACGTTCAGGTCCGCACGGCGTCAGGTCCTGACGATCATCGAACACCCTGCCATTACCGCGACGGTCGTCACGCTGATTATTCTCAACGCGCTCGTTCTGGGGCTGGAGACCTATCCCGCCATCATGGCTTCGGCGGGCGCGTTTCTATCGTCCATTGATCAGATCCTGCTGTCCGTCTTTGTGCTGGAATTGGGTCTGCGCCTGTTTGCTCAGGGCTGGCGGTTCTTTCGTGACCCGTGGAACCTGTTTGATGCGAGCATCATCATCGTGTCTCTGCTTCCGGCCGCAGGTGCCTTCAGCGTCCTGCGCGCCCTCAGGGTGCTGCGGGTCTTGCGTCTGATTTCCGTCTTCCCCAGCTTGAGGCGCGTCATCGGCGGCATAGTGGCGGCCCTGCCCGGTATTGGGTCCATCGGCGCTATACTGGTGATTATCTATTACGTCTCGGCGGTGATGGCCAGCCAGCTATTTGGGGCCACGCACCCGCAGTGGTTCGGCACGCTGGATGCGTCCCTGTTCAGCCTGTTTCAGATCATGACGCTCGAAGGCTGGGCCGACATGGCGCGCAGTCTGGCGGCCACCCACGCCGCCGCCATTCCCTTCATGATCGTCTTCATTCTGGTGGCGACCTTTACCGTGCTGAACCTGTTTATCGGTGTGATGCTGGAGGCCATGCAGCGGGTTCAGGCGGACAAGGGCACGCCGTCGCCCCCTGCCACGGAGGCCGAAGCCATTGGCGAGCTGACGACGGAAGTCGCCGCCCTGAAGGAACAGATCGAAGCGCTCACCTGGATACTTACGCGTCCGGACAGGTAACCCGCCACTACGGCCAAATCGATCCACCAGAAGGTAAGAGGCTTCATTATCCTGCGTTGGACTGGACCTCACGAAGCATTTTCTGATCGGTATCAACACGCCCGCGGGCCTGTTTCACCCGCCAGACGAACCCAGTGAGGTGGTCGAGGTGCGCAGCCTCAAAGCCGTGGCGTGGATGTGATATTTGAATCGCCAAAGCTTCGATCCAGGGGGCTTAATCAGCAGGTAAAGCCCCGCCTCATCGAACAGTTTGAATTCCTTTTTTTTTGCTTTTAACACAACGGATTGCGGCGTCCGAAAGTGACATTTTGGGATCTTGCTTTTGAGGTTCGTCGCGAATTATGAAGAACGCCTTCAGTTTCAAGGTCCGCTACGACGCGGTGTGGGTCAAGACCGGAGCACCGCACGGTGTTAGCCTGCATCTACGTCACCGCCTGCAAAAGGATAGTCAGGGCCAGTAGACCAGATTCGGGGCCTCAGTGATAAACACATCGAGCACCCCGTCGGCGATCCTGATCGGGCCTTCGGGGCGCGTGGCGCCGGGTATGGTGCGCAGTTTGGAGGCCTCGGCCGCCAGGCCTTGCGCCGCCGCAAAGTGGTCCGCAGCCGTTTGGGCATCGGCGGCCTGAAGCCCATCGACGGTCAGGCGCAGCGCCTTGCACCACAGGGCGGTGGCCGTCAGCCAAGGAGTGGCCTCTTCGACAAAGCCTTTGTCCGTCACCCCGGCGCGGATGCGGTCCGGCGCGTTGCTCAGATCATCGGCCCATTGCGACAGGGCGCTCAGCGCTGCCTGACGCTCGGCCATATCCGTCCCGGCCAACGCGTCGCGCACGCGGTTGATGGCGGCCCTCAGTTGTGGCACCTGTGTCTGCCACGGTTGATTACCAAAGGTGGGAGCCAGATGCTGCGTATCGAAAAAGGTCAGAAGCGCCTGGGTCACCTGCGGATCATTCCCGGCCAGATCACGCGCCGCTGCCCGCCAGGTGCGTTCGCCGTCATAGGCCTGATCGTTCCACGCAAAGGCCACCAGCCCCGTCACCGCCGGGCGGCTGGCCACCTCCTGATTCATAGGGTTGGAGACAATGCCGCTCAGCTCTGCCGACAGGCCGGCTTCACGCCGCGCATAAGGCGCCATCAGCAGACGACCGGCGGATTCGCCAAAATCGTTGACCGGATAATTGTCCCATAGCAGGGTCTTGCCCCCGAAGGCCTTGGTGGCGTTACGCGCATCGGCCACCGAAATCGACGGCGGCACGGTGTCCGTCCCCGAAAAGGATTTTGGTGGGGGTCATGGGAGGGAGGGTCCGTGTTCTCCCTATCTTCCAGCAACCCGCCCAAATCGCTTATAGCCGTCCTGCACCCAGGTCCCGCCTCTTGTCTCCAACTGTCCCCCCACCGTGGAACGGCAGATCTTCACCTACAAGTTATGGTGGTGGATTTAATCCTGGAGTAACATCGTCGAGCCATCATGGCACCTCTTCTGGGCGAGTGTTTTTCTAAGGAGTAACCTCAGTGTCCGAGTCTCGTCCGGTCGATGTTCATGTAGGCGCGCTGATCCGGGCTCGCCGCCACGGCGTCGAAGGTTTCCCGGTCGATGCAAGAGAACGGGGTGGCCGATCCCGGTGGACTTATCCCACTCGATAATGACGGCCCTACTAGTTACTTGAAACGGCTCGAGAATTAATTTTTGTGGATAACTTGAACCGCAAAATATACCGTCAAAATAAACTATTCTTGATTCTCAACGGTATTTTTATCTAGGGCATTTTTCGCGCTATTTTTACTATCAACCGCCATCTGCATCTATTGAATTTCGCCTCGTAAACAAAGATTTCCAAATAATATATTTAATCCTTAAGCCTTCAACTTTTCAAATTTTTACGGTACTATGTACCCCAAAATTCGCCATGTTTCGACC